>NZ_JBIALO010000020.1:0-176359 GCF_042873595.1 Streptomyces sp. NPDC004629 | reverse complement strand
GTGTTTGTGGGGGGGGGGGGGCGGGGGGCGGGGGGGGGGGGGGGGGGGGGCGGGCGGGGGGGGGGCGGGCGCGGGCGGGGGGGGGGGGGGGGGGGGGGCGCCCCCCCCCCCCCCCCACGCCGTTTGTGTCCGGGGGAGCGCGTCACCTGAGAGGCTGCGTCACCGTCTTGCCGAGGTTCGGGCCGGTGCCCAGCGGGAAGCTGGCGCGGCGGGTGCGGCCGGGTGCGGCGAGGACGACGGAGACCGTCAGGCCGGGCTGGTCGGGGTTGGCGACGCTCACCACGGCGGAGCGGCCGTCCTCGTTGAGTATGACGATGGCGGGCTGATCGACATGCAGCGCGCGGCCCGCTCCCAGGTCGAGGGAGCCCGCGGCATGGAAGGTCGCCATCGTCAGCCGCAGCCGCGGGTGGCGGACTGCCTGGACCTGCTCGTCGTTGCGCAGGATCTTGACGGCGGGCCTGGCCGCGTAGGCGTGGACCTTTGCGGGTGTCGCGCCGGGCAGGACAATGTAGGCGTACTCGGCGCCGTCCGGGGTGGTGCCGTGGTCGAAGAAGAGGGTGAAGGCATTCCGCTGCACCGGATCACGGTCGAGCCAGCTCCCGGTCTGCTCCTTGTTCGAGACCTTCAGCGGCCCGCCCTTGGGGAAGACATAGCCGATCTCATCGTTGTACGCCCATGAGGCCCGGGTGGCGGCGGAATCGGTCCCCGGGCGCACGGCCTTGCCGCCGACGGAGGCATTGGACCGGGCCGCGCCCTGGTTGACGGTCGTGTGGACGGCGTGCTCGGAGGTGGAGCTGATGCCCGCGCCGAGCGCGACCATCTCGTCGTCGAAGTAGAAGTAGCTCTTGCGTCCGGTGGTCGAGGACCGGTCGAGGGTGTAGACGGCGGCGCCGTAGCGCCCGTCGGAGACGCCGCCGGTGAAACTGCCGGCGTTGCGCTTTCCCGACGCCGACGTGACCTTGACGTACGGCGCGGTGACACCCGGGTAGTGGAACCAGTCGAAGGCGGGTACGAGATCGTCGTATTCCCGGTTCGTGACCTGGATCGAGGTGGCTCCCTGTGCGTTCCAGTCGATCTCGTTGCCGACTTCGGGCCGCAAGGTGGAGCGGTACTCGACGCCGACCATGCGCGGCGAATTGAGCCTGGTGAAGATTCCGTACCGGTCGCGCAGGTGTGAGGAGAACTCCGAGCGCCAGAAGTACTTGTGCCCGGTGACGCCGTTCTCGCGGGTCTTCCCGCGGATGTTGTCGGCCAGTTTCTGGTACGCAGCCGAGTTGGCCTCGTCGGCGCGCACCATCCGGTCGAGCGGCTCCAGGAAGTCGGCCGCATAACTCGTAATGCCGTCGATGGTGTTGGGGGGACGGTACCCAAGGTACATCATCCCGATCTCCCCGCGGATCAGCCAGCGGGTCCCGTCGAGGATGTAGAAGGCGACGGCGTCGATGTCATCAGGGGAGAAGGCGAAGCTGGTGCCGCGCGCCACATCGGCCCAGGCTGCGACGATGGTGAACAGGGCCATGCCGTAGCCCTCGCTGTAGAGCTGCGCACCATGCGCCCAGAAGGACGAGTCGACCTGCACGGCCTCGGCGACCTTACCGCTGCGCTCGACGGCGATCGTCTGCGACATGGTGGCGTAACCCTGCTCGATGTCGGCGGTCGCGCGCTTCGCGACGGCCTCGTACAGGTAGTTCTCGGTCCTCCAGGAGCCGTTGGCGCCAACCGGGTCCAGGCGGCCGGTGTTGTGCGCGTAGGTCACCTCCCGCGCCTCGGCGCTGAGTTCGTCGCCGACGAAGATCGACACCCGGCCCATGGCCATCGACTTGCCGATCTCGACTTCCCACCAGTTCTTGCTGGTCGGTTTGACGCTGTCCCAGTGGAGCAGTGCGCGGTTCAAGGCCTCGATCAGTTCCGGCTTGCCGTAGCCCGCGGCGTCCGGATCGCGGTAGGCGTGGGCCATCGCGATCATGCGGTACAGCGCGTGATACGGCGACCAGACCCGACCGTTGGCGGAACTGGTGGTGTCGGCGTAGTCCACATTGGGCCACGAGCCGTCGGCACGCAGGGACTCGGCATAGGCCAGGGCCTCGGACGTACGGGCGAGGAAGATGCCGTTGGCGATCCTCACCTGGTCACCCTGCGCCAGAAACCGCTGCTGCAGGCGTTCGACGATGAGCTGAATGTCATCCGCCAGGGCTTGACTCCCACTGGCTTCGGCGGCCCGTGCGAGAGTCGGCACCGACAGCGTCAGTCCGGCGACACCGGCGGCGAGCCCGAGGCCCCCGAGTAGGACTCGACGTCGATCGGGCAGGGGTGCGACTCCGTTTTCGGTCATGTGGACTCCTTAGACGCACCCAGGCCCTGACAACGTTGCGGTATGGCGCGTGCGTCGGTTGACGAGGTCTTCCGGGGTGCTGTTTCGGTCACGGCTTCGGGCTGGTGCACACCGGCCCTTAAACCGGTTTGAAGGCGACGTGTAAACAGTTACCGGCTACGGCCTGGGTACGTCAACAGTCGCGGCGCCGACGAGTGGAGGTGCCGTGGGCCCGGCGGGCGGCCGTGGCTGTGGCAGTCGTCAGTTCTGCGCGAACCGGTCCACCAGGACAGCAAGCCGCCGCGACGCCTCTGTCCTGGGAATCCGGCCCGAGCGTGTGAGCGCGACGAGGCCGTGCAGGGCCGACCAGAAAACCTCGACGAACAGGGCCGGCTCGACATCCCCCGCGACGTCACTCAGGGTGTCGAGCAACGTCTCGAAGGCCTCGCGCAGCGGCGCCGGTGTCGCGGCGTCGGCGAACGGGAGTCCGGTGTCGAGGAGGAACATCGCGTCGTAGAGCGCGGGGTTGCGCCCGGCGAAGTCGACGTACGCCTCCGCGAGGGCGGCCACCGCGTTCCGCCCTGCCGGCCGGTCCGCCACCGCGCGCCGGATCACCGCCGTCAGCTCGGCGAAGCCCTCCAGGGCTACGGCCCCGACGATCTCACGCTTGCCGCGGAAGTGGCTGTAGAGCACGGGCTGGCTGTACTCGATGCGCTCGGCCAGCCGGCGCGTGGTCACGGCGTCCCAGCCCTGGGACTCGGCGAGTTCACGGGCGGTCGCGACGATCAGCTGGTGGCGGTGGGCCCGCTCGCGCTCTTTGCGCTCCTGTACCGACATAGCTCGATTCTATCCTTGCTAGACATTCGAGCAGCGCTCTGTCTAGCATCGAATCAGAATCTAGCGACGCTAGAAAAAGGGCCCGAGAACCTCAGGAGGGGACATGCAGAACGCACTAGCCATCGTCAGGGTCGTGGTGGTCGGCCTGTTGGTGGGCGTGGAGTTCGCGGTGGCGGCCTTCGTCAACCCGATCCTCCACCGGCTGCCGAACGACGGCGGTCTCGCGGCCCGGAGCGACGGAGCGCGTGTCCTCGGCAGGGTGATGCCGTTCTGGTACATCGCCTCGGTCCTGCTCGGTACCGCCTGGGCGGTTCTGGCGCGGGGCGATGCGGGGGCGGGGCCCGTCGTCACGGCCACCGCCCTACTCGTCCTGAGCGTGCTGATGTCGATCGCCCTGCTGGTCCCGATCAACTCCCGCGTCGCGCGGTGGACCCACGACAGCGTCCCGGCGGACTGGAAGCGGCAGATCGTCCGCTGGGACCGGTTCCACTATGCGCGCGTCGGCGTCATCGTTGCGGCATTCGTCCTGCTGGTCGTCGGCCTAGCGTGACGCCCCGGCTCCGGTCATGTCTGGTCTACTCATCGGCCGGCTCGGAAGAGGATGTGTCGCGCCGCTCCGGGCAGCCGATGACCACGGCACCGCGGAAGCGGTCCGGCGAGATCATCGACATCGCGTCAAGCGACGCGTCGGGTACGGGCAACAGATGGGCGTCGACCCAGGTGTCTCCCGCGGACGCGTTGGCCCATGGGTCCTCGATCACGACGGCGCCGGGTACGGCGCCGTGGCAGAGCACCCAGTGCGGCACGTCGAACCCCTGCATCCCGGCGAGCGAGACCAGGAGCAGCACATGCTCCCGTCGGCCGATCGCGCTCCGGATCGCGGTCATGGGCAGGAGGCCTGAGTCGATCGGGACACCGACCCGTCCGGCGTCCGTCCGCGACATGCGTTGGAGCACGGCACGCCACTCCTGCTCGCTCTCCGGATAGTGGTCGAGCAGGACGGGCCGCTTCACGTCGAGAAAGATCGCGACCGGGGACGACGGCCACGCTCGGCGCACGGCGACGCCCAGTCCGACGGGCTCGCACGCGGGGAAGTTCGTCGCGTCGCGCCACAGCGTCAGCTCCGCCGGGCGGTCGAGCGACTCCCACGGCAGCGCCCCCGCGTGTGCCTGCGCGACCAGAGCGGTGACGGCCCCGCACGTGAAGTGCGTCGTCTGCCCGTAGTACGGGGGCTCGGTCACCGCACCGTCGCACAGCCAGCGCACGTAGCCGGAACCAGGCCCACCCGCGTCCTGCGCCTGTGCGAGCGGAGCACGCAGCGGGGCGAAGCCGACGGCGGCGGCCATCTCGGCGCTCGCTGTCCACCCTTCCCACTTGACCTGCGCGAGTCCCCGGTGGCGTGCGTAGGAGACCACGGCGTCGACGGCCGCCGGCACGTCACCGACGGCATCGACGATCTTCAGGTAGGCCGTGTGCGGGCGTGCCGTCACGAGCGCGGCAGCGGCCCAGTCCTCGCCGTCGTCCCCGGGAACGGCCACGATGTGCGGGGCGTGCGCGGAACGGTCGGCCGCGCGCCAGCGCTCCAGCGCATCGCGGTGTCCGAGCCGCCTCAGCGGGATCGGCAACGCGACGGGGTCGAACGGGACGACGCTGCTCTTCACGGTCGCTTCCTGGTGAGGCGGCATTCCGGTACTCCTGGCGGGGCGGAGGGGGGGCGCCGCGCTGCGTGCCCCGGGATGGTGGCGGTGGTGTGCCGGTCGACGTGGGTGTGCCGTTCGGTGTCATGCGCGGGACTGCCGGAGCACCCAGATGAAATACGGAGCACCGACGAGGGCGATCATGAGGCCCGCCGGTATCTGGGCGGGTGCGACGAGTGTGCGGCCGAGGGCGTCGGCCACGCACACCAGCAGTCCGCCGAGCAGCATCGCGACCGGGATCGCACGGCCGTGCCGGGCGCCCACCAGCGACCGGGCGAGGTGCGGGGCGACGAGCCCCACGAAACCGACGACGCCGACGGCGATCACGCTGAGCGCCGCGAGCACCGCGGCGATCGCCAGTGCGGTGAAGCGTGCGCGTTCCAGCCTGACGCCGACTATGCGCGGGGTGTCCTCGTCGACGGCGAGCAGGTCGAGCTGGCCGCGCATGGCAAGCAGCACGGGGAGGGCGAGCGCCAGGGCCACCGCGACCGGTACGACGTCGGGCAGCGTGCGCCCGTAGGTCGTGCCGGACAGCCATGTGAAGATCCGGGGCGTGTTCCACGGGTCGGCACGCAGCAGGAGGAAGGTGGTGACGGAGCTGAGGCCGTACCCGCAGCCGATGCCGATCAGTACGAACCGGTCGGGCAGGAAGCCGCCGCGCCAGGCAAGCAGGGCGATCACCGCGAACGTGGCGAGCCCCGCCGTGACCGCGACCGCGATGAGCAGCGGCCGTCCGCCGGGCAGTCCCGACGTGACGACGCTCGCCGCACCCAGCCCGGCGCCCGCCGTGATGCCGAGCACACCCGGCTCCGCCAGCGGGTTGCGCACCGCGCTCTGCACGACGCATCCGGCCAGTCCGAGCGCCGCGCCGGCCAGGACCGCGGCGGTCACACGCGGGACCCGGTCGTCGAGCGCCTGGCCGATCAGGTCCGGGGCGGCTCCCCGGGCCCAGAGCGCGATGTCCCCCGTGCGCAGCCAGAGGCTCCCCGCGAGGACCGCCACGAGGACCGCCCCGGCCAGGAGGGTGACCGTGCCGAACACGACGAGGAGGAACGCGCGGCGCGACCGTGTGGCGACTCGCGTGTGCGGTGGATGCCGGAGCCCGCCCGTGTCGCGGAGGCGGAGCGCGAGGACCACGATCACGACGGAGCCGAGCAGCGCGGTCGGCACCCCGGTGGGAATGGAGGCGGCCCCGTCCGCACCCTGCACCGCACGCAGCGACGCGTCCGCGAGCAGGATGAGCAGCGCGCCGAGCAGCCCGGCCGCGGGCACCAGGAGGAGGTGCCGGTGCAGCGACCGTACCCGTCCCGCGATCAGACGGGTCACAACGGGGGCGCCGAGGCCGACGAAGGCGATCGGGCCCGCGAGTGTCACCGCCGTGCTGGTCAGGAGTACCGCGCAGAGCACCGCGGTCACGCGGGTGGTCCGAATCGGCACGCCGAGAGTGGACGCGGCATCGTCGCCGAGGTTCATCACGTCCAGCCTCCGGGACAGCGCCAGGGCGACACACAGCACCATGGCCACGAGGGGGAAGGCGCGGACCGACGCGTCGATGTTCAACTGCGCGAGCGAACCGCTTCCCCAGGCGAAGAGACCGGTCGTGTTCTGGTCGAACAGGATGAGGAACATCCCGGTCGCCGCGTCCAGGGCCATCGCCGTGGCCGATCCGGCGAGGATGAGGCGTGTGCCCGCGGTGCCCGCGGCCCGGCCTGCGAGGAGCAGCACGAGCGCCGCCGCGAGCAGGCCGCCGGCGAATGCGACGGCGCCCGACGCCCACAGCGGGACGGCGAGACCGAAGGCCGCGACGAGCGAGAGCGTGAAGTAGGCACCGGCCGTGACCGCAAGCGTGTCGGGGGAGGCGAGCGCGTTGTGCGTGACGGACTGCAGCAGCGCGCCGGCGGAGCCGAGGGCGAAGCCCACCGCCACGCCCGCGAGCAGGCGCGGCAGGCGCGAGCCGGTGAGGATCTCGCCGACCGGCGCCCCGCCGGTGTTCTCCCGTTCCCCGGCGAGATACCGCACCAGGTCGCCGACGCCGACGCCCGACGTCCCCTGTGTCAGGTGCCACAGGCCCACCAGGACGGTCACGATGAGCAGGAGTGCCAGGACGACCACCCCGGTGGGGCCGCCGCCGTGCTCGGCGCGCGGCAGCGTTCTCCCTCCGCGTGCCGATATCCGCGGTGTGTTCACTTCTTGTCGAGTACGTCGACGTACGCGTCGATCGCCTGCTCGCAGGAGCGCGGACCGCCGGCGCCCCACACTCGCGCCGGGAAGGCGTGCGCGCGGTTTTCCTTCACGGCCGGGATGGACTTCCAGATCGGGTTCTTCTCCAGCGCCGCGACATAGCCCCCGGCCCCTTCGTCGTTGGCGTAGAAGAGGTTGGCGTTCCCCACCGCGGTGAGTCCCTCGACATCGGTCTGCGCGAGGCCGTAGGCGGGATCGACGCCCCCGTCCCCGTGGGCCTTGTTGACGGCGTCGGTCCACGCGGGGGTCATGCCGAGTTGCTCGCCTATCTCGGTGAACAGGGCGCCCTTGCCGTAGGGGCGGACGGTGAGGTTGCCTCCCTGAAGCCATCCGTCGAAGAACAGGAAGTCCTTCGTCGGCAGATCGGCGGCGGCGACCTGCTTCTTGGCCGTCGCGAGGTGTTCGTCGAACTCCTTGAGCACTTGGCCGGCCCGCTCGGTGCGCCCCGTCGCCTTGCCGATCATGCTGAACACGTCCCGCATGTTCCCGATCGGATCAGCCGGGTCTGCCCCCCGTGTGGCCATCACGGGGACGCCTCGCTTCTCCAGCTTCGCAAGGGTCTCGTCGGTGGCGTCGAACGCCTCCACGACGATGAGGTCGGGCTTCGCCGCGAAGAGGGTGTCGAGGTCGGGCTCCTCACGGGTGCCGACATCCGTCACCCCGCCGGGCAGTTTCTCCGCGCTGACCCAGGTGCGGTATCCCTTCGCGTCGGAGACCGCGACGGGGGTGACGCACAGGGTCAGCGCGTCCTCGATCTGCTGCCACTCCAGGACCGCGATCCGCTCGGCGGGCTTGTCGAGCTTCACCTGCCGACCGACGCCGTCCGTGAAGGAGACCGGCTTCGTAGAGGTGGTCGTGGTGTCCTTGGCGCAGCTCTTCGACGCGGGTGACGCGCCGGCGCTGCTGCTGGCCTCGGCCTTGTCGACGGTGGTCGTGCCGCAAGCCGTTGCGGCGAGGACGACGAGCCCTGCGGAGGCTGACGCCGCCAGGCGACGGGCACGGTTCATGAAGGGTCCTCTTTCTTGCGATTCTTCTTGCGATTCGTTGCGGCGGCGGATGTGCCGCCTCGGGCGGGGTGCCGCCCGAGTGGATCGATACGGAGACGGCCCGTGCGAGGGTCGACGCCGACCTCGACACGGATGTCGTAGACCTCGCCGATGTTCTCCGCGGTGAGGACGTCGGCGGGTGCGCCCACCGCGTGCACGCGGCCGGAGCGCATCAGGACCAGCGTGTCCGCCACGCGGGAGGCCTGGTCGAGGTCGTGCAGCACGATCCCGACCGCGATGCCGTGCTCCTCGACGAGATCGCGCACCAGGTCGAGCGTCTCGATCTGGTAGCGCAGGTCCAGATGGTTGGTCGGTTCGTCCAGCAGCACGACGCCGGTGTCCTGGGCCAGGCAGGCCGCGAGCCAGACACGCTGCATCTCCCCGCCGGAGAGTTCCCCGACCGGCCGGCCGGCCATCTCCCGCACTCCGGTGACGCCCATGGCGTGGTCGACGGCGCGCCGGTCCTCGGCGGTCGGTCCGGCGAAGCCACGCCGGTACGGGTGGCGTCCGAACGCCACGACCTCCCTGACCGTCAGTCCATGGGGCGCGGGCCTCGATTGGGAGAACAGCGTGACCTCGCGGGCGAACTGACGGGCGCTGAGCAGAGCCGCGTCGCGCTCGGGCGGCCCGTCAAGGCCGCCGAGCGTCACCCGGCCGCCGTCCACCCGGTGCAGTCGGGAGAGCGCGCGCAGCAGCGTGGACTTCCCGCTGCCGTTCGGCCCCACCAGAGCGGTCGCGCGACCGGGCTCCAGGGCCAGCGAGACGCCGTGGACGACCGGCCTCCCGCTGTATCGCAGCACCAGATCGTGCCCGCTGAGGGCGGCCCCCGGCGTGGCCGGATCGGCCGCACGCCGGCCGGCGCGCGGGGAGGAGCTTGTGAACATGGGTGGGTCCGGATGGTTGGAGGGGCAACGACTGCGGCACCCTCCGTCCGGCCGTTGCCGGCCGGGCAGCACAGACTCTCCGGCGCCCGGGAACTCCGTACGCGGCGAGCAACAACTAAGGGTTGCCTAACTTCGAGAAGGTTATATTCCGCTCGCCGTGTCGACAATCAGGAGTTCTGGACACTCGATACGGGATTCCGGACACCGTCCGGGGTGCCGTCGGCCGAGTCGAAGAACGCGCCCGGCGTGGTTCCCATGACTCGCCGGAAGGCGGCAATGAAGGTGCTGGGCTGCGCGTAGCCGAGCGTCTCGGAGACGGTCTGCACGTCCAGCCCCTCGGAGAGCAGCGTCAGCGCCCGATGGACGCGCAGCACCTGCCGCCACTGTGCGAAGGACAGCCCTGTCGCGTGGCGGAACGCACGGGTGATCGTGCGGTCGCTGATCCCCAGCCACCGCGCCCACTCCTCCAGCGAGCGGGAGTCGGCAGGATCGTCCAGCAAGGCTTCGGTGATCGCATCGATCCGGGCGTCGCCGGGCAACTGCAACGCGAACTGGCTCTCCAACGGCTGGAGCACGTCGAACACGACCGACTCAGCCCGCGCCCTGGCCGCGGCATCGAGATCCGTGCGGGACAGATGGGTGAGCAACGACTCCAGCAACGGCGTCATCGCAATCGCTATCGGCCCCTCGAACGCGAACGGCGTGCGGTCGGGGGCGAAGAAGGCCTCGTGGAACTCCGCACCCGCCGTCGACCGCCCCCCGTGCACCACTCCGGCCGGCATCCATAGCCCGTGTCCCTCGGACACGGTGAAGATACGGTCCTCCACACGGGACGTCAGCGTTCCCCCGCGTACCCACACAAGCTCATGCAGGGGATGCGCGTGCGGCGCCCACTCCGTGGGAACGCGAGGAACCTGCGACCCGGCGATGATGGCAAAGGGGGCTGTTGCCTGGTCCGGAAGTGCCGCGGCTCGGCGCACCACGGTCCCCTTCTCGCGCCGCCACATCCCGGGGCTCGCACCACGAGACGATCGGACCATGCGAAGGAGTCTATCCGGGGGCGGGTGGCCGAGGCCGGTGAGCGGGGTCCGGCCCGGCCGGCATTCGGGACGTTCCAGCACAACGGGATCCCGCCCGCGGCGCCCAGCCGCCCCACAGTTGCAGGAGCCAAGCCGCAACTGCATGCGCCGGACGGGAGACGCGCTGGATCCAGGGTCAGGGTGGCCGGCTCACTGCCAGAAACACTCATCGATCACGATCTGAGGATCGGTGCTCCTGCGGGTGAAGTGGTACCGGAGCCACCCCCGGCCGTGATCGAAGTAGATGATGTGCTCGCCACCTGGGCGGGTGGACTGGACGGGTTCGACACTCATTCCGCCTGGGAGGTCGCGGTCGCTGTCGATGCCCCGGAAGTACGGGTCAGCGGCGGTGACGAGTTCGGCGCGGGCTTCGTCGACCAAGGCACGGGCCTCTTCGGGGAGGGCGTTTCGGTTGTCCTCGGCGTTCTTGGTCCAGTCGGCTTGCCAGGGCGGCCCCATGAAACCGCCGGTCACTGGCCGGGCTCCGCCTTCGCTGCCGTGCGGCGAATGCGTCCGGCTTCTTCAATGAGTGACTTGGCGCGGGCGTAGTCGGGTTCCCGGCCGGCCTCGTCCTCCAGGCCGTGCACCTTCGCTTCTAGCCGGGGGTCGCGGGCGAGGGCGAACTCGCCCCACCAGCGGGCCATGAAGGCGGGGACCGGCGCGAGGTCGTAAGCGTCGGCGATGTCACGGCGCCAGTGCCGATCGAAGTCGACGAGGAGTTGCGGCGCATGCTGGGCGATGGCGGCGCGGAGCGCCTTCGGCGTCCTGTCGGGCATGGGGGGCACGGACCCGGAGCTGAGGGTGGCGGTAGTCATGAACGGCAGTCCCCTACGTGGCGGTCGGTCAGGCGGCGGTTGGCTTCATCCGGCCTGGTCTGCCGTCAGACTTTTCGGCAGATGGTTTCTTGTCGTCCTTGGCGGCGCTTTGTGCAAACCGCTGTCCCGCACGGGCGAGGCTGTTGTCACGCAGGGTGTAGATCATGCTGGAGTCCTTGTAGCCCAGCATACGGGCGAGCCTGGCGACCCGTCCGTACGGCAGCTTTCCGCCGACGGGTGCGGTGACGGCGGCACGAACGTCGTCTTCGAGTTGTTTGCGGAGCTGGGCGAGCTGCTTCTCCGTGCGGGCGATCTCGGCGCGGGTATTGCGGACCCTCTGCACGTCGGGGTCCTGGTCGTCCTTGTTCTGCTTCGCCGACATGCTTCGCAGCATGGCACCACAGACCACGGTTTGCAACACTGTAGATGTGGATACTGTGGTCTCGTAGACCACGGTATCTTGACTTGCATAATCGGCGCGTCGGCGGTGAAGTCCCGCTGGAAGGCGCGCAAGTGGGGGAGCGGGGCCCGTGTCGGCGCCGAGGCGGCGGGGACAGTCATGGTTCCGGGGGCGGAGGGTAGGGGCCCGGACCCTTGAGCGTCCGGTGGATCGGCGTGGTCACCGTGTGCCGAAGTCCGGGCAGGGCGGCCACGGCCTCGGTGAGGTAGCGGTAAAGGGACTCCGGAGAGTCCACCTGGATGCTCGCGTACAGGTTCGTCGCGCCGGTCACCGCCGCGGCGAACGACACCTCGGGATGCGCCGCCAGCGCCTCGCCCGCCTCGGCCAGCCGCGCGGGATCGATCTCCAGCCAGAGGGCGGTACGCAGCTTTCGGTGCAGGACGTCGGGGTGGTAGTCGATGTCGAAGTACAGCACGCCCTCGGCGCGCAGATCGCTGATGCGGCGGCGCACCGTGGACACCGACAGTCCCGTGGCATCGGCCAGTTCACCCACCGGCGCCCTGCCGTCGCGGGCCAGCAGGTCGAGCAGCAGCCGGTCACGGCCGTCCAGCACAACGGGCCCGGTGCCGGCCGCCCGCTTCCCGTCCCTTGGCCGTGGGGCCAGCGCGGCGGCCTGCGCGTCGGTCAGCGGCCCGCTCTTGTTGATGGGGGCGAGATCCCGCCCGAAGAACACGTGCAGGACGCAGTGCGCGGAGACATCGACCACCCGGGGCGTGCTGGGCAGTTTCTGGACCAGCAAGGGCTCTTCAAGGCCGGGACCCCGCGTACGGACCGAGGCCATCGTCTCCGTTCCCCCCGAGGTGAGGGTGACCCATGTGGTGTCCGTACGGCGGGCCATCGCCGCGCCGATGGAAGCGGCGGCGTCCGGAGTGCACCGCACGCGCACGAACCATGACAGGTCTCCCAGCCGGAACGGATCGGTCAGCCCCAGCACACGCAGTTTCCCGGTGGCGCGCAGGCGGGCCCAGCGGCGGGCCGCGGTCTGGTCGGAGACGCCCAGCACCGCCGCGATCTCCGTGAAGGAGGCGCGGCCGTCGATCTGGAGGGCGTGCGCCAGGGCCAGGTCTTCGTCCGTGAGGTGACGCCCGGAGGAGTCCGCACTGTCGAGATACGTCTTCATGCCGTCGATTTTAGAGAATACGTGCAGATCGACCTTCGTCAGTCCTCCGATCGCGCATGCACCGTCAACCCTTGTCGAGGGCCGAGTTCCGGTCCGCCCTCGATTCCTGAACGGAGAGAACGACATGCGTAAGTGGGGACCGCTCATAGCGATCTGTCTCGGCGCGTTCGTCCTGCTGGTGGACGTCACCATCGTGAACGTGGCGCTGCCCAGCATGGCCCGTGACCTCGGCGCCTCCTTCGCGTCGCTGCAGTGGGTCATCGACGCCTACGCGCTGGCCCTGGCGGCACTGCTGCTCGCCGCCGGCGCTTTCGCCGACCGCTACGGGCACCGCCGGGCCTACGTGGGAGGGCTCGCGCTGTTCGCCGCGGCCTCGCTGGTGTGCGGCCTCGCCCCCGACGTCGGCGTGCTCGTCGCGGCGCGCGCCGTGCAGGGCATCGGCGGGGCCGCCATGTTCGCCACCGCCCCCGCTCTGCTGCTCGCCTCCTACCGGGGACGGGACCGCGGTACGGCGTTCGGCCTGTGGGGAGCGACCAACGGGGCCGCCGCGGCGGCGGGACCGCTGCTGGGCGGCGTGCTGACCCAGCACATCAGCTGGCCCGCGATCTTCTGGGTCAACCTGCCCGTCGCAGCCGTCGCCGTCGTCCTGACCCGGCGCGTCATGGTCACCGACCGCCCGGCCGCGGCCGGCCGGAAGAACCGCGTCGACGTCCTCGGGGCCGCGACCTTCACCGTGGCCGCGGGCGCCCTCACCTACGGACTCATCCGCGGCGCGGAGGACGGCTGGGGCACCGCCGCCACTCGCCTCTCTTTCACCGTCGCCGCACTCGCCCTGGTGGGCTTCGTGGCCGTCGAGCACCGCATCGCCCGCCGCGGCAACTCGCCGATGCTGGACCTGACGCTGCTGCGCAACCCCTCCTTCACCGGGTTGATGACCGGAGCGTTCCTCCTGCAGGCCGGTGCCTTCGGCTGCCTCGCACTCGTGTCGCTGTGGCTGCAGTCACTCGTCGGACTCTCTCCCGTCAGGGCGGGACTCGCCCTGACCCCGCTCGCGGCCGCCTCGTTCATCGTGTCCGTGGTGGCAGGCCGGTACATCCAGCGTCTCTCCCCGCGCCGGCCCATCGGGCTCGGGCTGCTGCTGGTGGCGGCGGGCATGCTCCTGCTCAGCGCCGGCATGACGGAGGGTGCGAGCGCCGCGTCGCTGACCTGGGGGCTCGTCGTCACCGGTGTCGGAGTGGGCCTGGCCACACCCGTACTGGTCTCTGCCGCCACCTCCACCGTGCCCCCGCAGCGTGCCGGGATGGCCGGCGGCGCCGTCAACACGGCACGCCAGTCGGGTATGACCCTGGCCATCGCCGTCCTCGGCGCCGCCTTCGCGAACAGGGCCACCGCCACGCTGACGGCGGGCGGGCTCCCGCGTGCCGGCGCCGCCGCCGACGCCCTGGCCTCGGGCCGGGCGAACGGGATGATCGCCTCCGCACCGGCCGGGCAGCGCGCGGCGGCGGCCGACCTCGCCCACCGGGCGTTCGCCGCCGGTCTTGACCGCGTCTTCCTGCTCTCGGCCCTGGCGGCGGCCCTCGGCGCCGTCGCCGTACTGCTCCTCGTCCGGCCGGCAGCACCCGCGCCCGGCCCCGGCCGCACCTCCGGGGCCGCGGCAGAGGCACCCGCCCCGGCACGGAGCTGACGCCGGCGCCCCATGGCGTCGGCGATCCTGGCGCTGCCTCCGCGAACCACCGGCCGGCCGGTGCCGTGCGGAACGGACGTGCCGTCGGCGTACGGCCTTCGGTCAGGACGCCGAAAGCTGGTGGCTGCGGCGGAAGTCGCCGGGGGCGGTGCCGGTGTGGCGGGTGAAGAACTTGCCGAAGTTGGTGGGCTCCGAGAAGCCGAGGCGGCGCGCGATCAGGGCGACGGGCTGATCGCTGTGGGCGAGCAGCCGCTGAGCCTCCAGGGCGACGCGGGTGTCGATGACCTGCTTGACGGTTTGGCCGGTGGCGGCCAGGCAGGCGCGGGTGAGGGTCTTGACGGTGTACCCGAGGTGGCCGGCGTAGTCCTCGGCGCGGCGGGTGGTGGCGTAGGAGCGTTCCAGTTCGGCGCGGAAGAGGGCGTAGATCTCGCCGCCGGCGTCCGGGTCGGTGTGCGCGCCGTGCCGTGGCAGCCGGTCGATGTGCAGCAGCAGGGTGGCGAGTTCGAGCCGGAGGATGTCCGGGGAGACGGTACCGGACCGCCGGGTGAACTCGGCACGCAGCTGGCTCAGCAGAGTGGAGACGGCGGCGTGGTCGCGGCCGGTGCCGAGCTGCCGGCAGACGGGCCCGTGCCACTCGTCCAGGAGGCGGGCGGTGCTCGTGAGGTGGGCGGGGAAGGCGGGGGTGAACAGCAGGTGCGGGCCGTTCATCGTGCCGGGGCGGCCGAAGCGCTGGACCTGGCCGGGGCGGATCCACAGCAGTGTGCCGGGGCGGCACGGGTAGCTGACGAAGTCGACGGTGTGCTCCCCGCTCCCGTCGGTGATCAGCGTGACCGTGTGGAAGCCGACACGGTGAACGCGTTCGAGACTGCCGTCGGCCATGCGTGTGTGCAGGGCTGCCAGGTCGGTGATCTCGAAGCCGGAGACCGGTGCGGTCGGCGGGTTGAACCCGAATCCCGGGATCGGGCCGTCACCTGTCCGGGCCCGGCCGGCGACGTGTCGCATCGGCACCATGACCCCAGTGTTGTCCGTTTTTGACCATCAAGGGTCTTCAGCGTATCTCGCCTGCCGGATCTGCCGCAGTGAGAGTGGATGGGCACGGGCAGCCAGACGGAGGCCGTCCGCCCGGTGACCAGTACCTCTTCGGTGCGCAGGGCGCCTGAACCCGCACCCCAAGGAGTAAGAACATGAGCAGGATCGTTGTCTTCGGAGCCGCAGGGAAGGCCGGCTCCCGCGTCGTTGCCGAGGCGGCCGCCCGCGGTCACGAGGTGACCGCCGTCGCCCGTGACGCGGCACGACTCGGCCAACTCCCCGACGGCGCACGTGCGGTGGCGGGCGACGTCACCGATACCGAGACGGTCGCCACACTGGCCCAGGAAGCCGACGCGCTGGTGCTGACCGTCGGCGGTCCCGAGGCGCGGCTGTACACCGAGGCGGTGGCCACCGTCGCCGAGGCCGCCCGTGCCCTCGGCCCGAAGGGACCGCGCATCCTCCACATGGGCGGCGGCGCCAGCCTGCTGAACGACGACGGCGTGCGCTTCTTCGACGCGCCGGACTTCCCGGAGGAGTTCAAGCCTTACGCGATCGGCCAGATCCAGGCCCTCGACGCCTACCAGGCACTCGGTGACGACGTGACCTGGACGTACGTCTCCCCGCCCCCGGTGCACTTCGCCCCCGGCGAGCGCACCGGCCGCTACCGCACCGGCCTCGACCACCCGGTCGTCGGCGAGGACGGCCAGGCCCGCGTCTCCTACGAGGACTACGCTCTCGCCCTCGTCGACGAGATCGAGGATCCCCGGCACCTCGACCGCCGCTTCACCATCGGATACTGACCCACCGAGACCGGCATCCGTTTCCGTCAGATGACAGGAACGGCACGGTGGATGCCTCAGTTCGCCTGGGGGCAGGCCGGTGTGCGCGGTGGATGCGCCCGCGAGCCCGTCTCAGCCGACGGCCGGGTGGGCCGGGCCCTGCGGCCCGCGGCGGCGGCCTGGACTCGTCCGTGTGGGATGGGACAGGTGCCCCGGCACCGGGGCACCTGCGGCTCAGTACACGGAAAGCCGTGCGACGCCGGTGTGCCCGTCCGGCGTGCCGGACACCGCGAGCGCGACGTAGCGCGGCGAGCCGGTGCGGTGCAGACGGCGGACGCGGCCGCGGCCGTCCAGTGTGCCCACCCGGCGGTAGTGCACGCCGTCGTCGCTGAACTCCACGTACGCGGCCGGTGCGTCTTTGCGGGACCACTCGGCCTCCACCTGGCGTACCGCGCGCCGGGCGCCGAGGTCCACGACCAGGCGGCCGTTACGGCCCGGACGCCATGAGGTGTCCGGGTCGCCGTCCACCGCGGCGTCCGGCTCCGACATGCCCGGGGGCAGCGGCGCGTTCGGGAAGGTGCTGCGGCCCAGCGCGTGGTCCGTCGTCGGATACGGCTGTGCGCCGGGCACCGTGACGTCCGTGCCGCGGCCGGGCCGCACCGTCACCACCGTGCTGCGGCCCTGGGCCTCGACCCGCACCCGGCAGGTCGGCCCGGACAGGTGCAGGGTGGCGGCGTCAAGGACCCGCACCTGCAGCCCGGTCGGCAGCGACCGTCCCGACAGCGGGACGAGTGTGAACCTCGGCGGCAGCAGGCGCGCCGACGCCTCGTCGAGGCGCGCGTCGTAGCGCAGGCCGTTCCCGGTCACCATCTGCTCGCCCTCATAGACCTCCCGGTGGCGACCCCCCTGTTCCAGGGCGACCGTCGTGCGGACCGGTTGCGCCGAGAGGTTGAAGAGGCTCAGATACCCGTCCGTGACCGCCGCGCGGACCCCGGGGTCCTCGGCTGCGGGCGCCGGCCGACCGGCGAGCGCGCTCAACTCGGCGGCGGATGCGCCGCAGTGGCCCTCGACGACGAGCGGGCCCTGCGCCCCCTCGGCCAGGACGATCATGTCCCCGTACACGGCCAGCGGGTGCCGTTCGCCGCGCAGCACGAGGCCCGCGCGGCCGTCGACGTCGAGCCATCCGCCGCCGCTGCGCAGCGACGGGGCAGGCCCGCTCACCAGGTCCGTCCACTGCTCGTTGTCGGCCGAGCCCTGAACGCGGTAGGCGCGGCCCGCGGCTTTCTCCCAGCGCAGGGTGACCCGGTCGAGCGTGCGCACCGCGCCGAGGTCCACCGCCAGCCAGCTGTCGGCCCGCGGCCGGTCGGCGGTGGACACGGCCCAGCGGGTCGTGGTGTCGCCGTCCACGGCCAGTTCCGGTCCCTTGCCCGGGGTGTACGAGGAGGCCGTGGCCTTCCCGCCGCGCGCGAGGTCCGGACCCTCCTCGCCGTCGCGGGCCTCGACGGCGAACAGCGAGTACCCGTACGACGGGTCGGGCTGCACGCCGAGGACACGCAGGTGCCGTACCGTCGTGCGGTCGAAGGCCAGCTCGTCGACACGGCCCGTCGAGCCGCCGGAGGTGTCCTTGGCGTCGACCGTGGCCGAGCCTTCCTCGAAGCGGTAGGTGCGGCTGCCGTCCAGGCCCGGCACGCCCGGCATGGTGAGATTGTGCACCTCCAGCCGGCAGCCACGGGTGTCCTGGCCGTCGGCGGCGTAGACGACGGCGCCCGTGGGGAGCGTAGTGCAGCCGGCGAAGCCGTCCCGCAGCCGCAGCAGCGTGGCGCTGCCGTCGAAGCCGTCCCGCAGCCTGGTGTGCACCCGCACCGACCGGCCGGTGACCTCCACGGAGGCCGAGGGCAGGAACATCGGCGTGCTGCCGCTGAGCCGGAAGAGCCAGTCGTCGTGGCCGGGCTGCCAGGCGAACTTGACGAAGCCGGGCTTGGTCACCACGCCCGCCCAGGCGGCGCGGGTCTGGTGGGACACCAGGCCGGGGCCGGTCCCGAAGTCGGTGACCCCGGAGGCGTGCTCGAACAGCTCCGCTCGGGACAGCGGCGTCACCCGCTCACCCGCGTGCGGCCAGATGTGCAGCAGATAGCTGATGGCGAGTTCGGCGCGCGCCTCCGGCTCGTACTTGGGCTCGCCGGAGAACTTCGCCAGCCGGTACTCCGGCGGGTACTGCTGGTACGCCTCCAGACGCGAGGCCAGCTCCAACTCGGCGCGGGCCGCGGCCCGGTCGCCCATCACCCGGGAAAGGAAGGCCAACGGGATCACGTCCCGCCCGTAGAGATGCTCGCGGTCGTTCACCATCGGCATCAGCGGCTCGCCCGCGTCGGACATCACACCCAGCAGGGTGCGCCACAACGGGCCGGCGTTCGGCTGCCGGGTCAGCACCTCGGGCAGCGGGAGGCCCGCGGCCAGGAAGTGCGCGGCGTTGCGGCCCGAGGTGCGCCACAGCTCCGCCTGGTAGTGCGGTCCGAACGAGCCGTGGTTCTCCACGATGAACGTGTCGTAGATGTTCTGGGCGGTGTTACGGGAGACCGGAACGCCGTCCACGCGCGCCGGGTTGGCCAGGTCGGCCTGCGGCAGGCCGGCCTCGTTGCGCGACCAGGTGCCGTAGCCGGTGGCCCAGTCGGCGCGGCGCCGGTCGTCCGGCGCCCAGGCCAGCGCCGGGGCGAGGGTCTGGGAGTAGAGCCCCATCTCCTCCAGCTTGGTGTCGCCGACGTACCCGCCCTTGAGCCCGTTGGGGGTCCAGTCACCGGAGTCCGGGTCGTCGCCCGTGCCGAGGGAGGAGGTGTACGCCGCCTGCTCGCGGGCGATCCGGTCCACCAGGGAGCGGGTTTCCGCGTCGAGGTCGTCCCAGAGCAGCCGGGCGGCCAGGATGAAGTACGACTGAAACGTGGTGTCGAAGAACAGCGTACGGCCCCACTGCTTGCCGCCCGTCAGCCGGTTCGATGCGGCGAAGTGGCGCAGCGTCGCGAGGGTTCGGCGCTTGAGCGTGTCCCGGTCGATGCCGGCCTGTTCCTCGTCGAAAGTGCCGTGGGTCAGCAGCACGGCGTGGCCGAGCACGACGGCGAAGCCGAAGTACTTGTCGGTGTAGATGCCCCGCGCCTCGTCCCACTGCGTCTCGGACCAACGGGTGTGCCGCAGCAGCACGCGGTAGTACGTGGCGGTGATGTCGTCGGTGTCGCCGGAACCGTCCGACGCAGCGGCGCGCGCGGCGGCGACGGCCGACGGGGAGCCCGGTCCTGCGGACAGGGCCGCCGCGGCGCCGGTGGCACCGAGGAACTGCAGCAGGTGGCGACGGCCGAGAGGGAGGGAGATCGACCCCACAGTGTTCTCCTCATAGGGTTGAGACAACGTTGTCGCAGTGATGGCACGGCGTCAGCCGCACGGCCGGAGGGCACCGCGGCGAGAGCGGAACCCGGATTCGGGGACGGGGCGCGCATCCACGGTCCCGCCCCGCTGAGTGTCTTGCGGTACCTACGGTGGCGGACGGTGGTGGGGGGCGGGATGCGTCATGGTCCCGGGGGAGCGGCGGTCGGTGCCTGTGGCCCGGACGCCACATGGCAGCGCCCAGGACCGAGTGCGCCAGGCGGTGCGAGTCTGGGTCCGCTCGGCGTTGACAACGTTGTCTGGACGGCCGGGGGCGGAGTTCTCCCACCAGAGCTGTGGCGACGGCGGTAGCGCCGAGAGCGCGTCTTCTCCTCGGACGTCCACCGGTACCCTTCTTTCTCGCCGCGGTCGGGCCGCGCGGCTGAAGCACACCCTTTGCCGACCGGGTGTGTTTCGTCAAGGGAAAACGCATGATCCGCGGGAAGGCTGTCGCTGCCGGCGACCTTGACGCCGGTGTCGTAGGTGCCCGGGTCGAGTTCGGCGTGGATGCCGGTTGCGGCGCTCGCGGCGGATGCGGGGGGCGCGGGCGAGGACCGAGGCAGTACTCCGGCAAACACCATCATCACGGCCTGCGCTTCCTCGCCCTGACAGACGAGAAGGGGCGCCTGATCTGGATATCCGCCGCCCGGCCCGGCCTCACGCACGACACCACCGCCGCCCGCCACGATCACATCCTGGCCCACCTGCATGCCGTCGGCGTCGGCGCCCTCGTGGACCTCGGCTTCCGCGGCCTGGACAGCGATGCACGCGCCCCGTGATCGTCACCGGCTTCCACGCCAGCCGCACCCACAAGGTCACACTGGCCAGAAGGAAGCCAACCGGATCCTCGCCGTCGGGCGCGCCCCGGTCGAACACGGCTTCGCTCACCTCAAGAACTGGCGGACTCAGAGACGCACCGACGCATCGTCACTCACAGAGGTCACCCCGAGGTCACGGCGCATCACGGTCCTCAGAGCCCGCAGCAGATCCCACACCTCCGCTTGGGCCCGGAAGGCAGCGGCCATCGTCTCCTCAGGCTCGGGCTCTTCTCGCTCAAGGCGTTTGACCTGTCCGTATACCCCGTTCAGGGCTTTGTTGACCTCACTCGCAGATACGAGGACGTCGTCAGGGGCGATCATCTGAGCTTGGGAGTACGTGTCGCGGTGGGCTCTTTTTGCCTCATCGAGTTCTGCCCGGTCGGGCTCCTCAATCCTGCGTTCCTGCATGGCATGCAGAAAATGGCTGAGCGCCGTGGTGAACTGACGTGCATCCCGATTGAGCTCCACGTAGCAGGTGCGTCGGAGAAGTAGATTCTCGCGGACCTCTTCCTGGTCCCGAACCAGCTCTATCTCCCGACGTTTTGCCCGTTCAGAGGCACGTTGGGTAAGCAACGATCCCCCCAATGTGCCAGCCACACCTGCCACCGCGATGATCACAGAGCCGAAATCCACAGCACCCCTCGAAGCCGCTTACCTATCGTGCCCAGGAGCGGCAGACCTGGTGCTCGTCCAGCCCGGCCAGTCCCTTCTCGCTTTGGAAGGTCTCCTCTACCCGCCATCTGGAACCTGCCACCTTGACCAGGGTGGCCAGGAACGCGGGATACAGCTCTCCGTGACCTGCGGCCACCGTCTCTTCGTAAGTCCACACAACTCACGGTGATCAACGGAGGCCGCACCCTGCGGTGTCTCCCCGTCAGTCCCGGACGAGGCAGAACGGGTGCCCTGCGGGATCCGCGAAGATGCGCCAACTCCGCTTTCCATCACCCTCATCGAGCAGTGTGGCGCCCCGTTTGAGGACCTCTTCCAGCGCTTGGTCCAGGTCCTCGACTCCCAGGTCGAGGTGGAACTGCTGGGGCCGAGCAGGATCCGGCCAGCTCGGCGGCTGATGATCTTCCACCCGCTGGAAGGCCAGCACGAACCCGTTGTCGGCGTGGAGCGTCGCCCAGCCGTCGCCGAGCGACCATCGCGGATCCGGCTGGTTCACCTCGCCGCCGAGAAGCGACTGGTAGAACCGGGACAGCTCAACGACATCGGCGCAATCCAGCACCACGCACTGCAGCTTGGCGATCATGAGGGCAGCGTAGAGCAGCACCACCCACCGGGCTCTCACCAGCCTGAACACGATCTACAGCTGGAGTATCAAGCGACAAGCTGACGGACGATCTACTCCGCAGACTGCCGCCTACGACCAGTGTGAGCACACCTGGGGACCGACACACCGGCCCTTTGACCTGCGACTTCAAGTTGGCGGAGGCTCCCGGCGGGACATCGGACCTGGTGAGGCCTTCCAGTCGATGGCGTAGGCGCTCTTGTCGCTCGCCGGGTCTTACTCAGTGCTCGGCCAGGCGCCGTTGAACAGGCGCCGTACCTTCAAGAACCCCGGCTGTCCCAGCCTGAACGTGCCCACCGACGCCGGGCGCGCCCCCACGCTCACCAGCGTGCTCGCCCGCCGCGCCGACGGCCGCCTCACCGTGCGCCACCGTGAGGCAGGTCGCGACGCCGGAGTCGGCTCGACCCTGGCACCCTAGACCGCCGGCCCCGCACACCTGAGCGCATTGCACCGGTTCACCGCCACCGTGCGCGAGTCCGCCAGGCAGACCCGCGCCCCCCTTGACGCCGGCGACCTGCTCGTCATCGACAACGCCCGATTCCTCCCGCGGGCGCACCGACATCGCGGCCAGCGCGGTCCGGCGCCTCAAACGGCGCTACACCAAGCTCAACCCGGCGTAGCCGCTCCAAACTGCCGTGGCCGGACCGGTCTTTCGGTCGGCTGGGGCGCCGGCCCACCGGCGGTCGATGGGGTGAGGCTGCCGGGCGCCCGACGGCGAGTGGCGCAGCCACCAGGCCGCCGCGTCGGACAGGCCCTTCGACCCGCCCCGGTCGTCCAGACGACGCATGGGCGGCGGGCCGCACCGGAGGTGCCGATCCGGAAGGTGAAATGCGCCCGTTCCGGCGAGGGGCTTTGTTGCAGCACTGTGAAGTCTCATCACCGGGGGCTTTTGGCATACCACTTCGCATGCGAAGCTGCATGCGAGATTCTTCCTCGGGCGGCGGGGCCGCTCCGTGGAGTCCCGACCCTGGAGCCGGTTGGCCGTCCAGCCCTTGAACGACAGAGGATTCGCCATGACGTATCTTGATCGTCGCGCACTCCTGCGCTCTGCCGGTGCCGCGGGAGCGGCCCTCCTGGGCGGCGGTCTGCTGGCAGCCTGTGGGTCGCCGGGCCGCACTTCGGCCGGCGGGTCGACCGCCCTCACCCTCTTCCACTGGGCAGGGGCGCAGGGGACCGTGCCGCGCAGGGTCGCCCAGGCGTTCGCGAAGAAGCACGACGTGACGATCCGCTACATCGAGGGCACCAACGCGGACACCTTTCCCAAGCTGGTGTCCTCCGTCCAGGTCAACGCCGACAAGCCGCTGCTGAACCTGGGCTTCTTCAACGCGCAGAGCTTCGCCCAGGGCGCCGCCGACGGGCTGTGGGCACCGGTGAGCGAGAAGTCCGTACCGAACATCGCGAAGGTGCTGCCGGGATACACCACCGGTGACGGTTTCGGCGCCTACATGGTGATGGACGCGATGGGCCTCATCTACAACAAGAAGGTCATCCGTACTCCGCCCACCTCCTGGACGGACCTCTTCGACTCCGCCTACCGAGGGCGGGTGACCACGTGGGACGCCCCCGCCTTCAGTGTCAACGCGCCGCCGACGGCAGCTTCGCGATGGCGTGCGGTGAGCTGGAGACGGTGTCCCGTCTCGAACTTCCGGTTCTCTTCGTGCAGTTCACCAACCACAGCCTCGGCTGGATCAAGATGCTCCAGCACCTCTACACCGGGCGTCGCTACTTCGGCGTCGACCCCGGTACGATCGACGCGGTCGCCGTCGCCATGGCGTGCGGCGTGGAGGCCCACGCGGTCCGCTCGGCCGACGAACTCGCCGCCCGGGTAGCCGACTTCGCCGAGCGGCCGCGGCCGCTGTACCTGGACATCGAGGTACCCCACATGATCGACTACACGCCGCCGGTGCCCGCTTGGGACCGGGGCCTCGCCGGGAACGCGGAACGCCCCGTGTACTGAGCGGCACGTCGGTGGCGACGGGACCAGGGCGGCAACGGGGCGGAGTGGACAGGACGGACCAGTGACGGAACAGCATCCGGACGCTTCAACGGGCAGTGCCGGCAGGGCGTCGGCGCGTCGCCGGTCGGAAGAGGTCTACTGGACCTTGCGCAAGGAGATCGTCGACGGGGTACTGCGGCCCAACGCGCCGCTCGTGGAGGACGAGATAGCGGCCCGGCTCGGCGTCTCGCGCACTCCCGTCCGTGAAAGCATGCAGCGGCTCATGGCCGACGGGCTCATCCGCTCGCAGCGGCGGCGCTGGGTGGTGCACGAGTACACCCAGGAGGAAGTGGCACATCTCTACGAGGTCCGGGCCGGCCTGGAAGCCCAGGCCGCCCGGCTGGCCGCGCTGCGCGCCACACCCGAGGAGCGTGAGGCGATCGCCGGGTGGCGCGAACGCATGACCTCGCCGACGGCGGACTCCCTGTGCGACCGCGTCTCCAGCAACGACGCCTTCCACGACAGCATCACGGCCGCCTCCGGCAACCGCCGTCTGCTGGAGATGATCCGCGCCAACCGCCTCTTCCACTTCACCAAACGCATCGCCGCGCTGTACAGCGCGGAGGAGATCGCGCTCTCCTCGCGACAGCACGGCGATCTCATCACCGCGGTCTGTGAGGGCGACGCGAACCGCGCCGGGCAGACGGCGCGGGAACACACGGAGTACTCCCTGGAGGTCATTCTCCGCAAGCTGTTCTGAGCGGTGCCCTCACCAACACAAGAGCAGCCGCCGCCTCGCGACCACACCAGGTGGCGGCTTCGCCGGTGAGGCGGCGGGCCGTCAGGCCGGCGGAAACTCCTGGTCCAAAAGCCGCAGTACCTCCTTGCTGTCTCCGGTGGAATCGGGACAGCAACGGCGACCGCCGGACCACTCGCCATTTCCACAGCGAGCGGGCACGCACCATCGCCGATATGCCAGCCGCCCAGGAGAGTGCGCTGCTCGCCATCCTGAACACGCTGCGCACCCCTGCGCTCGATGGAACCGGGGGATCAGCGCCGACGCACTCAGCGAAATGGGGCCGTAGACGAACGAACGGACAAAGTGCTGGGAACAACCACGGCTTCGGAGAGGGGCTGTCCGCCGATACGTCCGAGGATGGCCTCAAGCGCGATCTCCCCGACCCGTGCGAAGTCCAATCTGGAGGAAGTCAAAGGGGGCGAATAGTATTTCACCTCCGGCATGTCGTCGATGCCGGCAATCGAATAGTCGGCCGGCGCGCTCAGCCCTTCTTTGCGCAGTTCGGCCATGAAGCCCAGGGCGATCTGGTCACTTGCGGCGAGAACCGCGCTGAAGGACGACGGACGCACCTTCGTAGCGGCCTCTGCCCCGGCTGCGGCATCCCATTCACGGCACTGGACCACGGGCAGCGGGGACACATGTGCCTCGGCCAGGGCGTCGCGGTATCCGCGGATCCGTTCGGTGGACTCGTTGCGGTTGGCCGGCCCGGCCAGATGCAGGATGCGCTGGTGCCCCAGACCGGTGAGATGCCGTGCCGCATGGAGGGCCGCGCCGTAGGAATCGGCATGGACCGCTGTGACGCCCGGTGCGCTCACCTCGGACAGGAACACGACCGGGACCATGGCCGCGATCTCTTTCAGCAGGTCGTCGACGCCGAGATAGGGAGATCCGACAACGATGCCGTCCACCCGCATGGACAGCAGATTGTGCAGTGCCTGATCGATCTTCGCGTGACCGTCCGCCTCGGACGGGTCGAGGTCGATCTGTGTGGTGAGCAGTGTCTGTCCCGCCGCGATGGCTGCCCGGCTGATGCCGGTCAGGATGTCGGCATTGCCGTAGTTCATCGGTCCCATGGCCAGGAACCCCAGGGTGTCGGTGCGTTCGGCCCTGAGGATCCGGGGAAGTCTGCTGCGGCTGTAACCGAGTTCGCGGACCGCGGTCTCGATCTTGGCGCGGGCTTCCTGCGAGACGTATCCGCCGGTGAAGTACCGGGAGACGGTCTGGGCGGACACATTCGCCGCGCGTCCCACGTCGGACATGCTGGGCCTGCGCTTCGGCCGATCCGACTGCGCCTTGGACATCGCTTCTGCTCTCCTGAGTCTTGAGTTCACCCTCCGGACCGGGGCGCATTCTATGAGTTCTGCCGTGCCCCTCCCTTCGTGGGAACGGAACGGGTCACTCCTCCAGTTCGATCGCCCGCCAGGAGCAGGCGGGCAGTGAGAACGCATGGCCACTGTCCAGAGCCAGCAGTTCGGTCCGGGGGCCGACATTGGCGGCCATGAGCGTCACGCGGTCTCGCGATCGCGCAGCCAGGACGGACACGTTCACGGGCAGATCGCCCTTCGGGGCGAGCAGTTCGGCTCCTGACAGTCCGATCAGGCGGGCGAACGCCTCCGCCGCCGGGCGAGGCGTGCCGTGCTGGTCGTACAGCCCGCGCGGGCCCCATGCTTCGGCGAAGGTGACGCTCAGCACGCCGGGCAGGGCGAGTTGGGCTGCTGACGCGACCAGCCAGGCGGCGTAACCGGCGGACTCCTGGCGGGGGTCCGTCGAACCTGGCACGAAATGCGCGCCGTAGCCGTCCCGCACATGCGGCACGGTGCTCGTCGCGCGGGCACTGGTGGCCACGGCATTGAACCTGGGGCGCAGGGTCACCGGTCCCACATGGAGCGGCCGGTCGCCCGGTCCCAGTGCCTGGCGTGCTGTGAGGCGCTGCAGCGGCAGGGATTCCAGCAACTGATCGCGTCCGGTGTCGTGCATCTGAGGGGTGATGGAGAACGTGACCGCGGTGGCGTCGTCCGGCAGCCGGTCAAGAGTCCGGTTCAGCTCGGTGAAGTGAGCGCGGGCACCGGCCACCAGGTCCACCCCGGCGAGGAGGGGCCGGGCTGCGGCACCGGCGACGAGTGCTCGCCAGAGAGGAGGCTCACTCACGTGCGTGGTGAGGTCGTACACACCCAGACGAGCCACCGGAAGCTCCTGAATCGGGTCCAGAGCCGCTTCCAGGAGTGAGGGATCACTGGTCACCAGGCGGACGTCGAGCCGCCCGCCTGCCGCGTCCTTGACAGCTCTCATCAGCACGGCTCGCCAGTTGGCGTCATCAAGGACAGGTTCGACCAGGACGTCGACGGACGGCAGGCCCGGGGGTGTGGCGCCGTGAGACGTCGAAGCTCCCACCAGGAACTGTGGAACCGGCTCTGCGGTGGGATGGAACGAGACGTTCGCAGGCGCTGCCGCAACGGCTGTTTCTCGTTCTCGAACGACGGGTTCCTCGACTGTGACGCCGACCGTGTGGGTGATCCGTGCGCCCTGTGCGAGCTGTACCGGGAACGGTTCGGCGAGCGGCGTGCTGTAGGTCTTGAACGAGGCGTCCGTCCAGTTCCGCTGGTCCTCCATCTCGAAGACGTCGCCTGCGAAGACGGTGGACACCCGCAGGTTTTCCGAGTTCCAGGTGAGCGCCCGGACATTTCTCGCCGGCTGGTGGGGTGCGATGTCACGCGGGAACCGGGTCTGGCTCACAGACCCGTCGGGGTGATGCACCCGAAGCGGTCGCCCGGCCTCGGCGATGTGGTGCAGGACCACCAGACCGAGACGATTGCGCAGGAAGTCCCGGCAGACCACCGCACTCGCCGAAACCAACAGTTCTGAATCGTTGCGGCACTCGACGGACAGGTCGACCTCGATCTCTGCGACCTCGTCCGGGCGGCGTGAGGCGTAGGTCAGGTGGACGTGGAAGTCGTGCTCCCCGGGGAGGTGCGGGTCCGTGCGGATGGCAACCGGCTGAGCCGTCCGCCAGTCGCGGTCGCGGGCGACGAACCGGATGGCGCGCAGGACGGGCTGCTGCTTCCAGCGAAGGTCGCAGAGGGAGTCGTGCCGGAGTGTGAACGTCCAGCCGCCGATGCCGACCGGGAGCGGAGCAGGTTCGTCGTCACCCCAGAGCGCCGGCTCCGTCGACCGGGACAAGCTCACCGCTTCACCGTTCCCCTTCTCGCTCTCGTCGGAGGCGCGCAGATCAGCACCTCACCGACGCCAGTGTGGGATGCATAACACAATTGTGTCAAACACTCGTCCTGGCCGTTGACAGCACCACGGGTGTTATGGATAACGTCTCGCCTCACCTGCTGCGTCATGGATACGCACGGATGCCGGGAGCCTGTGAGACTCCAGGCTCCCCACCCCCGCTGCCAACGCCCGTCCGCGTCGGCGACACCCAGCGATCAATGGAGAACGCCCACGGTGACCAGATGGAAGATGATCCTCGCCGCGTCCGCGGCAGCGGCCCTGCTGCTCGGCACCTCTGGGTGCTCCGCCACGGGGGCCGACCCGGACTCGTGCACCGCCCCGATCGTGCACAAGAACGTCCCGCGCGTCACCGTGTGGGGCTGGTGGAACGCCATGGGCGACGTGGTCGAGCAGTTCAACCAGGCACATGAGGACGTCCAGGTGTGCTGGACCAACGTCGGTCAGAGCGCCGACGAGTACCCCAAGCTGCGCACGGCTTTCGCGGCCCAGACGGGCGCTCCCGACATCGCGATGATCGAGAACGAGCAACTCAACAGCTTCGCCGTCAACGGAAGCATCGTCGACCTCTCGCCCTACGGGGTCAACGAGGCGAAGAGCGAGTCACCGAGGGCGCCTGGCAGAACGTCTCGGTCGGTGACCGCGTGCTCGCCGTCCCGGTGGACGCCGGGCCCGTAGGCCTCTACTACCGGGCCGACCTGCTGGCCAAGGCCGGCATCCATGCGCCTCCCAGGACCTGGGAGGAGTATGCCGAACAGGCCGAGCACTACCAGAGGATGATGAAGGACGGCACGTACGGCAATTTCTCCGCCAACACGCCCTCCCTGGCTCTGGCCCTGTTCCAGCAGGCCGGCAACACCGCGTTCAGCTACGACGCGAACGAACCGAACGCCATGGGTATCTCGCTCGATGACGCCGCCACGCGCAAGGTCACCACGTTCTGGCACGACCTGATCCAGAAGGGCGCCGTCGACCACGTCGACGCCTTCACCACCGACAACTCCACGATGCTCGCCTCGGGGCTGCAGGCCACTTACGTCGGAGCCTCCTGGGGAACTGGTCGGCATTCTCGTCGAGCACGGCCTCGTGCCGGTCTGGCAACCGGTCTTCCAGGGCTTCGGCTGGAAGGGCCTGGAAGTCGCGGGCACCGTGATCCCCACCGACGAGTACGCCCGCTACTGCCGCTATCTCGTCGCCCGGTACGGGGCCTGGCCCGCCGTATGGCTCCCCGGTGCCGACGGGGCGGGCGACGAGCCCCAGATCGAGGCCGCCGGCCGGGAGATCGAGAAGAGCGATGCCTACGGCCATCCCACCGGAATCCACTACCGGCCGCACGGACACAACCGGGCGCACCAGGACGCACCCTGGCTCGACTTCCAGTGGTGCCAGACCGGGCACCTCGGTGACCACATCCCGGAACGACTCGCCGACATGGTCCGCAACCTCCCCGAAAAGGCCGTAGCCAACGGGGAACCGAGCTACGAGAACACCCGAGAGACAGGGCTCGCCGGAGGATGGTGGCAGGGCCACGAAGCGTGGAGCAACCTCTGCGCCGGGGCCGCGATGGGTGCCGTCTACGGGGCCGCCAGCCTGTGGCAGTGGAAGCTCCACCCTGACGAGCCCGGCCACGCCCCCTACTTCACCGCCCCGGACGCGGGCTGGAGGCAGGCCCTCGACTTCGAGGGATCCCGCTACGTCGGGCTCGTCAACACCATCCTGCACGGGCTGCCGTTCCTGGGGGCACGGCCGAGCTGGGAGCAGACGATGAATCCGCGAGGACTCCTGGTGCCCGGGGTCTTCTACCTGGCCTACTCGCACAACGGCGGAGACCTCGACTTCTTCTTCGGCGAGACCGTTCCCCGCCCCTATCGCATCGTCGACCCCCGCTCCGGTGCGGTGATGGCCCGAGGCGTGCGTGCCGAGGCCAACGACACCGTCCCCGACCGGGGCGGTGCACCCCGGCTGTTCATCTTCTGCGACGACTTCTCCGGCACCGCCATCGACTGAAAGACCCCCGCCCGACAGCGCAGCCGGGTGTAGCGCGCGATCCGCGCCAGGTACGCAGCAGAGCAATGCAAGGAGTTCAGATCATGACGGATCGCCTTCGTGGCAAAACCATTCTGGTGACCGGTGCCGCATCCGGTATCGGCGCGACCGTGGCCACCGCCTTCGCCGCCGAAGGCGCTCACGTCGCCTTCACCGACCTGGACCTTGAGGGAGCCCGAACCGTCGCGAAATCGGCCCCGCGACCTGCGGGCCAGGAACACACCGCGCTGCTCCTCGACGTCACCGACGAGGGCAGCGTGAGCCGTGCCTTCGACACCCTTTCCGCGGCCGGGACGCCGGCCGACGTCGTCGTGGCGAACGCCGGCGTCCAGCTGTTCGGGCAGGACGCACAGGTCGCCGACCTGGACCTGGCGGTCTTCCGGCAAACCGTGGAAGTCAACCTCGTCGGCACCTTTCTGACCCTCAAGCACGCCGTCCGGTCGATGCTCACCTCCGGTGGAGGATCGATCATCGTCACCGGTTCGCCCACCGCCCTGAACGGAGAGGGCGCCGACTTCACGGCCTACTCCTCGGCCAAGAGCGGGGGCCATGGCCTGACTCGGGCAGTCGCTGCGGCCTACGCGGACCAAGGAATCAGGGCCAACACGGTCGTTCCCGGATACACCGAGACACCGCTCGTCACGACGATCTCCGACGACAGTGCGGCCCGGCGGGCGATCGTCGGCCGAACTCCCCTGAGACGAGCGGGAACTCCCGAGGACGTCGCCGGCATCATGATCTATCTCGCCAGTGACGAATCGTCCTACGCCACGGGCGCCGAGTTCCGGGTCGACGGAGGCATGACCACCCTTTGACACATGTCACCGACGGGAGAGTGGTTCCTGCGGCAACAAGGGAGGACTTGCCACCGCCAACCGCTCCCCGAACACGGGCACAGCGGACGAACCGAAGTCACGATCAGGGGCATGTTTCAGGGTCAGGTTGGAGCGCGTGCCTGCGGCACAGTCCGATGAAGCGGTTCACCACCGATGACCGTGTGGAACCAGGTAGCCAGGACACGACCAGAGTGGTGGTCGGAGCAGGGGCTACGAACCGTCGCACGCGAACCCTGGGCGGGCAGAGCTTGGTCGCTCGTCGCTCGTCCAGCACGGCAATGCCGACACCGTTGGCAACCTCGCGCAGGATGTGCTCCGCTTCGGGTTGTTCCATGACGATTTTCTGCGGTCGTTCGCCCCAGATCTGCCGTCTGATCTCGTCGTGGTAGGCGGGACCTTGCGACCGCGGCCAGTGAATGAGCGGAAGATCCACCACTTCGTCGTAGGTGACGCGTTCCAAGGGGGCGAGCGGGTGATCACCGGGCATGGCGACCACCAGCTCTTCGGTGGCGACGACCATCGAGTCGACCGCCTGGTCACGCACGATGGACCTCGCGAAGGCGACGTCCACCTCTCCGGCTTCGAGCAGTTCCAAGTTACGGCTTGTCCAAGCCGAGGTCAGAGAGATCTGCACCCCGGGATAGTGGGCGCGGAAGCGCTCGACGAGCTCGTGCATGTTCAGGTCGGCGCCGGAGCGGGTGTAGGCGACCCGAAGTGTCCCCGTCGGCTGCTCAACGGCCATCCGTACGCGATCGACACACAGATCGACTTGGGCGAGGACCTGCTCGCCTTGCTCGCAGAGCACCTCGCCGGCGGTCGTCAGAGAGATGGGTTTGGTGCTCCTGTCGATCAGCTGCGCACCGACCTCGTGCTCCAGGACCTTGATCTGCTGGGACAGGCCCGGCTGCGAGATGTGCAGCTTCTCAGCTGCACGGCCGAAGTGCTGCAAGCGCGCGAGCACCAGAAAGTACTCCAACCTTCTCAAGTCCATCGCTGTCCTTGTGTGCCCTCTGCTGGTGATGCTTGCTTGCTCGCCGAGGGAAGCGCGGTACGACCTGCGGCGCCGGTCAGCTCTGCAACCGCGCAGGAGCGTGCTGCTCCTTGCCGTCGTGTGGTGAGCCGGACACCCCATTATTGCCGTGAAGCTCCGCGGTATCTACATCCTGTTCCAGGGCAGTGCCAGCGGTCTCCTTGAGAAAGCAGAATATGATCAAACCGGAGATGAGCGCGATCGAGGATGCGTAGACGGCGGGCGAGATCAGCAGGCCGGTCAGGGCAACCAGCCACGCGGCGACGAAGGGAGCGGTTCCAGCGAAGATCGTGTAGGCGAGGTTGTAGCTCATCGAGTTGCAGCTGTACCGGACCGACGTCGGGAACAGCTCGGCTGACAGGGCCGGCACGACCCCCGAGACCGGTGCGATGCACAGACCGAAGATGATCTGCCCGAGCAGCACGCCGACGAGGTGGCCGGTCTGCATCAGCAAGAAGGCCGGAACACCGAGCGTGGTCAGGGCGACCAACCCCGTGATGATCACCGGTCGGCGTCCGAATCGGTCGGCGGCCCGGCCGCCGAGGAGGACCGCGGCGCAGAAGATCACGATGGCCGTGCTGTTCATGAACAGCGAGGCGTCCCGGCTGACACCCAGCTTTGTCTCCGTATAGGTGACCATGTACGAGTTCAGGATGTAGTAGGACGATGCGGTGACCGCCGCGGCACAGAACACGAGGAGCATCTTGCGCCACTGGGTGCGGATGCCGGTGAGCAGCGGGTTGCGGGGAGCCACTCCTGCCGCCTTCATTTCTGTGAAGACCTCGGGTTCGGCCAGGCGCAACCGGACGTAAAGGCCGATCAGTCCCAGCGGCGCGCCCAGCAGGAACGGGATACGCCAGCCCCATGCGGCGAAGGCGGCGTCGTTCAGGAGAACGGAGACGGGCAGGATGACGATGGCGCCCAGGACGGCGGGGATCGCGGACGACACCGTGATGGTGCTGACGTACGTCGCCCGCTTGTTGTCCGGCGCCGATTCGGCCAAGTAGGACGTCGCCCCGGCGAACTCGCCGCCGTTGGAGACGCTCTGCAGACATCGGCAGACCAGCAGGAGCACCGGGGACACGAGCCCCACGCTGGTGTAGGTCGGCAGCAGACCGATCGCGGTTGTGGTCGCCGCCATCAGGAGAATCGCCGCGGTCAGCGCTTTTGTGCGCCCGAACTTGTCGCCGAAGTAACCGAAGATGAAGCCGCCCAGCGGGCGGAAGAGGAATCCCAGGGCGAAGATGACAAAGGTGCTGAGCAGCCCGGCCGTGGGATCGGCTTCGGGGAAGAACTGGCTTGCGATGGTCGGTGCCAGCAGCCCGTAGATGGCGAAGTCGTAATACTCCGTGAGTGTCCCGGCGGCAGCACCGAAGATCGTGCGTCGGTTCGTCGGCCGGCCCGGCGGGGTCAATGCGGTGGCGGTCATGGCTCGTCCTTCTCGTCGCCGAGACGGCGACTACGTCGTTGGCCTGAGGTGGCGCCTTCCAGGTGAAACGTGGACTGATCGGGTGGGACGTCTGTGCATGGGCTTTGTGCGGCCTGATCTCCGCGCCCCGGCGGGACCGGAAACCAGGCCGTGGGATCAAGACAAGGCCGGGTCAGTGGGATGGTCGTGGGGCGTAACCCCCACAGGGGTCATGACGACACCAGCGAGGGGTCGCGCAGAGCGGCCCTGGTGGTGGCGGTCGCGCTCCAGTCGATGGAAAGGTCGTCTCCGCTGCCGGTGATCACGACGCCGTAGACCTCGCGGGCGTGGTCGATGCTCTCCCAGCGCCCGATCACGTCGTTGAGTACGCGTTTGGGGTCGCGGTCCAGGGGGTCGCCGTATCCACCGCCGGAACACTCCACACCTCGGACGGCCTGGCCGGTGTCGAGTGTGACGACCGCGTTGTTGGGCAGCAGTGTCTCGCTGCCGTCGGTGTCGATCATCCAGCCGGCGGCCAGGGCGCCGTCCTGTCCACCGAGCACTCCCTTCGGCGGGACGATCTGTCCGTCGCAGGGATAGATGACCGAGACGCCGTCCTCCTTCGACTCGAAGGCCAGGTCGACGGTGCACCCGCCCCGGTGGCGTCCGGCACCGCCGGAGTCGGCCATCATCCGGATGTGCCGGTACTGGATCGGCATCTTCAGCTCGTCGATCTCCACGGAGTCCCGGTAGGTCAGGCCCGCCGTGCTGGGCACGTTCCACGTCAGCCAGCCGTCGGCGGTGGCGCTGCCGGGTCCGCCGGCCGCGCCCATCAGCAACTGGTTGACGAACCGTTCGCCGGTGCGTGAGTCGTGGCCGGAGACGACGGCGTGCGGAACGCCCATGCCCACCGGACCTTCGGCGATCCCGTACGGCTCACCGAGCTGGGCGAAGGCCGCACCGACACAGTTGGTCAGCCGGTCGGCGATGTTGGTCGTGGCGACCGAGCAGCTGTAGGGGAACTCCGGGATGCCGACGGCGGCGCCCTTCTTGAGCCGGACCTCCACGCGGCGGAACGCACCGGAATTCTTGGGCACCTGTCCGCACAGGCCGTGGAAGATGCCGCTGTACACACCGGCCAGCGTGGTGGCCTTGGTGAGGTTGAGCCCGCAGTCGACGTTCGGTGCGTTGTCGGTCAGATCGACGACGATCCGCCCGTCCTGCGGGTGGATGTCGATGCTGACCCGGAACTCCAGCCCTTCGGGGAGGTAGGGCTGGAACGGGTCGTGCTTGCCGGTGTTGTGCAGATGGGCCTGCGGCAGCCGGGCGATGGTCTGGCGCATGCGGTCTTCGGAGTAGTCGAACCAGGCGCGGATGAACTGCTTGACCTGGTCCTTTCCGTACTTCTCGCACAGTGCTTTGAGTCGTCGCTCGGCGATCCGTGCGGCCCCGAGCGACGCCAGGAAGTCGCCGTGCCACTGCTGCGGCACGCGGATGCGGGCCATGCACATGCGCATGATGTCGTCGATGGTGGTGTAGTTCCGCTGCACTCGGACGGCGGGGAAGATCAGGGCCCCTTCCTCGTACACGTCCTTCGCACCCGCGAAGTAGGTGGTGGGCAGGGAGTTCCCGGTGTCGGCCTGGTGTGCCTTGGCCACCGCGGTGAACATGTGCTCACCGTCGATGAACACGGGTACGAGCACCGAGTGGTCTGCGGCGTGGGAATTTCCGCCGTAGGGATTGTTGTCCAGGTACGCGTCGCCCTCGGCGAGATCCGGGTGGGCGGTCAGGATCTCTTCTGCCTGCAGCTGCACACCGAAGATGTGCACCGGCAGGCCTTCCGCCGCGGCCAGCAGCTGGTTGTCGGCCGTGGCGATGGCGCACGAGAAGTCGCGTCCGCTGTTGATCACTGCCGAGCGTGCCGAGCGCAGCAGGGTGGTGGTCATCTCGCGCACGATGCCGTCCAGGCGGTTGGCCAGGATGGCGGTCAGGATCGGGTCGAACTCGTTCTTGTCCTCGGCGAGTGTGCTGTCGTCGGACACCGTCACTGGTCTCCCTCCGAAGTCGTCACATGCAGGATGTAGTTGCCGGACCCGCTGACCTCGGTGGCCATGCCCGGGAAGACGACCAATGTGGTGGTCGGCTCCTGGATGATCGCGGGGCCGGGCACATACTGGCCCGGTCGCAGGCTCTCAGGCAGGTACACGGGAGTGTCTGTCGGTCCGGCCGGGCCGAAGTAGCACATGCGTGTCTTCGACGGGGCGCCCTCGGTCCGGGCCACGGCTTGGACGAGCGGCGGACTGCTGTGCAGGTCGGCGGTCAGTCGTGCCTTCCAGCTGATGAACTCCAGGTCCGCGGAGTCATCACAGAAGGCGAACAGGCGCTCGTGCTCGTCGTCGAAAGCCTTGCGGAGCTGAGCAACGTCTTCGTCGCTGCGGAACTCGCTCACGGGCACCCGGGTGACGATGTCCCACACCTGGGCCTCGTAGCGGGCCTCGGTGAAGTACTCGATCACGTAGTCGTCCTCGTCGAGGCCGACCCGGCCCGCGAAGGCCGCAAGCCGGGCGCTGAGGCGCACCAGCGCCGCGTTGACGCCGTCCGCGTCGAAGGCCGAGCAGCGGGTGATCAGCGGCGCCGACTCCTCCTTGACGATGTCGGCGAAGTGCATGCCCGCCGCCGACAGGGCACCTGCGGTCTTGGGCAGGATCACCCGGCTGCTGCCCAGCTCGGCCGCGATCTGCATGATGTTGATGCCGGCAGCGCCGCCGCCGGCGACGACCGTGCTCTCCTTGGGGTCCAGGCCCTGGGAGATGGTCATGTCGTAGACCGCCTTGACCATGTGGTCCGTCGCCAGGGTCAGGATCCCCCAGGCCGTCTCCTCGACGGTCCTGCCCAGCTTCTCGGCCACCCGGGTCACGGCCTTGCGGGCCGCGCGGATGTCCAGGTCCATCCGGCCGCCCAGGAAGTAGTCCGGGTCGAAGAAACCCAGGACGCAGGCGGCGTCCGACAACGTGGCCTCGGTGCCGCCACGCCCGTAGCAGGCGGGGCCTGGTTCGGAACCGGCCGACTGGGGGCCGACACGCAGCAGCCCACCGTCGTCGACCCAGGCGATCGACCCGCCTCCGGAGCCGATCGAGCGGATGTCGACCGACGAGATGCCGAGCAGATCTCCTTCCCACTCGCCGCCGAGCCACGTCTCACGGGTGTAGACCAGCCCCGAGTCGTGCGACAGACCGACATCGAATGTTGTCCCACCGGTGTCGCAGACGATGGTGTCTCCGCCGAAACCTTCGGCGTTGGAGAAGCTGACGGCCGCGACCGGAGCCATCGCGGGTCCGGACTTGGCGGCGTTGATCGGCGCGGCGATCATCTCCTGCACGGTCATCACGCCGCCGATGCTTGAGGAGACCAGCAGCTGACCGGCGTAGCCAAATCCCCGCAGGTCCGACTCAAGCGCGCGGAAATGGTTCTGCATCAGCGGCTTGAGCGAGGCGTCGATGGCGGTCGCCGAGGCCCGGCGGTACTCGCGGACAATCGGTGCGATCCGATGGGAAAGCGTGTACGGGATGCCTGGCAGGATCTCTTCGATGAGCTCGCCGATACGCAGTTCGTGCGCGGGCTCGACGACGGACCACAGCAGAGACACGGCCACTGCCTCGTAGTTCTCCCGGCGCAGGTGGTGCAGGATGTCCCGCACTGCCTGCTCGTCCAGGGGCTTGGTGATCCGTGCCTCGGAGCTGACACGTTCAGGGACCTCGAATGTCCTGCGCCGCGGGATGTAGGGGGCGGGGTATTCGGTCGCGTAGTCGAAGACATCCCGCTTGCCGCCCTCCTTCAGCACGAGGATGTCGGGAAAACCCTCGGTGGTGAGCAAGGCGGTCTTGGCCACCTGACGGGTCACGATGGCGTTGGTCGCCCGCGTGGTGCCGTAAATGAACAGGTCGGTGTCGGCGAGCAGGGCATGCGCGGTTGTCCCGAGGCCGTCGGCGATACCTTCGAGGGCCTCGCGCATGCCGTCGAAGACGCGCTGGTGGGTGGTCAGTGCCTTGCCGACGTAGTGGTTGTTGTCGTCGCGGACGACGACGTCGATGAAGGTGCCGCCGGTGTCGGCGGAGACAGAAAAGCGCATGAGTGCCTCTCGGGTGGGCGACGGCGAGATTCGAGGCCGGCTGCCGCGGGACGCGGCGCGGCAGCGGCGGCCCCAGGGGAGTGGTGCGGACGCCCTGGCTACCGAGCGCTGCTGAGCAGCTGCTTGGAGACCTCGGCCAGCGCCCGGTCGACGGCAGACAGGGTCCTGTCCACGTCGTCGTCGGTGTGGGCTGCGGAGACGTACCACAGCCCGGTCTCGCGGGCGTGGACGCCGTTGCGGATCAGGTTTTCGGAGAAGTGCCGCAGCGGTTCGGTGCTGCCGGCGAGCGCGTCCGCATAGGTGCGCAGGGGTTTCGGGGCGTCCCAGTGCAGGCGGATCAGGGCGCCGGCGCGCAGAGCCTGCAGCGGCGCCCCGTGCCGGCCGGCAAGCTGCTCGATGCCGTCCGCGAGCTTCCCGGTGATGCGTTCGAGGCGTGGGTAAAGGGAGTCCTGATCGGCCTTGAGGGCATCGAGGGTCGCGTTGGCTGCGACGACCGACAAGGCGTTGCCGTTGTAGGTTCCGCCATGTGCGACGGTGTCCTCAGCGACGCGCATCACCTCGGCGCGCCCCGCCACCGCGCTGATCGGGAACCCGGACCCGAGAGCCTTGGCGAGCGCGGTGAGGTCCGGGGTCACGCCGGTGCGCTGCTGCGCCCCGCCGGGGGCCAGCCGGAAGCCGGTCACGACCTCGTCGAAGACGAGGAGGCAGCCGTGCTGGTCGCACAGGCGGCGGACCGTGGCCAGGTAACCGTCGTCGGCCCACAGGTTGCCGCCGTTGACTGCGACGGGCTCCATGATGACCGCGGCGACGTCTGCACCGTGATGTGTCAGCAGGTCGGCGAGAGCCCCCGGGTCGTTCCAGGGACACACCAGGATCTCCGGCCCGATCATGCTGTGTGTCGGGGCGATCACCGAACGCGGTGCCGGGCCTGTTCCCACGGGGCTGCCCGGCCCGTTGGCGGTCATCGGGTCGATCCACCCGTGGTAGTGGCCCTCGAACTTGATCGTCTTGCGTCGTCCGGTCGCGGCGCGGGCGATCCGCAACGCCGCCTGGACGGCCTCGCTGCCGGTCACATTGAGCAGCACCCGCTCCGCGCAGGGCACCATCTGGACGATGCGTTCGGCCAGTTCGGCCTCCGCCTCGTGCTGACCGCCGTACAGGACTCCGGCGGCGAGCTGCGTGTGCACGGCCTCGATCACCTGACGGGGCTGGTGTCCGAGCAGCATCGGGCCGTACCCGGCCACATAGTCCACATACTCGTTGCGGTCGATGTCGGTGATCCGGCTGCCCTGCGCGCGCGTGAAGGCCAGTGGGGTGGGGCGCAGCACTGCCCGGCGCGAGGAGTTCACCCCGCGTGGGATGACCTGGTGAGCACGCTGCATGTACCTTCGCGAGCCGGTGAAGGTCTCCTCGTTCACAGGGCGGCCCCAGTCGTCAGCTCGCGCAGCGTGGTGTCGTTGTCCCAGGCGGAGATCGGCGGGAAGGCGTCCGCGGCGGTCATCACGTCGATCACGGTGACGGTGCCCGAGCGCTGCGCGTCACTGAGCGCGACGGCAAGATCGTCTGCGGAGTCGACACGGACCCCACGCGCGCCACAGGCGGTGGCGATGGCTGCGTGATCGATCTGGGTGATGTCGATGGCGCTCGTGTGCTCGGCGAACTGGTGCAGCTCGGAGTGCTTCTGGTAGCCGAGGATCGCATTGTTCAAAACGATGACCGTGAGGGGCAGGTCCATCCGGACAGCCGTCTCAAGCTCGGACCAGCAGTGGGCGAACCCTCCGTCACCGACCACAGCGACCACGGGGCTGTCCGGGCTCGCCGCCTTGGCACCGATCGCCATGGGGACCCCCCAGCCGAGCCCGGCCAGGCCGCGAGGAGACAGGAACCGCTGACCGCTGCGCCGGGCGCGCAGGTAGTTGGACATCCAGATCGAGCTGTAGCTGGCATCAGCCACGACGATCGTCTCCGGAGTCAGCTGCTCATCGAGTTCCCGCATGATTCTCTCGGGCCGGATCGGTGAGCCGGCCGCTGCCATCCGAGGCGCGATACGTTTCTCGTGCTTGGCCCGGGCCTGTGCGATCTGACCGATGACCTGGTCGCGGGCCGCCGTGCGGGTGTCGAGCGAGGCGGACTTCAGCTCGTCCACGATCGCACGCAGGGTGAGCTTGGCGTCGCCGATCAGCCGGAACGCTTCGTAGTTGCGCCCCACTTCGACCGGATCCATATCGATGTGGACGTACGTCGCTGCGGGCGGAAACAGCCGCCAGGCATCGGTGGCGTTTTCATTGGTCCGGGTGCCGACGAACACGATCAGATCCGCGTCTTCCACGAGGGAGCGGGCGTAGTGGGTGGACGAGTAGCTTCCCATGGCGTAGCCGATCACACCGATGGACAGCGGGTCGGTCTCGTCCACCGATCCCTTGCCCATGGGCGTTGTCGCCACGGGCAGCGCGCCGAGGCGCTGCAACTCGGCCAGCTCGGGCCCGGCCCCGGAGATGTGTACGCCCCCGCCGGCAACCACCAGCGGCCGCTTGGCCGTGGCGAGCAGGTCGGCAACGTGCTTGATCTGCGCGGGGCCCGGTATGTACCGGTCCAGCGGGAAGTGGCCGTAGCTGGCGCGGCGAGGGGACGCGACCGGAACGGGCTCCGCCAGGACGTCCTTGGGGACCAGCAGCACGACAGGCCCAGGGCGGCCGGACGTTGCTTCGGTGACCGCCGCGTCGACGTAGTCGTCGACCCGGGCGGGGTCGTCGATCCGGTGAATCGCCTTGGTACATGCGGCGAAGAGCTTCACGTGGTCCAGTTCCTGGAATGCGTTGCGGTCCCGGGCCGCCTGTGGGACCTCCTGGACGATCGCGATCAACGGCACCGAGGCCTTGAAGGCTTCAGCCAGCGGCGGCACGAGCAGGGTTGCGGCGGGGCCGTTCTGAGCGGCCACGACGCCGACCTTGCCCGACACCCGTGCATACCCGTCGGCCATCGCGCCGCCGGCGTTCTCCGTGCGATAGACAATTTGCCGGATGGATTCCTCGGGGGCGGCGAGGAAGAACAGCGACGGTAGACTCTGTCCGAATACGTCGCTGACCTTGTGGCGGCGCAATGCCGCTGCCAGGCCTCGCGCGACCGTGCCTCCCATATGTGATCTCCTTGATCGGCCTGTTCGGTGATTGCTCAGGAGTGGAACACAGGCGTCCTCGGGAGGTCCAATAGATGAAAATTTCGCGCGCAATAAGCAAGTCTTATCGAGGTCGATGGTTTGAATCCGGCCCTATGCGCGAGCGAGACGCTCGGGCATAGGGCCCACTTGGGTGCGCCGGCTATTTCGTTGCGGGGCTGAGGGACTGTTCGGTCCAGATCGTCTTGCCGGTCTGACCGTAGCGGCTGCCCCAGCGGGTGGTCAGCTGGGCCACGAGATACAGCCCGCGGCCTCCCTCGTCGGTCCAGCGGGCCCGGCGCAGTCGTGGCTGGGTGTTGCTCGGATCGGAAACCTCGCAGACCAGCACGTCATCGCGGATGAGCCGTAGGGAGACGGGGCCGCCTGCATAGCGGATGGCGTTGGTGACCAGTTCGCTGACGACGAGTTCGGTGGTGAAGACCAGGTGATACAGGCCCCACGAGGTCAGCTGCCGTGTGACATCCTCGCGTGCCTCGGTCACTATGGCCGGGTCGGCGGGAAACTGCCAGGTGGCCGTGGCATCGTCCGGCAGTGCCCTGGTGCGAGCGAGCAGCAGGGCCACATCGTCGCGGGGCGGGACTTCGGTGGCCCTGGACAGCAGGGATCGGCCGATCTCGCGCAGAGACGGTGACATGGTGCCGGCGCACAGCACCGCCAGCCTGTCCGTCAGCCGTGACACCTCACCTGCGACGTCCTGTTCGCCGAGGGTCATGAGCCCGTCGGTGTACAGGGCGAGGATGCTGCCGGGCTCCAGTTGCAGGCTGGTGACCTCGAACGGCATCCCACCCACTCCCAGCGGCGGACCCGGTAGTACCTCGAACATCTCGGTTGTGCCGTCGGGGTGGACCAGAACGGGTGGTGGATGCCCGGCGCTGGCCACCGCGCACCGGCGGGCGACCGGATCGTACAACGCGTACAGACACGTCGCGCCCACGGTGTCCCGCTCGGTGGGATCGGCTTCTTCCGCGAACCGCAGGACCAGGTCGTCGACGTGTGTGAGCAGTTCATCCGGCTCCAGTTCCAGATCCGCGAGGCTTTGCACCGCCGTACGCAACCGTCCCATCGTGGCGGCGGCGTGCAGGCCGTGACCGACGACATCCCCTACGACGAGTGCCACCCGCAGCGACGGCAACGGGATCACATCGAACCAGTCCCCGCCGATGTCGGCCCCGCCGCCCGCCGGCACATAACTACCCGCGGCCTCGACCGCCGGGAGATCGCTGGTCGTACGGGGCAGCAGGCGCTGCTGCAGTGCCAGGGCCGCGCGGTGCTCACGGGTGTACCGGCGCGCATTGTCCACGCTCAGTGCGGCCCGGGAGGCGATCTCCGCCAGCAGCTCCCGGTCCTCCTCTACGAAGAGGTCGCGACGGTCGGTACGCCAGACCACCACGACGCCGAGCACCAGGCCACGCGCGAACAGGGGTGAGTACAGGACGCAGTGACCGCGCTCGGGAACGAACAGGGGCGACAGCTCTGGTCCCAACTGCTCGCTCGCGGAGCGCGCGGAGGTCAGGACGGTTTCACCGCGCTGCAGTCTTTGAAGGAAAGGGCTGTCCGGCATCGGGGGGAGCGTCATTCCCGTCTGCAGCAACCTGCTCGGGATGGAGCCGGTGGCCGAGGCCATTGCGGCGCGACGCGTGTGCCACAGCCCGGCGCCGGCCAGCTTCGGGGGCTCGTCACCCGTCAGCGTGGCGTACGCGAGTTCCACCCAGGCCAAATCGCCGAGGGCTGGGACCAGGACATCGGCCAGATCTTGAGAAGTGTGAAGGACGTCCAGGGAACCACCGATCCGCGCAGAGGTTTCATGGAGCAGGTCAAGGCGGTGGCGCTCCCGTTGCCGGGTGGCCATGGGGGTGAGCATCGTGGCGACACCTGTCGGGCGCCCCGGCGGTTCCTCCAATCTGAACGCGGACAGGGACCACTGCTGGTCGGGCATCTGAGGTGCCCGTGCCCGCGGCTCCCACCCGATCAACGGCATCCCCGTGTCCACCACCTGGCGCACCGCCGACTCTGCGTCCTCCGCGTCCTGCGGAGAGAGCAGATCACGCACTCGGCTACCGAGGAGCAGGTCAGATGGATGAGACACCTGTGAGGTGACATTGGTGAACGCAGTACGCAGATCCAGATCGTGGATGCCGACCTCGATGTGGCCCTGGGTGAACAGCGCCCGCAGGAAGGCGTTGCCCTGGCCCCGCGATGCCAGGTGCTGGAGGGGAAGGGCCAGGACCACACTCTGGGACAAGCCTCCCAGCCGCACCGTGCGGAAAGCCACCTCGACCCGGTGGCCGCAGCGATGGCGGAGCAGCGCCTGTCCGCACGGCGGTATCCCGGTCCGATGGTGGCTGACCTCGCATCGTCCGGGGGAGCCGTCGGCGAGAAGGCTCCACACCGGCGAGCCGCAGACTTCCTCCGCCGTGAGCCCCAGCAGGTTGGCGGCAGCCTGGGACCAGCACAGCACAATGCCCTGATCGTCGAGCACGCCCGTCACGATGTCGTTCAACGAGAACGACTGACCCCAGATGTCATCGGTGCAGGAACCCATCCCGCATTCCTCCGCTTTTCACCCCCGGCCGGCATGCATCAAGCGATCGTGGGGGAGTGCACGTCTGAACCCACGATTCTGAAGGTCAAAAGACGTCCCGGTCATGGTGGCGACCAGCACCCGCGAGTTCTCTGCCGGCTGCAGACCGTCTGGCGCGGGCCGCAATCGGTTGTGCGCGGGATGAGGGCGGTCATTGTTGACGATGGCCGTCTCCGGCTCTGCGGACCCGGGGCGAGCGGCGCGTCTGGCGCGGAAAGCCTCGGATCCACCTGGTAGGCGATGCCGGCGCGAGTGCGACGCCCGGCGCCGTACCGCTGCGAGCAAGCGACTGATCACTACTTCCTTATGGGCATTATGGGAGCCTTGCCGGCGGTACGCGACCCGAGGAAGGCCGGGCACCGGTGCCGGTGCATGCGTTACTGACGGGCCCTGCACGACGGGTCGCCGAGCGTGACGAGCACGCACCTGGGGCCGGCGCGGCCACATCCCGGTCGTGATCGTCAGTCACGATGCTCGGGACGACCGTCGGTGGCCGGACTGATCGCCATGCGGCCCGTTTCCCGCACCCTGCTGTGCCACCCGCCTACGCACCCTTGACGAGCCGAAGTCAGTAACCGGATATCGAGCGCCCATGTTCACCTTGCCTGGCCGGGAGACTCGGTGCTCCTGCAGTCGCCGCCTCAGGCAGCCCGCGTGACCAGTCGATTCAAGGTTCCTCCAAGGTCTGTCCAAACACCGGCACCTAGCGTCTGTCTCGCGGCGCAAACCCCGCTGTCGCCTTCCGTAAACGGAAACCCACCAGGAGGAAACTGTGACGATCCGTCATCGCTTGCGTGCAGCAACGGCAGCCAGTGTCAGCGTGCTGGGCCTGGCGGCAGCACTCACCGTCCTGTCCCCAGCCACCGCCGCCCATGCAGCGCCCAACTGTCAGCCGTGGTCGGACCCCAACACCTTCGGCACCTACTGCAGCTCCGCAGACGGCAACCCCTCCTTCCGGGCCATGGCGAAGTGCAAGAACGGCAAGACCGTCCCTGGCCAGTGGAAGCGAGTCGGCGGCGGTGTCTGGTCCTACGCATACTGCACCTCGGTGAACTCCTCGCTCAGCTACGGATGGGCCGAGATCGGCCGCTGAGCAGTTGCTCGCCGCCCTGCTCGTCGCCGCCGAACAACAGGGCGCGCCTATCGAGGACTTCGCTGCCGTGGTCGACCTTCCCAGCGGGTGTCTGGACGTCGTCCTCAGCAAGCCCCGCCGCCCCTGACCACCCGCACCACCAGAGGCCCGCAGCCACCATGGCCGCGGGCCCTCTGCCATGCCGGTTATCTGGTGCGGCGGCCCCGCTCTCGCGGCGCACCACGGTCACCGACTTGGCGAAGCAGCGCGGGCTCAGTCCGGTGAACGGGGCCATCCCGGACGGCTCCGACGCCGTGATCACACCAGCCACATCAAGATCGTCTCACCCGTGACCAGGCGTTACGGGACAGCCCTGAGCATTGCCGGTCAGGGAGTCGTGATCTGGATCAGGTTTCGCCCGGAGAGCGTGTAGAGGCGGTGCTGTGGATCTGAGGCCACGTGTGCGTGTCCGTACCAGTCGCCGCCGAGGTCTTTCAGCAGCAGGCGGAGTTTGTAATTCACCGGGTTGATCTGTACGACGGAGAATGCCGAGACGGAGTAGATACCGTTGCCGGTCGCGACGAGTTCGGGGTTCTCGTTGGCCGCGGCGCCGGTGAACGCGTTGATGCCGACGTAGTGGAGCAGGGTGGGGCGGGCGGAGATGCTGATGACGAACAGTGAGCGGGATGATGCTCCGATGAGCTTGTTGCCGTAGACGAGGATGCTGGTCACCGCGGGTCTGCGCTGGTCGCCCTCAGTGAATGGCAGGGCGTAGCGCCAGATCTGCTTTCTGGTGAGGGGGTCCCACATGGCGATGTCGCCTGCGCTGCCGCCGATGTAGATCCTTCCCCCTCTGGCGGCTACGGCGGTGGGGACCTGTGTGGCGCCGAGAGGGTTGATGACGGAGGTCGTCTTCGCGTGGTCGGTGTCGTACAGGCAGAGTGATCCGCCGCCCAGAGTGTCCGATTTGACCGTCATGCCGATCAGCTTGTTGACGCCGTCCCGGCAGATGTCTGTTGGCCGGTTCTGGCCCTGCGGCAGCCTCGCGACGCGCGCCGGCGTGCCGCCGGGCCTGTATCTCCAGATTCCCTGGCTGCTGTAGACGCCCATGTAGAGGGTCGATCCGACGCAGAGCATGTCCTTGACCTCGCCCGGCACGGAGAGGGGGGTGACTTTGTCCGTGGTGAGGTCGTGCATGTCGACCGCCTGGGTTCCGGCGACGTAGACGCGCGTGCCGTCCGTGGCGATCGACATGCCGAGCATCGAGCCGGGAGCGGCACCCATCGTGGCCAGGTCGTGTACCCGCCCTTGCTTGGCCGCGAGGTCGTAGCTCCAGAAACGACGCCCGACCACCCCGTAGGCGGTGTTGCCGCGGATGCCCATCCACCCGCTGCCTCTGTGCGCGTTGCCGGCGGGCTGGCGTGTGACCTTGAGGGATCGGGTGTCGATCGCGGCGAGTCCGGGTTGCGGGGCCCCGTCGACGACGAAGTGGTAAGTGCCCCATCGCGCGATGCTGACCAGGCTTTGGCCGGTGTATGCGGGCACCCGCCACCGGCGAGTCCCGAGGTCGAGAATGCCGACCCCGCCTGGCGTACCCAGACCGGGGTTCATCGTGGTGAGCACGAGCAGATGGCCGAAGACGGCCAGCGCGCAGATCTCTGTCTGGTGCAGGAGTTCGGCGGGGAGCGGGATCCTGGTGGCCTTGCCGGTCGCCCGGTTGATCTCGAACAGGCCGGCCTTGGGGTTGCCCCCGGTAAGAAGACTTCCGCCGCCCCAGTAGACATGGGTGCGCGTCGCCGCCAGACAGGACCCTTCGTCGGCGGCCGGTTCGGGCACGGCCACCTTGGCAAGCCGCCGGCTGGACGAGGACCAGCTGTACACAGGCGGCCCGTCCGCGTGCGGCGTCGGACGCCCCGTGATGAACAAGACCCCGTCCGGTGCCATGGCCAGGTCGCGGATCAGCAGCCCGGGCACGTTGACGACCTTCGACACGGCACCCGTACCCAACGCGATGCTGTAGAGATTGACGTCCCCGCGTCCTGTATGGGTCACACCGACGAACAACGCGCGTCCCGTCGGATCGGCCGCCAGACCCTCGACGAAATTGCCCTTGCCGAGCATGTGAGTGGCCGTCACCTTGGCCGTAGACACATCAATCGCGAACACACGCGCGGGGGACACATTCCGTGATCCGGCATAGAAATTGGTACCGATGAGAAGGCCGCTCATCACTGACAGGTTTTTCACCCCGGGGCCCAGGTCCGTCACCTTCACGGCAGCGTCCCCATGAATGGGTAACGCCTGCGCCGCTGCCGGCCTCATGAGCGCCGCGGCGGCTGCGATCACCCCGCCGCTGCGCAGAAGCCGACGCCTGCCCATGGTGTTCGCGTGCGAGGCCTCTGACTGATCGAATGCCGACATCATGCTCCTCCATCAGACCCGAGTGCGGACTCTCGACTAAAGGAATTCCAGGCAAAGTAGCATGTAGTCTGACATTTCCTGGTCTGTACTGGGCCACCGTTGGGCCGTGCTTTCGCGCCAGGGTTCGGAGCATCGAACTCAGGTAGTCAGGGGCGTGAGGATCCTGGCTGGGGAGGCGGCCCAACTGCCGGTAGAGCGACCGCACTTCGGCGCGGTCGCCTTTGCGGCGGGCACGTGCGATTGCCGATTCCACCCGACGGTTTTCCGTGCCGCGTTCCCCGCGCCGCACGCTCACCGATCTGCAGCCACTGGATGCAGTTGACGTCATCGTCATCGTCGCCGGCGCCCGCGACTCGGGTCCCGCGGCATATCATCGGCAGATGACTCGACGTGGGCTGGTACTCGGCGGCGGTGGCGTGGCAGGAGTCGCGTGGCAGACGGGTGTGCTGGCCGGGCTGCTCGAAGGAGGCGCCGACGTCCTGGAGGCGGACGTGATCATCGGTACGTCTGCGGGGGCAACAGTGGCGGCGCAGATCACCGGCGGGACTCCGCTCGGGGAATTGCTCGACCGCCAGGTCGATCCGGCGCTCCAGGCGCCTGAACTGTCCCCCGTTCTCGGCGCCGAGGATCTGATGACGCTGTTTCTCGATGCCCGTGACGGCGCCACGGACGCCCTCGATGTTCGGCGCCGGATCGGCGCCATGGCGCTGGCGGCGCCGACCGTCGCGGAGGCCGAGCGACGCGCGGTGATCGAGGCCCGGCTGCTCTCGCACAGCTGGCCGCGGTCGGAGCTGAAGATCGTGGCCGTGGACGCGGAGACCGGTGCGGAGCGGGTGTTCGACCCGGCATCGGGTGTCGACCTCGTGGACGCGGTGGCAGCAAGTTGCGCCGTGCCCGGAGCGTGGCCGCCGGTCACGATCGACGGGCGCCGTTACATCGACGGCGGTACGCGCACGGCGGAGAACGCTGACCTCGCTGCAGGGTGCGACCGGGTTCTCGTGCTTCAAGTAATGGCGATCTTGGGCAACACCGACCTCGACCTCCAGGTCGCCGAGCTGCGCGAGAGCGGCGCGCGGGTTACGGTGATCCGCCCGGACGACACCGCGGCATCGTCGATCGGCCCGGACCTGCTCGATCCCGCGGTGCGGGGATCAGCGGCCCGCGCCGGTCACGGCCAAGGGCTGCGTGCGGCGTCGGCGACAGCCGAGTTCTGGCACTAGCGGTGGTTTGTCGACGGCGGGTTCGTGCGGGCGGGCATGGTCGACGCAGCCCCCGCCCGCAGCACTCCAAGAACTGATCAACACCGTCGGCAGCGGCAGACCTTTTGACCCACGGTGCCGTGCCGGACGTAGTCGAGACTGCGGCGCACCCGCGGACGCGGTTCGTCGGACACACCATCCAGCCGATCCCGCAGGAACCCGGTCCGCCACCGTGTCACCGTCCTACGGTCCATTCCAGCCTGGCGGCAGCGGCCGTGTTGTTCCCGCCCGCAGCGCAAGCCGGCACAATCCGCGCCCCTTTCGGCAGACCCTGGGCCGTGGACCGCCGTTCGGCCCAGTTCTGCAACATCAGCCGCTCAGCCTCGGATGACACCAGCGGCTCCAGCCTGGTGTCGCCCCTACCGACAGGACAGCGCGCTGAAGGAGCCGCGTCAGAACACATCCCATGATCTGAAACAGAACACGACTCATGAGGCGACCGAAGACCCCAAGGCGGCCGTGCGGCGGTCGTCCGTCGCCCCCGGTGCGCGGAAATTAAGTCGATCGGCGGCCGAAATCACGCGGCCCGTTTCCTTTCGGGAATATTTGACCATGGCTTGATTTCCACTCCCAGAGCCTTCGCGAGCATCTTCGACCGTGACCGGAACTCTATGGTCCGTACTTCTTAGAATTTTAGATCAGGGCCGCTCGGTCTTGACAAGTTCTCACTGCAGCCAACAATGGAGTCCGTGTTCTGTTGATTGTCTTCGACGCTTCGCTCAGCTTGCCCGCTCTGATCACGACCCTGTTTTGTGACAGAAGGATGAAAGCCGATGGAAGCATGGTTCGACACGGCGCGCGCTGTGCCATCAGGACGGCCCCGTACCTATTGCTTTGCGCATGCAGGCGGCAGGGCGCAGGCGTTCGTCGAGTGGCAGGAGGCATTGGCCGAAGTGACCGCACTGGTCGCGGTCACTCCGCCCGAGCGCACCGGCATCGACACGGTCTGCGACCAGGCCGCCGAGCTGATCGCGGCGCAGCGCACTGAGCCATTTCTGCTGTTCGGCCACAGCCTCGGCGCGCTGATCGCCTTTGAGGTGGGTCGCAGGCTCGACGACCGCCCTGCGCACCTGATCGCTTCCGGCTGTGTCGCACCGAGTCTGCATCCGACACCGCGGATGGTCGAGGTGGCGGGGCTCGACGGGCAGGGCCTCACCGACGCGCTGGCCGTCTACGGGGGACTGCGGCCGGAGATTCTGGCCGATCCGGAGCTTCAGGAGTTCATACTTCCCGACGTCCGAGCTGATTTCAGAATGGTCGCTGAGTATCTTTATCGCCCGGCCGCCGCCTTGCCGTTCGGTGTCTCTCTGGTCAACGGCATGGACGATCCACTGGTCCGCAGTGAAGATCTGGCGGACTGGTCGCGTGAGTGCATCGGCGAGCCCGAGACTTACTGGTCCGAAGGCGGCCACTTCTATTTCGAGCAGCATCCGGAAGCGGTCACTGAAGTAATACGCCGTGCGGCGGAGGCGCTGCCGGTCGAACTTATTTAGGTTCCGGCATCGAACGAGAAAGGGAAGCATGGCCGACCAACACAGCAAGGCCGTCGCGTTTGCCGAACTGCACCGCTCAGGCAGCTTCGTAGCGCCGCATCCTTGGGACGCCGGAAGCGCGCGGATGCTGTCCGGTCATGGCTTCTCCGCACTCGCGACGACCCGTGCCGGCCTCGCCTTCGGCCTCGGCCGCCCCGACAGCCTCAGGCAAGTCAGGCGGGAAGAAGCACTGGCCAACGCACGGTCGATCGTGGAAGCGACCCACTTGCCGGTGACCGCCGATCTGGAGAGCGGGTACGGCGAGAGCCCGGAGGACGTGGCCGACACGATCCGGCGCGCCGCCGAGGTGGGGCTGGTCGGTGCGTCGATCGGGGACGCAACCGGCGAGGAGGGCAGGGCGATCCGTGACGTCTCCGAGGCGGTCGATTGCGTCGTCGCCGCGGTCGAAGCCGCCCGCGAGCAACCCTTCCCCTTCACCTTGACCGCCCGTGCCGACAACTTCTTCCACGCAAGCGCCGACCTCGACAACACCATCCGCCGGTTGCAGGCCTTCGCCGAAGCTGGTGCGGACGTGCTCTGCGCACCGGCACTGCCCAGCCTCGACGCGGTCAAGGCGGTCTGCTCCTCGCTGGACAAGCCGGTCAACGTGCTTGCCGCCGGTCCCGTCCTCGCATGCTCGGTCGCCGAGCTGGGCGCCCTCGGCGTCCGCCGGATCAGCCTCGGCCCAGCACTGCCCAGGGTCGCGCTGACCGCGATGCTCGACGCGGCGGCTGACCTCGCGGAGCCCGGCACCTTCGGTTTTCTCAAACCCGCGCTCGGCTACGCCGAATCGAACGCCCTGCTGGGCAGGTCATGACCGCCGTCTACCTCACCTCCCCCGGCTACCTGCTCGGCGAGATCGAACAGGACCACTACGAGATCCCCGGTTTCGCTGCGCGCGCTCGGGAGTGCGGTATGCAGCCCGACGCCCGGCTGTGGGGCTGGGGCAAGGTACGCCGCACCGAGAAGTCACTGGAGGAACTGGTCGTCGATACAGGGAAAACGATCACCGACTCGGCGGACGTCGATTTCCTGGTGCTGTGCTCGACACGGTTCCCCGGCGACGCCCACACCCACGGCGGGTTCATGGAGAGGATCATGAACGGCCTCGGTCTGGACTGCGCGTTCCTCGGCCTGACCCTCAACCGATGCACCAACCTGGTGAGCGGGCTCGGCGTAGCCGAGGCCTTCGTCCGGACGGGCAAGTACCGCAATGTCCTGGTGATCACTGCGGACCGCAGCACCACGGAGACCGCCCGGATAGAGAACTTCGCCCTGTTCAGTGACGGCGCAGCCGGCTGCCTGGTCACCGCGCGGCCGGGTGACTACGAGATCCTCGGCTCGGCGAGCGCGCAGGACACCCAGGCGCTGGACTGGGGCAACGAAATCAGCGCGGACCTGTCGCGGGAGGTCAACGACATCCTGCTGGCCCCGCGCGGGCTGGCCCCCGGTGACCTGGCCGGCCTGCTGCACAACAACCTGTATGTCCCGATCGTCGTGATGAAGGAACGCCTGGCCGGATTCTCACTCGCGCAACTCGACACCGCCAACACCGCCCGAATCGGCCACTGCTTCGCCGCCGACCCGCTGATCAATCTCGCCGATCGCCGCACCGAACCGGGTGGGTACTACCTGCTCGCCGCAAGCGTGCCGGGTTCCCGCACCGCCATGTTGCTGCGGAAGACCCCACCACGGCCCTGATCCGAACAGGCCCCAGGACATTGTCCGGAGGTTTCGATGCCTGCTTTCGCTCTGCCCGACACGTTCGTCGTGGCGCCCTTGTCCGCTTCTGAGTTCGACCCGTCTGCAGCCGCAGTGGCCCACGAGATGATCGCCGCAGGCCCGGAGTCCGTCTACCACCGGCTGGTCGGTGATCAGGAGTCCGAGGCCGTTTTCCTCCTCGCCCGGCATGTGCTGAACGGTTTCCTCGGCGGCGTGCGGGAGCCGACCGACCAAGACGCCGGTGCGCAGGAGGCCGACGGCATCGCCGAGCGGACCGCCCAGGTGCATCGGCAGATCAGCGGGATGCTGCAGCCGCTGCGCGAGGCCGAACCCCGGGTGCGCGACGCTGTGCTGGCTCAGCGCGCGCCGCTGGCGCTCATCGGGGGCTGCTGGCTGGACTCGGTCTCCCAGCCCGCCACCCAGCCCTCGATCGTGGTGAACCACCTGGTGCGTCACCAGTTCGTCTGGCGAGGTGAGGGCAACCCCCGGCGCGGGCTCCAACAGCTGCGCGGGCGTGCGCTGGAGGACCTGGGCGTGTTCCTGCCGGACGTCACGGCGCCGGACTTCCTGCGGCGGGCGGAAGCCCGGCCGCTCACCGCGTGGCACGGCGCCTACCACCTCAGCCTGGCCAGGCTGCCGACGACGTTCCTGCCCGAGGTGGTCGGCACGCACTATGTCGTGGCCGCGCTCGGCGTCGACGAACTTCTGCTGGGCACCCGGCCCATGGTCGTCGAAGCCGACTTGAGGGCCGCCCTCGCCGACTACCTCGCACTGGCCCCGGCATCGGTCAGGAGCAGGCTGTACGCCGCGGTCACGCGCACGCTGGCGATGGAGCTGGAGCACGTGCGCCTGCTCGCCGATGTCGCCGAATGGCATGCGGGCCTTTCACTGGACGCGCAGGTGGCGCGGATCGTGGCCAGACATGCCCCGTTTGCGGGCAAGCAGCACCGCAACGTTCGCGTCGGCGGTCGGCCGCTGACCGAACGGTTCGGCGATCCCGACTTCGACTTGGCCGCGTTCATCTGCGATTTGCGTGCGTCACCCCAGTTGAGGCCGCGTGACGGCGGGTGCCGGTTTCTGCGGGCCATCAAGTTCGGCGGTCCCATGTTCGGCATCTTCGACGAGCAGGAAGCTGCGACCTTCCAGCGGTGGGCCGAGGCGATCGCCGCAGGAAACCCACCCGGCGTTGAGCTGACCCCGAACACGGCCGGTGACGACGCGGCACACGCCCTCGCGGAGGCGATCGGCGCGCTCCCGCCCGAGGTGCGGCTGAGGGCCGCTGCCCAAAGCGACGACCGCGAGTTCCTCCACCGGCTGGTCAACATCGAGAACTTCCCCAACACCTTGGCCCTCGCACGCGCGAGGGCCGAAGAGGGGCTCGCCCGGGCCGAGATCCTTTTCGAGCACGGCGGCGACGGCGTCCTCACCGACGCGAGCTGGTTCGCGTACTCGCCCTCGGCGCTGAACGAGCGCGTCGACCGTATCTACTGGGACAAGCTGGTCAATCCGTACCGGCCGCTCACCGAGATCCCGGACCGCGACGAGGTGATCTTCGGGCAGAAGACCTTCGCGCTCGGCAGCATGATCGACGGCGCGTGGGCCCATCGCATCGGCGCGACCGGCCGCTACACCCGCCGCAGTGACGGCATGCTCTACTCGATCTACGCCGACGAGATGGGTCGCGGTGACGTCACCAAGAACCACATCACCCTGATCTACCGGGTGCTCGCAAGCATGGGCATCGAGGTGCCGCACATCCGCGACACCGCCTTCCTCGACCAGGACGAGTTGCCCGACCACCTCTACGGCTTCTCGCTGTTCCAGCTCAGCCTCGCGCTGTTCCCGGACTCGCTCTACGACGAGATCCTCGGCTACAACCTGGGCATCGAGATGTTCGGGCTCGGCACCATGCGCATGCACGAGACGCAGAAGCTGCGCCGCTACGGCTTCGACGTCGCCTACGAGGAGGCGCACCTCACGATCGACAACCTCTCCGCCGGCCACGCGCGCCAGTCGGCCGAGATCATCATCGCCTACCTGCACGACGTGGCGAAGCTGTCCGGGGCCGACGCGGTGTCGTCGCACTGGGAGCGGATCTGGCGCGGCTACGCCTCCTTCGCCTACTTCATCGAGCACGAGTTGGTGGCCGGCCTCACCCGGCACGAGTCGGCGGATGTGATCATCTGATGGCCACGGCCACGTCCCCCCACACCTTCGACACGCGCATCCTGGCGCTGCCTCTGTACGAGAATCACCACCGCGAGCTGGCTGAGCGCCTGGTGACCTGGTGCGACGAGCACCGGAATGCCCTCGTCGGCTCAGAGCGGCCGGAAGCGACTGGCCTGCGCATACTCCGCGCCCTCGGCGACGGGGGCTGGCTGGCTTTCCTCGATGGCGGCCCCGACGACTACCGCGCGCTGTGCCTGGCGCGGGAGGCACTTGCGTACGCCGGTGATCTCGCCGATTACGCATTCTCCGTTCAGGCCCTGGCAGCCACCCCGATCCGCCGCTTCGGCACCGACGACCAGCGCCGCCGGTATCTGCCGGGACTGGCCGCGGGCACCCTGTGCGGCGCCTTCGCGGTATCGGAGGAGGCGGCGGGTTCGGATGTCGCCGCGATCGGGTTGGAGGCGCGCGAGACCGAGACCGGCTGGGTGCTCAACGGCGGCAAGGCGTGGATCGCCAACGCGGGCATCGCCGAGGTGTACACGGTGATCGCGCGCACCGGCCCCGGACCGGGCGCGTTCGGGCTCACCGCCTTCCTGGTCCCGGCGGCCGTGCCCGGCCTGCGCGTCGAGCCGGTGCCGATGATCGCCCCGCGGGCGCTCGGCCATCTCGTGTTCGACGACTGCGCGCTGCCGCGAGAGGCGTTGCTCGGCAGGCGTGGCGCCGGGTTCCCGATCGCGATGGAGGTGCTGGACCGGTTCCGGATGACCGTAGGCGCCGCCGCGCTCGGCTTCGCCCGCCGGGCCGCCGATGCGGCGCTGGCCCGGGCACGGGAGCGGCCCATGCTGGGCGGGAAACTGTTCGACCTGCCCACCGTGCGCGCCACCTTCGCCGACATGGAGGTCAAGCTGGACGCGGCCGCGCTGCTGGTGGCCCGGTCGGCCTGGGAGATCGACCAGGGCGGCTGCCGCTACGCCCGGCACTCCTCGGTGGCCAAGCTCTACGCCACCGAGGCCGCGCAGCAGATCGTGGACAGCGCAGTGCAGATCTTCGGTGCGGCCGGGCTGGTCCACGACAGCCTGCTGGAGCGGCTGTACCGGCAGATCCGGTCGCTGCGGATCTACGAAGGCTCCTCGGAAGTGCAGCAGGCGATCATCGCTGCGGCGATCGATCCGGACAGAACACACCGAGGGGCATCATGACGCAGCCGCTTCCCGCGACGCCGAGCACGGCGGCCACCCACCCCGACCCGTATCCGTTCTACGCCGACCTGGTGGCCGACCAGCCGTTCGGCTACGACACCGGCAGCGGGCTGTGGGTGGCGGCTGGCGCGGCGGCGGTGTCCGAGGTGCTCGCCCATCCGGCCTGCCGGGTCCGGCCGAGCACCGAGCCGGTGCCGCGCGGCATCCTCGGCACCCCGGCCGGCGACGTGTTCGGCGAGCTGGTCCGGATGACCGATGGTGCCCCGCAGGTGCGGCGCAAACGGGTCCTGCTCGGGGCGCTGAGCACGATCACTGCGGAGCAGGTCGTCGCGCTGGCCACAGAGCAGGCAGGCAAGGCGACCGACTGGACGGACCTCCAGTTCGGGGTGCCCGCACGAGTGGTGGCCACGGTGCTCGGCCTTGGCGGGGACATCCCGGCCGAGGCAGCCCGGCTCATCGGCGAGTTCGTCCGGTGCGTACCCCCATCGGCCACCGCCGAGGACCAGGCCGCCGCGGCCGCCGCGGCCGCGCGGCTGCTCGACCTGCTCGGCCCGTATCTGCGCGCCGGGAGCGGCGGCCTGATCGGCGAACTGGTCCGCCTGTCCGCCCGCGACGACCGGCCCGAGACCGCTCCGCTGCCGGCCAATGTGATCGGCTTGCTGTCGCAGACCTATGACGCCACAGCGGGGCTGGTCGGCAACACCCTGCTCGCACTGGCCCGCCACGGACAGCCCGACGATCTCGCGGCCTTCGTCGCCGAGGTGGTCCGGCATGACGCGCCCATCCAGAACACTCGCCGATCCGTGGCGACCACGACCACCATCGCCGGCCACGAAGTCCCGGCGGGTTCAACGATTTTGCTGCTGCTCGCCGCAGCCAACCGCGACCCGATGGCCAACCCCGATCCGCACGCGTTCCGCCCCGGCCGGGCGGATCCGCAGGTGTTCACCTTCGGCCAGGGTGCCCACCGGTGTCCCGGCCATGCCATGGCCGCCGCGATCACCATCGGCGCCGTCGCCGCGGCGGGCGGGTCGCCCTCGCACGAGGGCTACCGGCCCTCACCCAACGCCCGCATCCCCGTCCTGAAAGGGCAGCTCGGATGACCCGATTATGGCTCAGGCACGAGGTGCGCAGCACCGAACGGAGAGCGGCGGTGGTGCCGACCGACGCGGCGCGCCTGGTGGCCGCCGGACACCAGGTCACGGTCGAACAGTCACCGCAGCGGGTGTTCCCGATCGAGGAGTACCTGACGGCCGGCTGCAGGATCGCTCCGGCGGGCAGCTGGGTCGACGCGCCCGCGGACGCCTATGTCATCGGATTGAAGGAACTACCGGACGAACCGGCCGCGCTGCGGCACCGGCATGTGTACTTCGCTCACGCCTACAAGGGCCAGCACGGCGCCGCCGACCTACTGCGCCGCTTCACCGCCGGCGGTGGCACGCTCCTCGACCTCGAACACCTGACCAGCGAGGATGGCCGGCGGCTGGTCGCGTTCGGCTACTGGGCCGGGTACACCGGTGCCGCGCTGGCGATACTGCACCTGCGCGGCACCCTTGCGGTTCCGTTGCGGCCAGGCTCGCGCGCCGATCTCGACGTCGCACTGGCCACGCCCGGCGAGCGGCCAAGGGTGCTGGTGGTCGGCGCGCTCGGCCGCGGCGGGCGGGGCGCCCGCGACGCCTGCGCTGTCGCCGGGATCCAGCCGACCCCATGGGACATCGCGGAGACCAGCAGGTTCGACCGGCCGGCGCTGCTGGCGCATGACATTTTGGTCAACGCGGTGTTCAGCACCGGCCCGGTCACGCCCTTGCTCATCGAAGCCGATCTCGACGACCCGGCCAGCGACCTACGGGTGATCTCCGACGTGACCTGTGACGTGACCTCGGACTGCAACGTCCTGCCGGTGTACGACCAGGTCACCAGCTGGCAGGAGCCGGCCCGCGCGCTGCGCCGGGGTGAGCGCCCGGTGCACATCATCGCCATCGACAACCTGCCGTCGCTGCTGCCGTGGGAAGCCAGCGCGGCGTTCTCGGCGGAACTCGGCAGGTACCTGCTCGACCTGGACTCGGCGCCGTGGCAGCGAGCGGCCCGGCGGTTCCATACAGCGGTGAAGGAGAACGTCCATGCCTAGGGTGCACTGGGTCGGTACCGGACTGTCCACCGGCGGCGGCGTCCGGCTGCTCGCCGAACAGGCCGATGTCGCGCTCTACGGGCGGACCAAGGCCAAGGCCGAGGCCGTCGTGGGCCGGCTCGGGCTGGCCGGCGAGGTGACTGCCGCGGCACTCGACACGCTGGCCCCGGAGCGCGGTGACGTGGTCGTGTCGATGCTGCCGGCGACCGAACACGCCTGGCTGCTCAAGCTCAGCATGGCCGCGGGGGCCCATTTCGCGGACACCAGCTATGCCGGCGCTGAGATCGCCGAGTTGGCCGAGGGCGCGGACGTCGTCGTGCTGACCGAAGCGGGTCTCGATCCCGGCATCGACCACCTGCTCGCGACCGATCTGGTGGCCCGCGGCCGAGCCGCAGTCAGCGGGCCGGCGAGAGCGAGGTTCACCTCCTACTGCGGCGGGATTCCGGCCGTGCCCAACGACTTCCGCTACCGGTTCAGCTGGGCGCCGCGCGGCGTGCTGACCGCGTTGCTCTCATCGGCGCGCTATGTCGAGCGCGGCAGCGAGTCGACTGCGGACCGTCCCTGGGAGGCGACCCGGCCGCACCTGGTGCGCGGCGAGGAGTTCGAGGCGTACCCGAACCGCGACAGCATCCCCTTCATCGCCCGGTACGGCGTACCGGGGCTGTGGTCGCTGGACACCTTCATCCGCGGCACCCTCCGGCTCCACGGCTGGCAGGCCGCATGGCAGCAGGTGTTCGCCGAGTTGCGCACCGGCGACTTGGACCGGATCACCGAGTTGGCCGAGGACCTCGCGCAGCGGTACCCGACCACCGGTGCCGACCGGGACCGGGTGGTGCTGGCCGTCGCACTCGCCGTCGAGGGGGAGGACGCCACGGCGTGGTCCGGGGAGTACGTAGTCGACGTCACCGGCGACGAGGAGGACAGTGCGATGGCTCGGCTCGTGTCGACGCCGCTGGCGGTCGGTGTCGGGGAGATCCTCTCCGGGCGCCTGCCCGCCGGGCTGCACCGTGGGGCCGAAGGCGCGTACGCGGCCCGCCGCTGGCTGGGCTCCCTGCGCTCCAGCGGGATCACCGCCGAATTCACGGAGTCCTCGACCGGACCTAGGGGCGTCGAAAAATGACCGACGAGAACCACTTCGGTGTGCTCGGTATCGGTGTCGGACCGGCCAATCTCAGCCTGGCCGCGCTGCTGTACCCACACCGGGATCTGCCCAGCCTGTTCCTCGATCGCAAGGAAGCCTTCGGCTGGCACGACGGCCAGCAGATCCCTGGCACCACACTGCAGGTGTCGACGTTGAAGGACCTGGTCAGCCTGGCCGATCCGACCAGCAAGTTCTCGTTCCTGAATTACCTGTACGACCAGGGGCGGATCTATCACTTCATCAATGCCCGGTTCGACGCCGTGCCGCGGCAGGAGTTCCGCAACTACCTGGAATGGGCGAGCTGGCGCATGAAGAACGTCGTGTTCGGCGAGGAAGTGCAATCGGTCGATTTCGACGGCGTGTTCAAGGTGCGCACCGACGAGCGGGTGCTCACCGCGGACAACATCGCCGTAGGTGTCGGCAGCCGGCCGTGGATTCCGCCGGCCGGACAGGGCTGGCATTCGCGTAGCCAGTTCCATGTGTGCGACTTCGTCGACAAGGCCGTCCACCTTGAGGGCAAGCGCGTCGTGGTGGTGGGTGGCGGGCAGTCGGGCGCCGAGGCGTTCCTCGACCTCATCTCCCGTGAAGGCAGCAAACTGCCCAGCCGGGTGTCGTGGTTCTCCCGGCGACGCAACTTCCTGCCGATCGACGACTCACCGTTCACCAACGACTTCTACATGCCGTGCTATTCGGAGTACTTCTACGGCCTGGAGCGAGCGACCCGTGAGCGGCTGAACCAGGAGAACGTCCTGTCCAGCGACGGCATCTCCGAGCCGACGCTGCGTGCGATCTATCAGCGGACCTATCACCACCGGTTCATCGCGCGCTCGCCCGGCCTGATCAGGCTGTACCCGAACCGGGAGATCACGGGCGTGGCCAAGGCCGGTGCGGGGTGGGAGTTGACCGTGGTCAACAACGACCGGCCCGACGAGCCCCAGCGTGTGACGACCGACGTGATCATCTGGTCGACCGGCTTCCGCACCGGGTTGCTGGACCTGCTCGCCCCCCTGGCGGACCGGCTCCACTGCGATGGCGGCGAGTACCGGGTGGACCGGGACTTCGCGGTGCGCTGGGACGGCCCGGCGGACCGCAACGTCTTCATCCAGAACGGGACTCCCGCCCAGCGTGGCCTCGCAGACAAGAACTTGAGCCTGCTGGCGTGGCGCAGCCAGCGCATCGTCGACCGCCTGCGCGGCGTACAGCGGGAAGAGCAGCTCTCCTCGTTCGTCGAGTGGGCGGACGAGGACATCGAGGACGGCGAGCCGCGAGGGAGGGTGTGACATGGGCCTGGGCACGGTCGCGGTGATCGGCGGCGGCATCATCGGCTGCCTGGTGGCCCGGCGGATCGTCCACGATCATCCGGCGAGCACGGTGCTGCTTCTTGACCGGGACGCGGTTGGCTGCGGCGCCAGCAGACGCTCGGCCGGACTGCACTTCCCGCGTGGTGCGAGCGAGCGGGTGCGCCGGATGTCGGCCTACAGCCAGGAGTTCTACGAGAAGCTCAAGGCCGACCGGCCCACCGTGCCGATCCATCCGGTCGGCATGTCGATGGTCTCGCAGACCGACAGAGCCGAGCTGGAGAAGATCTACATCGATCCGGTCCGCCGTGACGACGCCCCCGCCGTGCTGGACGCCTGCGGCGCCGAGGTCCGCGTGCCGCCGCGCGCGTCGGTGTGGGACGTCAGGAGCGCGCACCATGCCGATGTGCACCGTCTGGTCCAGGAGCTGGTCACCGACCTGCGCCCGCGCGTCCACGTGCGTGAGGGAGTCCGCGTCACCGGGCTGGAACCGGGTGGCCTCGGTGTGCGGCTTTCGCTCGGCACGGGCGAGCGGCTCACCGTCGACCGGGTGGTGCTTGCGCCGGGACCGTGGCTGAGCGAGCCCGCATGGGCCGATCCGGTCGCGCCGCTGGGAGCGCGCGTCAAGAAGATCGTCGCCCTGCACATCGACCACCCCGCGGGCGAGGCCGACCGGGCGGTCGTCTTCCACGACGAGGACGCCTTCCTGCTTCCCCTGGCCTACCGGGGGCACTGGCTGTTCAGCTACACCTGCCAGGACTGGGATGTCGACCCCGACCGAGTCGGCGCCGATCTCGACGCGCACGACGTGGAGCAGGCCCGCGCATCCCTGAGCCGTTACGTGCCCCTGCTCGCGTCACGCTGCACGGCCGGGCGCGTCTTCTGCGATGCCTACAGCGTCTCCCGGCAACCGCTGCTGTGCCGACTCGACCCGGACGGCCGGGTGGTGTTCGCGGGGGCGGCGGGCGGATCCGGTTACCGCCTTGCCCCGGCCATCGCGGCTGAGGCAGTCCAACTGTTGGACCCGAGCGTGAAAGGGAACCTGCGATGAGAATCGACACCTTCGACCCCGCGACGCTCAGCGATGCCTTCGGAATCGACATGAGCACGATCGACCTGCCCGGTGTCGTCGGGCTGGGCGCAGGCTGGGGCCGGGTGGCGCCGGGCAGGCGCTCCGACCCGCACCAGCACGACGAGATCGAGATGTTCGTCATCGTGTCGGGCAGCGGCGAGGTCGTGGTGGACGGCGCGCGGCATCCGGTCGGACCGGGCACGGTCGTCAAGTTCGACCCGTTCGAGACACATGTGATCGACAACACCGGTGACACCGATGTCGTCTTCGTGACGTGTTACTGGCGTGAGCCCCGGCACGCTGAGGAGGTGGCCGCGCGTCCCGGCCGACGGCGCTTCGCGGAGCGGCCGGTGTTCGTCTTCTCCACCCCGCCGACCCCCAACGGGGACCTGCACCTCGGGCACCTGTCCGGGCCGTATCTCGGCGCGGACGCGTTCGTCCGGTTCCAGCGGATGAACGGGGCGCAGGCCTGGCACCTGACCGGCAGCGACGACTACCAGAGCTACGTGGTCGCCAAGGCGGCGCAGGAGCAGAGCACGCCGGAGCAGGTCGCCTCGCACTACGGCGCCGAGATCACCAGGACGCTGGAGCTGATGGACATCCGGCCCGACCAGTTCACGGTGACAAGCGCGGACGCAGGATATCGCGAGGGCCTGCGCGACTTCTTCGCCGCAGTGGAGGCGTCGGGCCAGGTGGCCCGGCGCGAACTGCCCGCGCTGTTCGACGCGGAGACCGGCCGGTACCTCTACGAGGTCAATGTGTCCGGCATCTGCCCGTCCTGCGCGGCCGCCACCAACGGCAACATCTGCGAGGAGTGCGGCGAGCCCAATATCGTCGCCGACCTCATCGAGGCGCGCAGCCGGATCTCCGACTCGGTGCGGGTGGGCGGACTGGTCCGGCACGCCCTGCCGCTGCACGAGTTCCGCGAGGTCGTCACCCGGCATCACCGGCTCGGCCGGGTCCCCGCCCGGCTGCGCGAGCTGGCCGAGCGGGTGTTTGCGCGGGAGACCCTGGACCTGCCGCTGAGTCACCCTGCGCAGTGGGGCGTCGCCCCGCGCGGAGCCGACGACCAGGTGATCTGGGTGTGGCCGGAGATGTCGTACGGCTTCCTGCACGGCATCGCGCGGCTCGGCGCCCGGATCGGCGAGATGTGGCAGGCGGACAAGCCGGAGCAGGACTGGAAGATCGTCCACTTCTTCGGCTACGACAACAGCTTCTACCACGCGATCCTCTACCCGGTGCTGTATCGGCTGGCGTTCCCGCACTGGGAGCCCGACATCGACTACCACGTCAACGAGTTCTATCTGCTGGACAACCAGAAGTTCTCCACCAGCCGGCAGCACGCGGTGTGGGGCAAGGACATCCTGTCCCCAAAGACGGTGGACGCGGTGCGGTTCTACCTGTCCCGCACCCGCCCGGAGGGCGAGCGCACCAACTTCGAGCGGGAGGCCTACACCGCGACCGTGCGCGAGGTGCTGATCGACGGCTGGCAGGGCTGGCTCGACGATCTCGGCCGCCGACTGAACACACGGTACGGCGGCGTGGTGCCGGACGCCGGAATCTGGACCCCCGAGCACACCGCGTTCCATGCCCGGCTCGGCAGGCGGCTGGCGGCCGTGACCGCACACCTCGGACAGGACGGGTTCTCCCTGCGGGCGGCCACCGCCGAACTGGAGGGCATCGTCACCGACGCGCGTGCCTTCGCCGCGCGCGAGGAGGTACTCGCCGACGCGTCCGGGTGGCAGTCGGAGCGTCGCACGGCGATCGCGATGGAACTGGCGGCGGCTCGGTTGCTGTCCCGGGTCGCCACACCGGTCATGCCGCGCTTCGCCGCGCGTCTTGCCGCTCTGCTCGGCGAGAGCGAGCCGACCTGGCCGTCCACCGTGGACCTGGTGCCGGCCGGGACCGGGCTGGACCTGACCGGGCAGGTGTTCTTCGTCGCCGAGCCGGCACCTCCCGCACCGCCGGACGCCGCACCCGAACCCCTGCCCTGGCTCGCCGACCTGGTCCGGAGCACGCTCGGCCTGCCGGCGCAGGCGGTGGTGGCCGACAAGACGCTGCGGGAGCTAGGCGCGTCGTCGTTGCAGGCGGTCGCGGTGCAGTACCAGATTCTGGAGCGGCTGGATCTCGACATACCGATGGCGGATCTGCTCTCCGAGCGGAACATTGCCGCGCTGAGCCGGGAGTTGGCCGAGGCGGTGGCCCGATGACCGGCTATCAGTCGCTGTTGGAGGAGATCGGTGCCCGCGGTCTGAGCATCGTCGCCGTCGGCCCGGACCTGCGTCTGCAGGGACCGCGCGAGCGCGTGGACGCCGACCTCGTCGGCCGGATCAAGGCCGTCAAGGCCGAACTGCTCGCCCATCTCACCGCGGACCCCGGGTTCGCGCTGACCCCGTTGCAGCGAAGCTATCTCGCGGGCCGGGACGAGGTGTTCGAGCTGGGCAACGTGGCCAGCTACGTCTACCACGAGATCGAGGGCCACTGGGATATCGACCGGCTCCAGGCCGCGCTCAACGCTGTGGTCGCCCGGCACGACTGCCTGCGTTCCCGGTTCACGCCGACGCAGTCCCAGGTCCGGCAGCCGCAGGTGCACGTCCGGATCGACCGGGCCGACCTGCGGGACGACGACGGCACCGGGCTGGCCGCGCAACGCGCGCGCTGGACGCACCGGATGCTGCCGACGGCCCATCCGCCGTTGCTGGCGGCCGAGGTCTCGCTTCTGGCCGGGGACCGGATGGTGCTGCACGTCGGTCACGACGGCCTGGTCATGGACGGGATCAGCATGTTCCTGTTCTTCCGCGAGTGGTGGGCGCATTACGAGCGGGAACAGCCACCGGCGGATGAGGAAGCCTCCTTCGAGTCCTATGTGGCCGCGCTGGAGGCCGCCCGCAGCCGCAAGCCCTACGCCCGCGCCAAGGCGTACTGGCTGGAGCGGCTGGACGGCGGCACCCTGTGGGGCCACCCGGAGCTGCCGCTGGTCAAGAACCCCTCCGCGATAGCGACGCCACGCTTCACCCAGCGCGTCGTCCGGGTGCCGGCGCCGCGGTGGGCGGTGCTGAAGGAGCACGCCGCCGCGGTCGGCGTCACCCCGTCCGGACTGCTGTTCGCCGCCTACGCCGAGACCCTCGCGTGCTGGGGTGCCGGCCCTCGGTTCACCCTGACCACCACGGTGGCCAACCGGCCGCCTGTCCACCCCCGCACCCTGCAGTCGATCGGGCAGTACAGCGATCCGATTCTCGTCTCGGTCGAGCTGGACCGCGGTGTGACCTTCGCCGAACGGGCCAAAGCGGTGCAGGAGCGGCTGCGCACCGACCTGGACAACCGGCACTTCTCCGGCATCGAGGTGCTGCGGGAACTCGGCCGGCGCAGCGGCGGGCAGCCGCGCATGCCCTTCACCTTCAACAGCGCCATCGGCTATCCGCTCGCGGAGGCGGACGGCTCCGCGCTGGAGCTGTTCGGACCCGAGGTGCACACCGTCTCCCAGACGCCGCAGACCTGGCTCAACGTGTTCGCCATGGAACAGCACGGCGGTGTCGTCGTCCAGCTCGACGGCGTCGACGAACTGTTCCCGCCCGGCCTGCTGGACGACATGGCACAGGGGTATCAGCGTCTGCTCGACCTGCTTGCCGACGACGGTGAGTGGAACAGCCACTGGTTCGACCTGCTGCCCGACGAGCAGCGCGCGCGCAGGCGCGCCGCCAACGACACCGACCGGCCGCTGCCGCAGCAGTTGCTTCACCAGCCGTTCGAGACCCAGGCGCGCCGCACTCCGCAGGCGCCGGCGGTGATCACCTCGGCCGGTGAACTGAGCTATGCCGAGCTGTACCGCAGGGCCCGCGCTGCGGCGGCCTGGCTGCGCGCCAACGGGGTCGGACGCGATGAACTCGTCGGCCTGGTCATGACCCGGGGGCCCGAGCAGATCGTCGGGATCATGGCCACGCTGCTGGCGGGTGCGGCCTATCTGCCGGTCGACGCGGACCTGCCCGCCCGCCGACAGCAGGAATTGCTCGACGCCGGCGAAGTACGGTGCGTGCTCACCAACTCCGGTCGGAGCGCCCCTACGGGCTCGGGCAGGGTGCTGGCGCTGGACAGCGACGCCGCAGCCGACGGCGGGCCGGAGCCGACCCCGGTCGCCGGGGCGCATCCCGACGACCTCGCCTATGTGCTGCCCACCTCGGGCACGGCCGGCACGCCGAAGGGTGTCATGGTCAGCCACCGCAGCGTGGCCAACGTCGTCGCAGACTGCACCCGCCGCTTCGGCATCGGTCCGCGCGACCGGTTGTTCGCGGTCAGTGCGTTCAGCTTCGATCTGTCGGTCTACGACGTGTTCGGCGCGCTGTCCGTCGGTGCCGCGCTAGTGCTGCCCGACCACGACAAGGCCGCCGACCCGGCGCACTGGCTTGAGATGTGCGAGCGCGCTGGGGTCACGGTGTGGAACTCGGTGCCACAGATCGTGGCGCTGCTGCACGACCAGGCACGCGCGGAAGGGCTCTCCCCGCTCGCCGGCCTGCGGCTGGTGATGATGAGCGGCGACCGGATCCCCCCGGAACTCCCGGCGGCGCTGCGAGCGAGCCTGCCCCGGCTCGATGTGGTAGCGCTCGGCGGCCCCACCGAGACGACGGTCTGGAACGTCGTCCACCCGATCGGTCCGGACGACGACGGCTCGCAGCGGATCCCGTACGGGCGGCCCAACGACAACAACAAGGCGTACGTGCTCGACGAGGACGGCGTGGACCTGCCGGACTGGGTTCCCGGCGAGATCTTCGCCTCGGGAGCCGGCCTGGCCCGCGGGTACTGGAAGGACGAGCAGGCGACCGGCGAGAAGTTCTGCTACGACCGACGACGAGGCGTACGGCTGTACCGCACCGGCGACCGCGGGCGCTACCTGGGGTCCGGGGAGATCGACATCCTGGGCCGGACGGACTTCCAGATCAAGCTCAACGGCTACCGCATCGAACCGGAAGAGATAGAGACACGACTGGTCACGCTGCCCGGCGTGGCGCAGGCGGTGGTGGTCCGCCGACCGGGTAGCCGAGGCGACCTGCTGGTCGCGCACCTGGTGCCGGGCGAACGGGACCAGCCGGCGTCCGACGGCGAGCGGCGGCGCCTGGAGGAGGAACTGCGCTCGGCGCTGCGCGAGCAGCTGCCGGAGTACATGGTTCCGTCCGCCGTGGTGTGGCACGACAGCCTGCCGCTGACCGCGAACGGCAAGATCGACCGGTCGCGGCTGGCCGCGGACGACGTGCCTCAGGCCGAGCCCACCCCGTCCGGCGACGCCGCACTGGCAGAAGGCATCGAGCGGGAGCTGGCAGAGCTGTGGGCGAGTGTGCTCAAGCTGCCCGACGTGGACGCGCTGACCCCGCTGACCGATCTCGGCGCCGACTCGCTCGCCGCGGCGCGCATCCTGGTCGGGGTGCGCAAGCGGTACAAGGTCACCATCCCGTTGTCGGAGCTGGTCCGGGTGAACACGGTGCGGGCGATGGCCGAGCGGATCGGACGGGCCGCATGAGCGTGATCAACCGGGTCATCGGTGGTCCGCCGCGGCCGGGCAACCGCTTGGCCGTGGCCCGGCTGGGCGCGACCGAGGCGTGGGATCTCACCGAGGTCTGGGAGATGTCGGGCCGGGTCGCCGCGTACCTGCTCGGTCTCGGCGTCCGGCCAGGTGACCGGATCGGCATAGTCGCGGCGAACTCGCTGGAGTGGGTGCTGCTCGATCTGGCGGCGCTGCGGATCAAGGCGGTGACCGCGGGATTCGACCCCGGCAAGTTCGATGCGACCGGGGCTCAGCTCATCGCCCGCTACGGCCTCACGGTTCTGTTCACCGACCAGGACGAGACAGCCGAACGGGTGCGCCCGATCACCGCCCTGCGCGGGCTCCCACCCTCGGACACCGACCTGCCGACGACGCCGTGGAAACCCGGCGAGGCACCCGCGCTGAAGTTCACCTCGGGCAGCAGCGGCCCGGCCAAGTCGCTGCTGGCCAGCGCGGGAAGCATCGACAGCTCGCTCGCTGCGGTGCAGGACATGTTCGCGCACGGCCCCGGCGACGACCTCTTCGTCTTCCTGCCGCTGTCCCTGCTCCAGCAGCGGTACTGGGTGTACTCGGCGCTCGTGTTCGGCCACGACGTCACGATCAGCACCTACGAAGCCGCGTTCGCCACTCTGCGCACGGCACGGCCGACGGTGGTGATGGGCGTGCCCGGCTTCTACGAGACGACGCGCGCTCACCTGCAGGCCAGGGCCGCCCGAACCGGGGCCTCCCCGGCCGAGGCGGCCGCCGAGGTCTTCGGAGGCCGGATCCGCTACCTGTGGACGGGCTCCGCGCCCGCGAACCCGGCCACGCTGCGGTACTTCGCCGATGCCGGCCTGCCGGTCTTCGAAGGCTATGGGCTCAACGAAACCTGCATCGTGGCCAAGAACCACCCCGGCGCGTACCGGCCCGGCAGCGTCGGCCGGGTGCTGCCGGGAAAGGAGGTACTCATCGACTCCGACGGAGTGATCAACGTCCGCAGCGAGCTGCCCGTGGCCACCCGTTACGAGCACGCGGAGCCGGGCGACTCGGAGAAGATGTTCCGGCCCGGCGGTATCGTGCGCACGGGTGACCTCGGCCATCTCGACCAAGACGGCTACCTGTTCGTGCACGGCCGCGCCGACGACGTGATCGTGCTGGAGAACGGCAAGAAGATCGCCGTACGGCGGATCGAGGAACGTCTCAAGGTCTGTCCGGCGATCGAGGACTGCCTGGTGACCAACCCGTCGCAGCGGCAGCTCGTCGCCATCGTCTCGCCCGCGGTGCACCCGGCGGACCCCGAGCTGATCGCGGCGGCGCTGCGGCAGGCCAACGCCGCCCTCGACCACGACGAACAGATCGCCAAGGCCATCCTGGCGGACCGGTTCACCGTCGACAACGGGCTGCTCAGCTCCCAGTTCAAACCCCGTCGCAAGCAGATCGAGGCACGCTACCGCAGCCTCGTCATCGACCCCGAGGAGGGAATCCGTGCCTGACGCCATCGAATGGGCGGCCCGCGCCGCACTGGCCGAGGTCCTGCCGCAGGACCTGCCGCCGGAGGCCATCGATTCCGACGCGGACCTCGACCACCTCGGCCTCACCTCGCTGAACAAGGTGCTGTTCCTGACATCGGTGTGCGACCGGGTCCAGGTCGGACTGCACCACTTCACCGAACACGACCTCGCCGCGATGCGCACGCTCGGGCAGGTCGTCAGCGCGCTCTCCCGGCATGCCGAGGTGAGCTGAGATGAGCTGGCACGAGCGCGCCGCGACCGTCCTGGACGACGACGTCGTCCGCTTGCGGCCGATCACCGAGTCCGACCGGGAGGGGATCCGCTCGGTGGCCATGGATCCGGCCATCTGGCGCTACTTCGTGGCGCTGGTCACCGACGAAGCGTCCTTCAAGGCCTTCTTCGACACGATGATCGCCGATCAGGCATCCGGCCGACGGGTCGTCTTCCACATCACCGACCTCGCCACCGGCCGCACCGCCGGGTCGATGAGCTACGGAAACCTGTCCGAACCGGACCGGCGGCTGGAGATCGGCTGGTCCTGGCTCGGCCAGGACTTCCGCGGCGCAGGGGTCAACCGCCACGCCAAGCTGCTGCTGCTGCACAACGCCTTCGAGCGGCTCGGCGCCGAGCGCGTGGAGTTCAAGACCGACCGGCGCAACGAGCAGGCCCGCCGCGCCCTGCGCAACATCGGCGCAACCGAGGAAGGCATCCTGCGCAGCTTCAACCCGATGCCGGACGGCACTCGCCGCGACGCCGTCTACTACAGCATCCTCAAGCCCGAATGGCCCTCGGTACGCGACCGGCTCACGGCCATGGCGGACGCGCGGTGACACCGCCCTTCGCAGTGGCGCATGTCGTCGCTGACGGCGAACCGTACGACATCGGCTTCGCGCACGGCACCGCCCTCAAGGAGCGGCTACGCGCCTTCCTCGACGACGGCGTCGCGCGCCTCAACCACCTGCTGCCCGCTGCCGTGTCGATCGCCGGCCTGTCCGGCGACATCGCCGCTCACCGGGCGGAGATCACCCGGTCGACGCCCCGGCTGGCCGACGAGATCGCCGGACTGGCGGCCGGCGCCGCGCTGACCCTGGACGAGGCCACCCTGCTGCAACTGCGCCGCGAGATCGCGGGATACCAGCGGATCCCCAGCCGAGGCGACTGCACCGTCTACGCCCGGCCGGGCGTGCTGGCCCAGACCGTGGACCTCAACGGGAATCTGGACGACCAGATCGCGGTCCTCGAAGTCGGCCGCGGCGACCGCAGGGCCCTCGTGCTGAGCTTCGCCGGACTGCTCGGCTATCTCGGCGTCAACTCCCGCGGCCTCGCGGTCGGTCTGAACCTGGTCCTCGGCGGGCATTGGGGTCCGGGCGTACCGCCGTATCTGGTCATTCGCCACCTCCTCGACACCGCGACCTCGGTGGAGTCGGCGGTCGCCGCGCTGCGGTCGCTGCCCTTCGCCAGTTCCCGCACGATCGTGCTCGCCGACGCCGTCGAAACCGCCTGCGTGGAGGTGATCGGCGACCAGTACCGGGTGATGGCGGCGCGTGAATCGGTGCACACCAACCATTTCCTCGCTCCGGACTTCATCAGCCGGGACGAGCTGAACGTCTTCGCGCGCAACTCCTCGCTGCATCGGCTCCGGACGGCCGAGTCCGGTCTGCAAGGCCTGCCCGCGGACGCGGCGCCCGATGAGCATTTCGCGGTGCTGTCGCAGCCGCCGATCTGCGTCGCCGACGACGGTGACATCCGCCGGGAGCGCACCGTCGCCGCAGTCGTCCTCGATACGAAGAACGGAACGCTGCACCTGCGGCCGGGCGATCCCCGGCTGTCGAGAACCCGGTCCTTCACCCTCTGATCCGTTTCACCGGTCCGAACTGGAGGTCAACCCCGTGGAAGCCCTGCCCATCCGTGCGACACCGGAGGACCTGACCCGTGTGAACCTGGGGGACCCCCAGACGTTCGCGGATTACGACCTGAGCGACTACTGGCGCACGTTGCGGGCGACCCAGCCGCTCTACCGGCATCCGGCGGTCGGGGACAGCCCCGGCTTCTGGGTACTCAGCCGGTACGACGACATCGTCGCCCTCTACCGGGACAACACCGCCTTCACCTCGGAGCGCGGCAATGTCCTGATCACGCTGCTGGGCGAAGGTGACTCGGCGGCCGGCCTGATGGTCCCGGTGACCGACGGGCACCGCCACAAGGAACTGCGCAATGTGCTGCTGAAGGCGTTCTCGCCGCGCGTGCTGAGCCGGATCGGCGAGCACGTCCGCCGGACCACCCGAACGCTGCTGGCCGCAGCGGTGGACCGTGGTGAATGCGATTTCGCGCTGGATATCGCAAGCAAGATCCCCATGATCACCATCAGCGACCTGCTCGGCGTTCCGAGCCAGGACCGGGAGTACCTGCTCGGCCTGACCAAGTCCGCGATCAGCTCGGACGACCGGCCGGAGTACTCCGCCGCGGCCGACGCCGCCCGCAACAACATCCTGCAGTACTTCCTCGACATGGTCGAAGAGCGCCGTGCCGCGCCACGGGAAGACGTGGTCAGCGTGCTGGCCGGCAGCACGATTGACGGCGAGTTCCTCAGCGAGGCCGAGATCGTCCTCAACTGCTACAGCCTGATCCTCGGCGGGGACGCGACTGCCCGTCTCACGATGATCGACGCCGTGCACAGTTTCAGTGCCAATCCGGACCAGTGGGCGGCGTTCAAGCGCGGCGACGTGTCCGTCAAGCTGGCGACGGAAGAGGTACTGCGCTGGGCCTCACCGACCATGCACTTCGGCCGCACCGCGGTACGGGACACGGAGATCCACGGCACCCCGGTCAAGCGGGGCGATGTGGTGACCGTGTGGAACGTCTCGGGAAACCGTGACGAGACCGTCTTCGCCGACCCGGAACGGTTCCTCATCGATCGGTCGCCGAACAAGCACATCGCGTTCGGGCACGGTCCGCATTACTGCATCGGCGCGTACCTTGCGAGGCTGGAGATCTCCGAAGTGCTGCTGGCGCTCCGCGACTTCACCGCCGGGTTCGAGACAGCCGGGCCCGTCCGCCGGATCTACTCGAACCTCCTCACCGGGATCAGCAGCCTGCCGGTGCGTTTCGAACCGGTCTCGGCCGAGGTGGAGGAATTGGTGCTCTGAGTGGGCGGAGGCCGTCGGCCAGGTCCCGGGCGGCGTCTTGCTGGAGGTCCAGGGCGTCGAGCATAGGCCGGATGTTCACGCTGCCACCGCCTGCGCGGCGCGCCAGGCGGGGGCGTTCGCGCCGGTGGCAATTCCCAGGCCGGCGCCGTGCGTGACGACCTGGTTCTTGAAGCCCTGGTCGGCCAGGGCTTTGCGGACGGTTCCGCCGGCGTGCTCGGCGACCTGGCCCAGTAGGAGGATGCCGGTGCAACTCTGGGAAGCGATCAAGGACTCCGACAAGACCGCGGTCAACAGGCTGATGGCAGCAACCCCCGGCGCACAGACGACAGCCGACGAGGTGGCCTCGTAGACGAACATCCTGATCATGCAGAATCGGCACGACCCGGTCACGCCGCTGCTCGGTGGACAGCTGTTCCGGAAGAAGTTCAGCGATCGCAACCCTGCTGAGCCGCAGTCAGTCGGACGGCCCTGCCTATCGCAGGCGGACCCATGCCTGCACGGGTAGGTGATCGCTGGGGGTCAGGCCGTCCTTGGAGAAGATGTTGGTCTCCGTGTGATCGGTCGTGACCTTTGGATCGGAGAGGATCCAGTCGATACGGTCGCCGTTCGGTTTGGGTGCCTTGTGCCCTGTGTGCGTGCCGTACTCATTGGCGCGTGTGGCGGCGGTTTTCCAGGTGTCGACGAGTCCGCTGCGGTTGAGCAGTCTGGTGTAGACCTGAGTCTTCTCCGCAGCGGAGTTGAAGTCACCGGACACCAGAACTGGTGTGGAGGCGGGGAGGCGGGCGATCCACCTGCCTACGAGGGTGGCACTCTTCAGGCGTACGTCGTTAGCGTGCTGTCCCTTTCCGTTGTCGAAGTGGGTGTTGAGGACGTAGAAGTCGCGGCCACTGTCCTGCTTGTCCTGGAAGTGGATCCAGGTGGCGGTGCGGATGTGCTTGGCACCCCACGTGTTCGAGCCGACCTTGTTGGGTGTGGCTGAGAGCCAGAACGTGTTGTGCCCGAGGACCTTCAGACGGCGCTTGTCGAAGAAGATTGCGTTGATGATCCCCTTGTGGCCGCCGTTTTGACCCTTACCGATCCATCCGTAGTTCTCACCGAGGTCAGCGGCGACCTGCTTCACCTGCGTGTGGTCACCTTCCTGAGTATCGACGATCTGCGGCTGTGCCTGCCGCAACATCGCACGCTCGACCGGCCTGCGGTTCTTCCAGCTTGGCCCGGCGGTGCCCCGACCCTCAAGGTTGTACGTCATGATCTGCAGTACCGGAGAGTCTGCTACAGCACCCGCTGCGGTCGGCGCGATCAGAGTTGTGCTGACGAGAGGTGCGACGACAGCCGCTGCTAATACAGCTCTCCGGCCCATACGGCGGGTGAAAAGACGTGAATCTTCCATGCAAACACTCCTTGGCTAGCCTGATCCTCTTGCAGGAGACGCAGAGATTACCCTCAACTTGATATGAGTCACGGGTACCAAACACCGAGTCATTGTCGAATTCTGTGGATCAGTTGAGGCGGCTCAAGCGACGCTGAGGCCGGGGGCGCTCGACGAACTGGCCGCGTTCGAAGCGGGCTCCGGCCCGGACCAGGGCGATGAGGTGGTCCGGAGCAGAGCCGTGGAGAAGGCCGACTCGATCGGTGCTCGGCCGGGAAGTCGTAGGGGGAACTTCGCGCTGGAGCCGTTGCCGCCGGCGGTGAAGACGGCGGGTTGTCCGTGGACGGATCACCGGGCCGCGGTCGAGGGGATCCTTCTTCACCGGCTGTAGGCGCGCACGAACGCGTCGACGCCGTCCTTGAGGACCTGGTCCGTGTCGTCGTCGGATCCGTGTTCGGTGGCGAGGAAGAGGGTCAGCGCGACGAAGTGCTGGGCCGCCCGACCCGGATTCCGCGTGACGATGCGCCCCGCGTCGGCGAGTGCGGCGAAGTGGTGGGAGAACACCGCTTGCGAGGCCTCCTCGGACTGTCGCTCCAACCCGGCGACGGGGTGCTCGGAACCCAGCAGGACGCGGACCACCGTGTAGTCAGACGATGAGATCGCGTCGCCGACGACGCGCCGGGCGAATCCCAGCAGCGCCGACGCAAGCGGCCGATCAGCCGCCAACTCCTCGATCGCCGCGAGGTCGATCGTTTGCACCAGGGCCTCCACCGAGGCCCCGACGATCACGGAGAACAACCCCTCCTTGTCGCCGAAGTGCTCGTACACGGTCGGCTTCGACACCCCCGCCGCGGCGGCGATCCCGTCCATGCTCGTGCGCTCGTACCCCTCGCGGAGGAAGAGCCCTCTCGCGGCGTCGATGATCGCCGCGCGCTTCCGCGCCGAACTTGGCCGCATCTGCCGGGAGGAACTTGCGGGCGAGGCGACATCCGATGCATTTTTCACACTGAACAGTATAGTTTGTTTTCCTCAACGGGCGACCACGGCCGGAACGGCGGTGCGGGCGATGAAGAGACGCGGGAGCCGTTCCACTTGGAAGGAACGGATATGAAGATCCTCGTCTCCGGAGCCGGCATGGCAGGACTCGCCACCGGTATGGACCTCACCGCGACCGGGCACGACGTCACGGTCATCGAACGCGCCCAGCACCTGCGCACGAACGGGTCGCCGATCGACATCCGCGGCGAGGCCCTTGACGTCGCGGAGAACATGGGGATTCTGCGGCAGCTCCAGGACAGCCGGGTGTCGACCACTGACCTGTCCGAGTTCATCGACGGCGCCGGGAACGTGATCGCAGCCCTGCCTGTGCACGAGATCAACGACACCGACGACGACATCGAGATCGCCCGCGAGGACCTCGCACGGATCCTGCACGCCGGGCTCGACGAGCACACGCCCGTCGTGTTCGGCGAGTCCATCCGGTCCCTACACGACGACGGCACGGGCATCGACGTCGTGTTCGCCTCCGGAAAGACCGACCGGTTCGACCTTGTCGTCGGCGCAGACGGCATGCACTCCATAACCCGGCGGCTCACGTTCGGCCCCGAGGAGGACTACCTTGAGCATCTCGGCTTTTACGTGGCGCTGACCGATCTGCCCTCGGCGCGAGGTGAGGCGGGGAGCAATCCGTTCCTGAACTGGCCGGGCCACATGATCGGCATCGCCCGGTACAAGAACGAGGCGCTAGGAGTGCTCAACTTCCGGCACGACTGGATCGACTACGACTACCACGACCTCGACGTGCAGAAGCAGATCCTCTTCGACGCCTTCGGGGATCACCACGAATGGCGCGTCCCGGAGATCCTCGACGCCGTGGCGCGCGACCCCGAGCTCTACTTCGACTCCGTCAGCCAAATCCACATGGACGACTGGGCCAAGGGCCGGGTCGTGCTCGTCGGCGACGCCGCGCACTGTGCGTCCAACCTCTCCGGGCGGGGCGCATCGCTTGCGGTCCTCGGCGCGTGGCGGCTCGCGCAGGCCCTGCGCGACCACCCCGACGACCTCGACAGCGTCTACGAGCAGTACGAGGTCCTCCATCGACCCTCCGTCGACAAGGCGCAGGCCTTCGCCAGGCTCGGCGGCGACCTCGTCATGCCTGCCACACAGGAAGCCCTCGAACTCCGCAACGCGCGCCTCCGCGGCATGGCGACGGACATCGGAGGTGCTGAATGAGTCCGCGTCCGCGACCTGACATTCCTCGGGTGGTATCGCCGGGGGAGTCACCGCCGCCCATCAACACCTGACTTCGGCGGTCACGGACGGACGATGTCCGCTGCTGGCGCCTATTCATCGGCGGTGAGGCAGATGCCGTCTGCGGTGTAGTCGCTGAGTGCCAGGTCTGTTTGATCAAGGTGCTTCGTAGCCATATCAGTGTGGCGGCAAGGGCGACCGCAGCGCGGTAGTTTCGGGATCGTGGCAGCGATCCCCCTCTCGCGCAGCCAGGCCCGGTTCGCCTTCGACGGGTAGCCCTTGTCCGCGAGCACCCGCTCGGGCCGGGTCCGGGGCCGGCCCTTCCCGGGCAGGGGCACGCGAATGCCCTCCAGGACGGCGGTCATCATCGTGTCGTTGATGTTCCCGGCCGTGAGCACCCAGGACCGCGGACGGCCCTTACCGTCCGCGGCCAGGTGCACCTTGCAGGTCAGGCCGCCGCGGGAGCGGCCGATCACGTGGTCAGGCGGCTCGGCCGGATTCGTGCAGTTCGCCGCGCCGGGCAGATTCTTGTAGTTCGGTGGAGCCCCCTGTGTGGCGTGCCAGGATCGCACCGTGCTGGTGCACCCGCGCGATGGTTGAGTCGATCGAGACGACCCAGTCCAGGTCCCCGGCCGACTCCGCGCGCTTGTGCGCCTCGCCCAGCAGCTTCTCCCAGGTACCGTCCGCGGCCCACCTGCTGAAGCGCTTGTAGATCGAGTTCCCGAGCACGCACGTGGCCTCATCGACGCGTTTGTCGTTCACGCGCGGCGCCTTCACCTCGACCACGCCGGCCGCTGTGGTGACGTTCCGCGGCTGGTGACAGCCGTTGCGGACCACGAGCCGATGCCCGCGCTCGTCGCGCTGGTCAGCCAACTCGGCTGCCTAGACGTTTACTTCGGCCTCCAGTGCGGCGGCCGGCATCCTAGGGGCACCCTCCCGGACGATCTCATCGATCAACGAGGAGCCGCTGGCGGTGCTGCCGTCGTCATTCACTGCGCTGAGCACGGACGTGCCTTCCGGTGCGGCCATGACGTCTCCGTAGACCCGCATCAGCACCGCGAGAACCCGAGCACCCTGCCGCCCCGGACCTTTGGCGGTACTCCTGAGTGACCTCGGCTTTGACGAAGTCGCACTGGCCGCGCAGGATCAGCGACGGGACGTGCACCGTGCGCAGCACGGGACGCGGGTCGGGGAGCTGTTCGAAGTCCTTGACGGTCATCTGGTTGCGGAATAGCCGACAGAGCCTCCCCAGCGTCCGTGCTCCCACCTCAGCCAGAAACGGGCATCACCTTACGAACCGTCCACTCAAATCGTCGCGTTCTGGTCCGCTCGGCGGTCCGCCGTCGAGTCGACCGGTACCAGGAGGAGCCCGAGACCGGTGAGCGCGCAGATCAGCGTCAGCAGTGTTTGGCCCGTGGCACCGGCGAGAAGTGCGAGAGCCACCGCGCGCACAGCGGGCAATCGGAGCAGCCGAGCCACGTCGGATGACGATGTGTCCACGTCTCGTCTTTCCTTCCGGTGAGTCAGGAGGGGTGCTTCTCGGCCTGTCCTCGTCGGTCCGTTCGGGCCAGACCGCCGGAGACGGGCGTGGTGCCCAGGTCGCTGTCGCCGTCCTCGTGGCGCAGTACCCAGTCGTCGAGGTCGAGGGCCACTTCCAGCGGTTCCCTGGCCATGTAGGCGCGCAACCGACTCACCTCACTGGCGGCGTCGGCCCCTTCGGGACAGAGCAGTTCCCGGAAGACGGCCTCGGCCATCGCGAAGCGCACCCGCGCGGTATGCGCAGACACCTGCAGGATGTCGCCGATGAGCTGCCAGTCGGCACCGCCCATCCGCTCGAACACGGCCGCGGCCTCGAAGAACCGCTGTGCGGCAGCGAGCACGCGGGTGGCGTCGGCCAGCACGGTGCCCGGCGAATGGCTGGTGCCGTCGGGGTGCAGCTCCTGCTCGCCGATGGGGACGGCTGCACGTGCAAGGTCGGCCAGTTCGCATGCCTCGTAGGCCATCACCAGCCTCGCTCGGGCCGCATCCGTGTACGGTGCAGTGGCTCCCGTGTCACTTTCGGTCATGTCAGTCAGCCTCAGCTCCCGACGATGGGGATGATCAAGCACGGCTTCCCCGCAGGGTCAGCCGCGCAGGAAGTACAGGACGGTCATGGTCACGGCGGTGGTCAGGAGGATGCCCCGCAGCAGCCAGGCAGGGAGGCGGCGGGCGAGATGGGCGCCTGCGAAGCCGCCGACCACGGCGCCGATCAGCATGGTCGTGAGAAGTGGCGGAGCGCTCAGTGCGTCCGAGGCGACCAGGAACAGAGCGGTCGCGCTGAGATAGACGGCCGCGAGCTGCGCGATTCGCATCGGGTTGCTGACTGCTGCGTCGAGTCCGAGGCCGATGCTCCACAGGGCCAGCATCATGATGCCTACGGCTCCACCGAAGTATCCGCCGTACACGGCGAGGAAGAACTGTCCGATCAGGACAGCTCGGGGACTCATGTGGACCGAGCGGCCCAGCGCACTGCTCAGCAGCTGGGAGAGGCGGCGTCCGCAGGCGAGGATCACCGTGGCAAAGGCGAGCAGCCACGGCGCCGCGGCGTCGAACGACGATGCCGGCAGTGCCAGCAGCAGGCCGGCACCGACTCCGCCACCGATCACACTGATTGCGGTGAGCGCCTTCGTGGACGTCGCCCCGACCGGGGTGAGTTCACGTCGGTACACCCACGCGCTGGTCACGGCCCCGGGCACGAGGGCGATCCGCGACAGTGTGTTTGCCGTCACCGGTGACAGGCCGAACGCGACGAGTGCGGGCAGCGCCACGAACGTGCCGCCGCCGCCCACGGCGTTCAGTACTCCGGCGGCAACACCGGCCAGCAGGACGAGAAATAGCTCGGACACACGCCGAGCATCGCTCCGTGACCAGCGGGCCCACAATGCGTAATCGGTGTACTCAGCCTAAGGCTGAACCTTAGGCTAGGAGGGTGCGCTATGACTTGGACGACCTGCGGCTCTTTCTCCACATCGTGACGGAGGGGTCGATCACGGCGGGCGCTCACCGGATGCACCTGAGTTTGCCCTCGGCCAGCGCCAGGGTGCGCTCGCTGGAGCACCATGCCGGCGTGACGCTGCTGATCCGCGGCAGGCGGGGCGTGCGGCCCACGCCGGCGGGGACGACCCTGGCCCGCCATGCACGCGACGTGCTCGACCGGACCGCGCGGCTCGAAAACGCCGTCGCGAGCTACACCCGGTCCCCGACCGCTCCGCTGACCCTGCTGGGGGGCGGCTCCGCGATGCACCGGCTCGTGCCACGGGCCCTGGTCTCGTTCCTCCGCGTCCACCCGGACGTCGACGTGACGGTGTCCGAGAGCCGCACTCCTTGGACCGTGCGGATGCTCGCCGACGGCGAGGCGGACCTGGGAGTCGTCCTCGACGACGAGGCCCGCGACTGCGGTCTGCGCATGGAGCCTCTCGGTGACGACTCCCTCGTCGTGATCGGCCAGGCCGGAGGGATCATCGCCGGACGGACCGCGCTGACCTACAGCGAGGTCGCCGAACACCCTCTCGTCGGGCTCGACGCCAATTCCTCGCTGCGCCGCTGGATCGAGAAGCACCTCGGGCCGCACGCACCGGTGGTGCGCTACCGCACCACCGTCGCCAACCTCGGCGTCCTCGTCACCCTCGTCGCCGCCGGTGCCGGGCTCGCCGTCGTACCGCGTCGCGCCGTCGACCCCCAGCAGCCGCTCGACGTGTGCGAACTGCAGGACCCCTGGGCCCGCCGCCACCATCTGCTGGCCTGGGGCGTCAAGGACCGCACCTCGCCGGCCGCCGCGGCGCTGGCCGAACACCTCCGCCAGGCGGCACTGTCCGAGCCTTTCTCCCCCTCCGCACACCAAGACCCCGTCGGCCGGCGGCTCTTCCACGACGGCTGACCGGCGGGTAAGCCGGACCCGCTGCTCGGATACGGCAAGCCGAAACCGGCCGATGCCGCGGCGCTGCCGCCCGATCAATGCGACGGCGATCGGCTCGAAGCTGCGGAAGCTCGGGTACACGAAGCACGACCTCGCCGACGGAGAAACGACCTGGACCATCCGTTTCATGCCGGTGTGCTCCCGGGATCGTGAGGGCGACGGCGGTGGCCAGGTGGTGGCGGCCGAGGGCTTGACTTCGCGCACTCCGGTACGACGCATGCGCGGCGACCTGCCCGGCACGGTGACACACGGCACGGTGATCTGGTTGCCGGCGGCGATCTTCGGCCTCGGTCTCGGCGCCCGTGGCGGCCCGGCACCGCAGGCGCCGCGACTGACGCGGGGCAGTGCTCAGCGGTGGGGCGGGTACGCGGATTCGCAGTACGCGGCCAGCCCTTCCGCGAACGCGGCCAGATGGTCGGCTGCGTAGTGGGTCGGCTCCCACGCGGCGGTGAGCGTCATCGTCAGCGGAGAGCCGTCCGGGCCGCGCAGGCGCAGCGGCTCGATGGCGTGTCGCTGGTCCTCCGAGGCCACGGCGACACCGTGTCCGGCAGCGGCCAGGGCCTGCGCGAGCGGCGGCGTCGTCGTCTCGAACACCTCTGAGTAGCCGAGGTTCGCTTCCTCCGCAGCGCGGTCCAGGATGCGGCGGGTGCCGTACTCGGCGACCGGCAGCAGAAGCAGCGGCTGGGCGAGAAGCTCCGCGAGGTCCACGGTCGTGCGGCCGGTGTCCCGGTGCCAGGGGTGGTCCTCGGGCGCGTACACCCACAGCGGTGGGTGGCCCACCGTCCGGGTGGTCAGGCCGCTGGGCGGGGGAGAGGAGGAGACCGCCATGTCGGCGCCGCGCGCCAGCGCCGCGTAGGGGGCCTCGCCGCGCGCCTCGACCGCGTCCGTGAGGGGGCCGTCGGGCCCGGCCGACGCCACGTACGGGGCGATCACATCGGCAACCGTCGCGGGCGGGGCGGCGATGGTGAGGCGGGGCGGCTCGCCGTCCGCGAGGGCGCGCAGGAGGGAGGACGCGCTGTCGGCGCGGGCCACCAGGTCGCGGGCGACCGGCAGGAAGCGGCGCCCCGCGGTGGACAGCCGGAGGCGGCCACCGGCCCGCTGGAAGAGCTGGACCTGCAGGCTCGCCTCCAGCGTCCTGAGCTGCCGCGACAGGGACGGCTGGGCGACATGCACCTGTTGGGCGGCGCGGGCCGTGGAGCCGGTGTCGACCACGGCCAGGAAGTAGCGCACGTGCCGCAGATCCATGGGGCTGCTCCTGTACTCCTGTTGTCCGCCTGAGAAGGTATGCCTCCAAAGCATAGAGCCCGTATGAAGCAAGTATTGGACAGCATCGTTCGGCTCTTCCAGAATCTCGCGGTAATCCCGATGAACCTCGCGGTAATCCCCGATGAAAGGCGCTCGCCGTGACCCTCAGCCGCCGTACCCTCCTCGGAACCACCGCAGTTCTGGCCCCGGCAGCCCTCTCCGTCCCGGCGTGGGCCGCCCCACGCACGCGGCAGCCGGCCGAGCGTACCGTCCTCACCGCCGATGAGCTACGAGACGGCGACGCCACCGCGCCCGTCGACGACTCCGCCTTCGCCATGCCCAAGGGTGCCGCCCGGCCGCACCACACCTTCTCCGGCACGCTCACCCTCGCCGCCGAGGACGCCAGCGGCGACTGGACCGTCCTCAAGGACACCGCGGGGCTGACCTCGCAGGCCTCGTACGCGGCGGCGCTCAAGTCGCTGCCCCGGATGGACCATCGACAATGCGCTCGACATGGCGACCGGCAACTACACGAGCGCCGGATACGAGACCGACGAGAACGGCACGCTCATGGACCGATTCATCGGTGCCGAGCCCGAAGCCACCAAGACCCGACTCGCCTTCGACTGGCCGCACTCCGCCGAGCCGGGCACGTACTGGAACTACCGCACCTCCGACACGTACATCGCCACCCTCGCGCTCACCGCCTACCTGAAGAGCAAGGAGGGCGACGACGCCGACCTGTGGGAGTTCATGGACCGCGAGGTGTACCGGCCCGCCGGGCTCAGCGCGGGCTTCCGCGCCCAGTGCATGCGCACCGACAACAGCCCGAGCGGCCAACCGATCGGCGGCTACGGCCTGTTCTTCACACGCGACGACGCCGCGAAGATCTCCCGGTTCCTGAACGTGGCCCTCGGCCGGGCAGACGGGCGGCAGCTCCTGCACCGCGCCTCGCTGCGCGCGGCCCTGCAGCGCGACCCCGACGACCGGGGCCTGCCGTGCGCCTCCTCCGGCCTGAGCCACCTCCACTACAACCAGTGCACCTGGGCCGCCCACTACCAGGCGTCCAACCCGGCCTTCGCCCAGTACGGGTACGCGGACGGCACCGACTTCTGGGTGCCGTCGATGTCCGGCGTCAGCGGCAACGAGATCGTGATGCTGCCCAACGGCGCGACCTACTACTACTTCTCCGACGCCTTCGAGTACGTCTACGGCTGGCCCGTGTCCGAGCTGCACAAGCTCCCGGCCGCCGAGCGCACCCCCGGTATCTGACGCCCGATCAACCCCATTCTCCGTACCCTTCGTGCTTGATTGGCTGGTGTTCCCCCGCATGTCCCGCCCTCTGCCCCTGATCCTCGCCCAGGCGCCCGGCCGCCCGGCCGACGATCTCGCGGGCTTCGCCGCCGACGTGGAGCGGCGCGTGAAACTGCGCGCGCCGGGCGCCCTCGTCGTCTACCCCGAACTGCACCTGGGCGAGAGCGGCCCCGGCGTCGTGGCCGCCCCCGAGGGGGCCACCGAGCCCCTCGACGGAAAGCGGGACGCGGTCCTCGCCGAACTCGCGGGCGACCTGGACATCTGGCTGGTACCCGGCAGCCTCTACGAGCGCGGCACCGACGGCCGCGTCTACAACACGACGCCGGTCTACTCACCGCGGGGCGAGCGCCTCGCCGCGTACCGCAAGATCTGCCCGTGGCGCCCGTACGAGACGACCACGCCCGGCAGCCGGTTCGAGGTCGTCGAACTCCCCGGGGTCGGCCGGATCGGGCTCTCCATCTGCTACGACTCCTGGTTCCCGGAGATCTCCCGCCATCTGGCGTGGATGGGCGCCGAGTTGATCGTCAACGTGGTGCGCACCTCAACCAGCGATCGCGCGCAGGAGATCGTCCTCAACCGCGCCAACGCCATCGCCAACCAGGTCTTCGTCGCCAGTGTGAACTCCGCCGCTCCCTCGGGTGTCGGCCGCAGCCTCCTCATCGATCCGCAGGGCACGCTGCGCACCGAGACCGTCGACGACGGCGACGCCACCCTCACCGACGTGATCGACCTCGACGAGGTCAGCAACGTCCGCCGCTACGGCACCGCCGGACTCAACCGGATCTGGGAGCAGTTCCGCCCCGGCGACCCCGCCCTCGAACTTCCGCTGTACGGGGGCCGTATCGACCCCGCCACGTGGAACCCCGCCCACGCCACCGCCCATGCCACTGAGGAGCCCCCGCGATGAGTGAGAACAACACGAGAGTGCAGGGTGACCCGCGACTGAAGGGCGACCTCAGCCTCTTGTCCGTCATCCTGTTCGGCCTGGCCTACATCTCTCCGGGTATCGTCGTCACGATGTTCGGCGTGGTGGCCGCCACCAGCGGCGGCGTCGCCCCGACCGCGTTCGCCGTCGCCACCGCGGCGATGCTACTGACCGGTCTGTCGTACGCGAAGATGGCGCGCGCCGTCCCGGGCTCCGGTTCCGTCTACACGTACGCCCGCAAGATGCTCGACAGCCGCATCGGCTTCCTGTCCGGCTGGGCGATGCTGCTCGACTACTTCTTCATCCCGATGGTCGGCTGGCTGATCACGGCGATCTACTTCAACGCACAGTTCCCCGACGTGCCCAAGTGGGTGTGGCTGATCGTCTCGGTGGGCCTCACCACCGGCATCAACGTCTTCGGCATGAAGCTCGCGGACCGCGTCAACAAAGCCCTGATGTTCATCGCGGTCGGCTCGCTGATCCTCTTCGCCACGCTCTGTGTCGTCTTCCTCGGCAAGCACGGCTCCGCCGCCCCGGTCGCCGACTCCGTCTGGAACCCCGGCACTTCCCTCGGCGCCGTCACCGCGGCCGCCGCCATCGCCGCCTACTCCTTCCTCGGTTTCGACGCCGTCTCCACGCTCGGCGAGGAGGCCAGGGGAGGGGCGCAGACGATCGGGCGCGGCATCATCGGCTGCGTGGTCGCCGCGGGTGCGATCTTCGTCGTGCTGTCGTTCGTGATGCAACTGGTCCACCCGGGCGCGAAGTTCGCCGACGTGGACGCGGCCGCCTACCACCTGAAGGTCCAGGTCGGCGGCGAGACGTACGCGGAGATCATCAACTTCGTCACCATCGCCGGGTCGATCGCCTCCTGTATCGCCCTGCAGGCCTCCGCCGCCCGCCTCATGTACGTCATGGGCCGCGACGGCGTCCTGCCCAAAGCCGTCTTCGGCACGCTGTCGGCGAAGACCGGGACGCCGGTCCTCGGCCTGCTGCTTACCGCGGTCGCCGGTGTCATCGCGATGAAGCTGGACCTGACCACGGCCACCTCGTTCATCAACTTCGGCGCCTTCCTCGGCTTCGCCCTGGTGAACGTCTGCGTGATCGCGCATCTGATCCGCGAGCGCGGGCAGGGCCGCAGCCCGAACCTCATCTCGTACCTGGTGATGCCGCTGATCGGAGCCGGCGTCTCCGTCTACCTGCTCACCAAGCTCGGTGACGTCGCGCTGAGGATCGGCGGCGTGTGGCTGGCAATCGGCGTCGTCTACCTGGCCTGCCTCACGAAGGGCTTCCGGCGGCCCGCGCCGGGGATGACCTTCGACGACGGTAGCGAGGAACCGGCCCCGGATGCCGTCACCGTGTAACGCCGGCTGAACAGCTCGAAGCACCCGCGCGCGGCAGCCTCGGTGGATGGACGGGCGTGGTCCGGAGCCCGCGGATGCGGGGGTGCGAGGCAGTCATGCTGCTTCGGCCGGTTGGTCCACTTCCCGCAGGTAGAGACGGGCCAGCTGCACACGTGACCGGATACCCAGTTTCTCGAAGGTGTGCCGCACGTGTGTGTTCACCGTGTGCGGCGAGAGAAACAGCCGCTCCGCCGCCTGACGGTTGGTCGCCCCGTGCGCGATCAGCTGCACGACACTCAGTTCGGACGGGGTCAGCCCGCGCCATCTCTCGTCCGGCACCTGGCCGGCCGTGGCCGGCTTGACGCCGAGCTTGCGCAGCTTGCTCTGCGTACGCCGGCTCTCCCGGTGGGCGCCACACGCTTCGTACAGTTCCCACGCCTCTTCGAGACGGGTACATGCCGTCGTGTCGCCGCCCGCGGCCATCAGCTCGCCGGCGTCCTCCAGGGCGTGCGCTCTGAGCAGGGGCCGAGCCTGTCCGTACCGCTCGGCCGCGGCCTCAAGCCGGGCTCGGTCGCCCTCCAGCAGCCCCCGGGCATGTACGGCGGTCGTCTCAAAGAGCGGGAACCGGGGGTTGCGCTGCGCACGGTCCTCAGCGAACCGCACGGCGGAGAGAGCCGGTTCGCGCAGGCCGCGGCCGAGCGCCGCGCGGACGAGGAGGACCACGTCGCCCGGGTCGAGACAGGCGGAGTGCACCAGCCCGCGCCGCAAGCAGCCGAGGGCGGCGTCGAGCTGGCGTTGTGACAGGTGTTCCGCGCGGTAGACCGCGGTGAGAACGGCGATCCATGCGCCGATGTGCCGTGACTGTGGCTGGTCGCCGGCCAGGTGTGCGGCAGCCTTCGTCGCGCAGATCTCGATCGCCGCGTCGTCGCCGGTGTGGAAAGCCACCCGCGCCAGGGCGTAAAGGGCCGCGGCCTCGGCCGCCCAGGGCGTTCTGGTCGCCGCGGCCGCGGCCTCGGCAGCGGTGAGTTCCTTCGCGGCGTCGGCCAGCCGTCCGCTGTCCAGCATGAGACGGGCACGCGCGGTCCGCCACAGCGGGACGAATGCCTGCCGTCCGTGCTGCTGGGCCTCCGTCAGGCCGCTGTCCACGAGTTCCCCGGCGCTGCGGTCCTTTCCGGCGAGACTCAGCAGGGAGGCACACCAGCTCGTCGAGACGGCCACCTCGGCAAGCGGCGCGGCGTCGGCCGGGTCCAGCTGTGCGGCATCGGCCGCAGCGGCCTCGCTGTGCTGGAGTGCATCGCTCCAGCGTTGCCGGTGGCCAGCAGCCATCGACTGCAGCGTGCGGTAGGTCAGTCGGCTGACCGGATGCCCGCCGTGTGTGCGGGGAAGCGAGTCGGCCGCGAGGCAGTCGGCGTCACCTGCCAGCAGGCGGTTCAGCAGGGTGACCGACAGCAACTGGTCCTTGAGGAAGACAGGGACGTCGCGGCGGCTGTGGACGCGGCGGACGTGGAGTTCTGGCTGGGCGACCAGGAACTGACTGTTCATGCGGGCCAGTTGCAGACATGTCTGGGCGTGCGTGAGGGGATCCGGCGAGGACTGGACGACCTGGTGTGCCAGGTCCCGGGCCCCGGCGATGTCTCCCGTCTGCCACAGCAGCGGAAGCAGCTCGGCCGACAGCCGCACGTGCCGGGGGGAGGTGTCCTGGGTCAGGGACAGCGCGTGCTGGAGATAGACGGTCGCGGACGCCGGGGACAGGGCGGCCAGTTCGCGGGCGGCTGCCCGCAGGAGCTGGACGGCCGAGTCGTCACCGGGTTCGGCTGTCTTGACCAGCCCGGGTGCCAGTGACACCGCCGACACACCCGCCCTGATCTGCAGATCGATGGAGCGTCTGCGCACGGACAGGCGCACCGGCCGGGGGAGTGTGCCGGCGAGGATCTCGCGCACCAGCGGATGCGGGAAGGCGAGCTGTTCGGGCCCGGCGTGCAGCAGCCGGGCGGCGAGCACTTCGCGCAGCGGCCTGAGCAGCGCGGACTCGGGTCGGCCGAGAACCCGGGACAGATGGCGGACGGTGAGACGGTCGCCCAGCACGGCGGCGATCAGCGTGACCTCCCGGCCCTCCTCGCTCAGTTGGTCCAGACGCCGGGTGACGACCGGGCCGATGACCGCTCGGGTGTCGGTCGGTGCACTCGTGGCGCCGGGGGAGCCGTGCGGCACGGCCGACAGGCCGCTTCTCAGGTGCGCGCACACCTGCCGCACGGCCCCCGGCAGGCCGTCGAGACAGTCGAGGTACGCAGCCGCCGCTGCCGCATTCGGTCCCAGCAGGTCCTCGGTCATCTGCCGCACGGCGTCCGGGTCGAGAGGTGCCAGCTCCAGGTGGGTCGCCCGCCCGTTCAGCAGGTCGCGGCGCAGGGTCTCCACCGCTGCCGTGCCGGTGTGGGGCCGCGTCGCAAGCACCCACAGCACCGGCAGGTCGGCGAGTTGCACGGTGAGCGTGCGCACCGCCTGCTGGGTGAGGTCGTCGCAGTGGTGCACGTCGTCGATGACCACGACGAGCGGCCGTTCCCGGGCGAGTGTCCGCAGACGCTCCTTGACCTCGTGCAGCAGCCAGTACGGGTCGCTCTGCTGGGGGGAGCGGGTCCGCAGGCCGTGCGTGAAACCGGGTTCGGCGTCACGCGTGAGGGCGTCAAGCAGCGGAGCCATAGGGGTCATCGGGCTCGTCGTCACTCCGGCGCAGACGAGTACCCGTGCGCCGGCACGACGGGCCTCATCGGCGGCGAAGGCCAGCATGCGGGACTTGCCGACAGCGGCCGGCCCGTCGATCCACAGCACTCCGCCGCCGCTGTGGTGGACGAGACGGCGGACGCGTTGGGTGAGGTGTTCCTGCTCGGCCCTGCGTCCGCGCACCGTGACGGGCACCAGCTCATCGGCGGTATCGAACATCGTCAACGGAATGCCAATCGCCTGGCTCAAGACAACCTCCACGTCCTCATCCACTGTCACGAACGAAGGTGCCGAACTGCGCGACTCCGGCGCCGGGCCGGTCGGGGCACGGGGCACGGTGCTTTCCGCCCGGCACTTTCCGTCGTCACACATGGTGGGCAACTGGCGGCCGTATGGCTGTCGAGGCTGCCTGAGAGGTGCTCCGGGTCTTCCCCAGGCCCGATGTCGGGACAACCCCACGAACCGGTGCCCCACCACGGTTTCCGGCCGTGCGGCCCACCCAGGGACGGCCCGAGGAAAGACGAAGTGACCAGCCGGTTCCCGCAAACCTCATGGGGACAGCCCTACGGCGGGCGCGGGGATGTCCCGACGCGGCTGTCGAGGTTGCACTACAGCCCGCGGCCGGGCCGGCGGGGAGACTGGTCGCACATCGGGCCGGGTCCACCCGGCTCGCACGAGGCACCGCGGCCACGGGCCGCACCCCCTGCGGGAACAAGGGTGACACGAACGGACCTGGCCCGGCCGCCGGACGGCGGTTGTCCACCCCCGCCTTCTCCAGCCGGCTGCCCCCTGCCAGGGCGCACGTGCCTCGCCAGGCGGCGCCCCGCGTACGGCCGTCGGCAGGGCACACCCGCACGGGCCGGACGGCGTACAAGGAAGCGGGCCCGGTCCGAGCAGCATGAACAGGCGTGCCGGGGCGTTGGACGCACCCGGTCTCGACGAATGGGAAGCGAACGGATGGCACAACTGGAGACCACGCACTACGAAGGCCGGTCTGTTCATCACCGGACGAAGACGGGCGCAGCCCGGCGGACCCGGACAGTCCGCAGGCCGGCCCGTCCCACCACCCGCACCGCCATGCTGACGGGGGCTCTGGTCTCCGCGAGCGTGGGCATCACCATGCTCCTGCTGCCCGGACTGACCCTGACTGCCGTAGGGGTTCTCTTCGGTGTGCAACTAGCCGCCCAGGGAGTCCTCCAGCTGCTGGTCAGCCGGGAGGCGAAGGTTCCGGCGTTCGTGCGGTGGCTACTGGTCGCGGGCGGCCTCGTCGTTCTCTTCCTGTCGACGATCTTCTTCCGGGGCCATGCCGATTCCGTGTTCCTGCTCGGTCTGTGGACGGGGTTCGGGTGGCTTCTGCGGGGGTTCACCATGGCCGTCTCGGCGATACCGGGCTCCGTCAGCCACGACTTCGTGTACGACGACCTCCTGAACGCGGTGATTGTCTCGTCCGGCCTCTTCATGACCGCTTTCCCCTTCTCGTCGCTTTCCCAGCTGACGGACATCACCGGTTACGTACTGGTCTTTGGCGGATCGGTGGAGGCCTTCTGCGCGTCGCGGCGACGTCCGCAGGCGCTGCGCACACTTGAGTGAAGAGTCCGCTCGGTGTGCACCCGCGGGTGGCATGGTCAGGCAGACGGCCAGCTGCCGCTGGTGAGCCGGGCCCGTATTCCGCGGTCGCCGCGTGAGACGCGGCTTGGGCCGCCCGTCCGGCCCGGCGAGGCGTCCACCGGGCAAACAGGCGACGGCGAATCTTGAAACTCGGACACCGGGAGGCAACACATGCACAGATGTCACCTTGCACAGGAAATCGTCCACTGGGCCGGCAGGTGGCTGCCCCTGTCCATCACCTGCGAATTCTCGTACAGCGCCCGAGACCCCTATGCCGTCACACTGATCTTCGACGCCGAGGGGGACTGGCCGGTCCGGTGGGTGTTCTCCCGAGACCTGTTGGCCGACGGCCTCACGGCGAGAACCGGGCAAGGCGATGTCATGGTGTGGCCCGAACACCGTCTCGGCGGCCCATCGGCCGTGTGGATCGAAGTGGGAAGTGCTCCCCGGACGGCACTGTTCGAGATACCTGCCCTGCCGGTCGCGAAGTGGCTCGCCCACTCCTATGCCCTGGTGCCCAGGGGAGAAGAACTGCCGGCAGTGGACTGGGACGAATTGACTCAGCTGACCGAATAGCGCGAGGCCTGCCGGCTCATGAGCTGCGACCAGCCCGCGGTCATACGACCGTGTCAAGCCTCATCGGCAGTCGGTTGGAGAGGCCGTCGGCGGTGTCATCAGGCGGACCGGCCGAGTGAGTCGGCGTCACGCGAAGCCTTCATGGGTTCAGCGGGGCGAGCGAGAGTGATACCAAGGTTTAGTCATGTGCTGTCGCCATGTGTCGCAGGCAGCAGAGGCCGCAGGCGTAGTATCTGTACTATGTCCAAAGCCAAGGTGAGCACGAGCGAGCTGGTGACGCACTACAGCTCTCAGCTGAACAACGACCTTGAGCGGAACAAGCAGGAGCAGGATCAGATCCGGCGTGAGATGGAAGAGATGCAGGAACGCCTGCTGTCTCTGCAACATGACTACGCCGTACTCGCGACCATGCAGCACGCGCTCAAGAGCGGCATTCCCCTCCAGCAGGTGTCGGCCTCGCTTGCCGACGCGGACCTGAGAGCTGACCTCAAGTACAGCCCGCCCAGTGCCAGTGCCAGTGCCAGTGCCAGTGCCGGCGCCTTGAGGCGGAAGCAGACCAAGCCGACGCTGGTCGGACTGATCCGTGCCTACCTGGCTGAGCAGTCCGAGCCCTGTTCCGCGGCGGAAGTCACGACGGCGCTGAGCGCTGCGCATCCGGACCGCGCCTTCAAGACGACCGTCGTGCGCACCACTCTCGAAGGACTCGTCGCCAGGAGCAATGCCGAGCGCATCAAGCAAGGGCATGCTGTGTTCTACGTCCGTTCCGACGGCGGCCAGGATCAGGAAGCATCCGAGTGCGGGGCGAGCTGAGGCCGGCTCGGCCGGACAGTTGCAGCCCGGCGCCGCCTCGGCCGCGGCCGACGGACAGCCCGTTGGCCTGCCCGGCGAACGTTGCCTGCCTGCAGGGCCGTTGACCGCGGCGAAACCGCCGCGCCTGCAACTCGATCACCACCGGACGCCCTGCCGGCCGCGGCATCGGCGAGCCGACGTACGTACCGGCTGTGCACCCCGGTGGGTGTGGGCGCCGAGCTTCCCACTGCGGTAGGTGAGTGCGGCCCTCGCAGCGAAGCACATGTCCTGCCCGGGGATCCGTTCTCGGGCTTTGCCGGCCGCGTGAGAGCGGCTGAAGCAACCAGCCGTCTCGTCATGGGCCCCTGGCCGTTACGCGGCTGTCGGACGGTGCAATTCATCGATGTCACTCATTTGACTGATGCCGCGGAGTGCCTGAGGAAAAGAGCATGGGGACACAGGGTGTTCGTTTCCCGCATGAATGCGTTGATAGCCGTGCGGGGGAAAAGGAGGAAGAAGATGCGAACCAGACTGCTGCCACTGCTCAGTGACTGGGAGTGGCAGGAGCGAGCCGCCTGCCGCGGTATGAACAGTGCCACCTTCTTCTCCCCCACAGGGGAACGGGGCAAAGAGCGCGATGAGCGCGAGGAACGAGCCCGCAGGATATGCCGGTCGTGCGAAGTCATCGAGCCGTGCGCCGCCATGGCACTGGACTCCAAACAGCGGCACGGAGTGTGGGGAGGAATGTCCGCGAGGGAGCGCCGCCACATTCTGAGCGTGCCCGACACGGATACCGTTGAGCCGGCGGCCTGACGAAGGGCTGCCTCTGATCTTGCGAGAGTGCCCCGGCCTTCGGGCCGGGGGCGAAGCGCATCTGGCCTGCTCTGGCCCTCGCCGTGGGCGCGGAGCTGTACTGTCCAGCCGCGCCCACGGCTGCCCGCACTTGGTGCGGGCGCTTGTGCTGGGTGATGTTGCCCTTGACCAACCACCGGGAGCGGAACGCCGCCGCACGAGCCCGCGCAGTACGAGGGTGACCAACCGGCCGTGCATGAGCGCCCGGTTCGCGCGGCCGGTGAAATCCGCGCGCAGGCGGCGGGGCAGTCGCCTGTGCGGCTCGGCCCTGGTCTGAGTCTTCCTTGCTCTTCGTGTCGGGCAGGAGGGGGAAGAGCCGGGCGATGAGGGCCACCGGCGTGCGGGGCCTCTTCGATGTGCCCGCAGCGCGCGAGTTGGCGCAGGTGGAACGAACACAGGCCGGAGCCGAAGCCGCGCCGGCCGCAAACTCGGCTACTTCGCAAAACCCTGGGCAAGCGCCTCCAGAGCCGGTTCTCCGCCCGATGAGCCGCGCCGCGCATCACGATGTGCCTCATGCCCGCGATGCCCCGACGGCCGCCGAACAGCACGAGTGTCTCGTGGTGTCCTGCATGGCTCGGGCCTGGGAGAGGGCCATGCGAGAGGAATCGGTGCCGGTCCGGATGAGGTTGCCGCCGAAGGTCAGGCGGTCGACGATGGCCGCCCAGAGCCGGGGGTCGGTGAACGTTTCGGTCCACGAGCCGCCGGTGGACCCCGTAGCGGCGCGACAGTTCACGGATTGACAGTTTCTCGGTGGGGGAGTGTCTGCGTATACGTGGACGTGGCTCTGGCACGGTGGGGCGGTCCGCTTAGCGTCGGCGGAGGTAGTGGGACGCCGGCGCGGCCGTGAACACCGGCCGGGCCGCCGGCCCGGCCGGTGTCGGCCTGTGGAACGCAGGTGGGACGGGCGCCCGTGCCCGCACAGCTCGGTGATGCAGGAACTCACCCGAAGCAACCCACACAGCCCGGGTGGGAACAGGCGGGCCTCCCGCGCCTGTGGTCCGGGAGGATGTCAGGCCGACACAGGCGGTGCCAGGTGCGTGTGGGCCGGGCGCGGGGAAGCCAGCCGGTGCGTGGTGAAGACCAGCAGGGACAGGCTGACCGCCGCGAGCACGGCGTAGGCGGGGTCGCCGGCCAGAGTGTCCCACGCCGTGTGCAGAGCGACCGCGACCGCATAGACCAGCACGAACACGGCGGCCGAGCGGCCGCGCCACCGGTGCTGGGCGGCGGACCACAGGGCCGCGGCCGTGAGTCCCGTCCACGCCATGTGGGCGGCCGGGCTCAGCAGGCCCCGCCACACCAGCAGGTCGTCCACCGCGGTCAGGTTGCCACCCGAGTTGATGAGTTCGACGAAGGCATAGCCCATCGTCTCGAAGACGGCGAACCCGGCGCCGGAGGCGACGCCGATCAGCAGTCCGTCACCGGGGTGCCGGTCGCGGACGACCAGGAGCAGCAGGAGCGGAACGATGAGCTTTGCCGTCTCCTCGATCAGGCCCACGGCGACCATCGGCAGGAAGTCCATGAGCAGCAGGGTCCGGTACTCCAGGAATCCGGCCGTGGTCACACCGATGGCGCCGCCCGCCAGGGCGGTGACTGCCACGGTTCCCATGCCGAGGCCGAAATCGAGCTGACGGCCGGCCACGAAAGCGACGAAGGCCGCGGGCATCAGGGCCGCCCCGAAGAAGATCAGAGCGGGGATCAGGTTGGGATTTAGCGTGGAGACCAGTGCCGAGCGGATGAGCCAGAACAGCAGCAGGCCGACCGCCAGGACGGCGAGCCACCCCCAGCGACGGCCCCAGTGGCCCAACCCGCTCCGGTCGAACGGGACGGATTGTTGTGTGAGGGACATGGGCACGGATTCCTCCCCTGATGACGGATGGAGCCGACGGTGCCTCGTCGCCCGGCCGCCCGCATCACACATTCGTGTCAACATGGCGGCCGGGCAGGACGTCGGCGGCGACGGTCAGGGCCGGCCGGGCCCGGTCCGGGCCGGACGACAATGGCACCGTCGGAGTCGGTGATCTCCAGGGAGACGTCCTGGGCTGCGCGGCGTCCTCGACCCCGGCGGCCAGAATGCGGTCGGCGCCGAGGTCGGACGTCATGATGACGACGGTGTTCGCGAAGTCCGCCGTACGGCCGTGGGAGTCAATGGGGCGGCCGTCGTCCGGGATCTGCAGCAGGGTGTTGAAGACGTCCGGTGGGTCTCTCGGTCTCGTCGAACAGGACCCTCACCGTGCGGCGGACGGCGCTGCATCAGTCTCCTCGGACAGGCGGACGTTCGTTCCTGTGAGCACCGACGATGCCGCTGTGCACGTCCGGCTCCTCGTGGTCCGCAAGACATGTGTTCTGCCGCGGTCGCTGACGTGTCCCGATCCACACGGCGAGGATCACGCAGGAAGCCATGCAGCCCAGTGCGATGATCTGTAGTGCCGTTTCGGAGGCTGCTTGCGAACCCACGCCGCCGTTGTTGTTGGTGACGGCCCCGGCCAAGGCCACGCCGAGGCCGGCCGCCACTGTGATGACCGTCTTGGTGACTCCTGATGCTTCCCCGGCCCGCTCCGGTCTGATCACGCCCTGAGTGGCGATGAGGGTCAGCGAGTTGGCTGTCCCGAGGATCACACCGACTGGCCACCGCCCCGGCGAGCGTCAGGACCACGTAGGGCCCGTTGCGGAAGAGCGTGAGATCGACCAGCGGGCTTGCCGCCACCCGTTCATGCCGTACGAACCAGGTCAGCAGGGCTGCCACGACGATCAGGCCGGCCAGACCGACGGGCCACTGCCAGTGCCGGGCGCGGTCGACGACGACGGCGAGGGCCGCAAGCGCGGCCGTGGCAGCGAAAAGCCCGCTCCAATCGACCCTACGGTGCGTGCTGGCGGCACAGCTCTCGGCGGTACGGGAAGCCCATACCGCGGCGAGCGCCGCGAGGGGGACATTGAGCCAGAACACCGCCCGCCAGGACACCGTGTCGGTGAGGGCGCCCCCGATGAACGGGCCGCAGGCGGTGGCGATTCCGCCGATGCCCAGCGCCCGGCCGGTGGCACGGCCCCGTAGTTCGCTCGGGTAGACGTTGGTCAGCAGCGACAGGCCCACTGGCATGATCATCGCGGCGCCCGTTCCTTGGGCCACCCGGGCACCGACCAGGACGGGCAGTGTCGGGGCGAGCGCGCAGGCCAGGGACGACGCGCCAAACAGGGCAAGGCCCAGGATCAGCAGCCGCCGTCGTCCGAACAGGTCGCCAAGGCGTCCCGCACCCAGCATCAACGTCCCCGTGGACAGCAGATACGCGCTGATCACCCACTGCAGGCCGTCGCCTCCGGCATGGAGATCACGGCCGATCTGTGGCAGAGCCAGGTTCAGGGCGAACGAGTCGAGCTGGATACAGAACACACCCACGGAGATGGCCAGCAGGGCCCATCGTCGGGCGGCGAGTGTCGGTGTCACAACGGCCCGGCCTCCTTCCTCACGCTGCAAGGGCAGCATCGGCGCCAACGCCGCCGCACGGCCGTGCGGCGGTTGAGGTGCTGATGACGGAGGGGGAGGTCGCAGCCGGAGGGCGCCCCTGAGGACAGGAGTCGCTGCTGCTCAAGGAAAGGGGAGGATGCGGGAGCCGGAAGAGTGGAGCTGTCCGCAGAACTGCCGGAGAACGCCGCATTGAGCGGACGCACAGGCCCGCTGCTCGCCGAGCGGCTGAAGGCACCACCGTAACCGACACCACCCGCCAACACCGCCGCCCCGCTGGTGAGCCTGACAAACGTTGTGTCTTACGCGCGACGACGGCTTGTGCGCCGGCCGGACTCGGTGCCCGGGCGGTGATCTCGACGCGGATGTCACTCACTTGTGCGATGGCCCGTCCCCGGCGTGCGCGCCAGCATGAGATCTCCTGTCGGCCGCCTGGCCGATGGTGTGTGAGTGCCAGTCCGCCGGGCCGCGCAAGGGCGCAGGAGCGCAAGCCATCCCGACGCCGTCGAGATGCGTGAGCGCTACGAACTCCTGTGAACCGTGCTCCGTGCCGTGAACAGCCGCGCCCCATTTGAGGAGAAGTAACCAGATGTCTGATCCCGTTCCGCCGCGTCATGACCCGCACCGGGCCTGGCGTACCGAAGGAGTTCCGGGCGGATCGCCGGCGTCGCCGAACGGACGGCGTCTCAGGGGCGGCTGCCTGATGCAGGCCGCAATCGTACTTCTCGTGTACGTTGCGTCCGGTTTCCTGTACAGCAACGTACGCGGTGACGGCACCACGTCCGTCGACTACACCGTCTTCGTCGGGCAACTGGACGCGGGAAACGTCGAAAGCGTCTACTCGCGGGGCTCCCAGATCCAGGGGACGCTGAAGAGGCCCAGGCAGGTGCCCGGTGGCGGCAAGCGCGACACGTACACGCGATTCAAGACCTACGAGCCGGACTTCGCGGATGACAAGCAGCTCTGGGCGCGGATCACCGAGGAGAAGGTCGCGGTCACTGCCGAACCGGTCGCGCAGGGGCCCGGCCTGGGCGAGTCGCTGCTGGTGTCGCTCCTGCCGACGGTGCTGCTGATCGCCGTGTGGGTGATCGTCACGCGGCGGATGGGCGGCGGGGCACTGGGCGGCGCGGGAGGTGTGCTGGGCCGCAAGACGCCCAAGCCCGTCGCGCTTGAGCCGGGAGACGGGCGTACGACGTTCGCGGACGTGGCCGGCATCGACGAGGTGGAGGGCGAGCTCAACGACGTCGTCGACTTCCTGAAGCACCCGGACACCTACCGGGCGATGGGCGCCAAGATGCCCCGCGGCGTGCTGCTGGCCGGCCCGCCGGGCACCGGCAAGACGCTGCTGGCGCGCGCGGTCGCGGGCGAGGCGGGCGTGCCCTTCTTCTCGGCCTCGGCCTCCGAGTTCATCGAGATGATCGTGGGGGTGGGCGCCTCCCGGGTGCGGGAACTGTTCGCCGAGGCGCGCAAGGTCGCGCCGTCGATCGTCTTCATCGATGAGATCGACACCATCGGCCGGGCCCGCGCAGGCTCCAGTGTCGGCGGCCACGACGAGCGCGAGCAGACGCTGAACCAGATCCTGACCGAGATGGACGGCTTCTCGGGCTCGGAGGGTGTCGTCGTCATCGCCGCCACCAACCGGGCGGAGGTCCTGGACACGGCGCTGACCCGGCCCGGACGCTTCGACCGGGTGGTGAACGTCTCGCCGCCGGACCGGCGCGGCCGGGAGGCCATCCTGCGCATCCACACCCGGAGCATCCCGCTCGCCCCCAACGTCGACCTGGCCCGGCTCGCCCGCACCACCCCCGGCATGACCGGCGCGGAGCTGGCCAACCTGGCCAATGAGGCCGCGCTGCTCGCGGTCAAGCACGGCCGGGACCGGGTCATGGGCGAGGACTTCTCCGACGCCCTGGAGAAGGTGCAGCTCGGCGCGGCGCGGCCGCTGGTGATGCCGCAGGAGGAGCGGCGCAGGACGGCATACCACGAGAGCGGCCATGCCCTGCTGGGCATGCTCCAGCCGGGCGCCGACCCGGTCCGCAAGATCACCATAGTGCCGCGTGGACGGGCCCTCGGCGTGACGCTGTCCACGCCGGACGCCGACAAGTACGCCTACACGGAGGCATATCTGCGCGGCCGCATCATCGGCGCGCTCGGCGGCATGGCGGCCGAGCAGGTCGTCTACGACGTCATCACCACCGGCGCGGAGAACGACCTGGAGCAGGTCACCGGTATCGCCCGGGGCATGGTCGCCCGCTGGGGGATGAGCGAGAAGGTGGGACGGCTGTCGGCCCTTCCGGGTGACGCCCAGCAGGCGTACGGCCTGTCCGCCGCGCCGCGGACGCTGGACGTGATCGACGGCGAGATGCGCCGTATCGTCGACGAGTGCTACGAGGAGGCGTGCCGGACCCTGCGCGCTCACCGCGACCTGCTCGACACCTTGGCGGTCGCGCTGCTGGAGCGGGAGACGCTGGAGGAGGCGGACATCTACCGCATCGCCGGCCTCACGTCCGCCCCGACGCAGGACGAACGCTGAGCACCCCCTCCGTCCGCGCGCCGCGGCCGAGCCCCGCGAGACCGGTGATGACGGACCGCGGCTCACCCGGGCGCGGGGCGGACGAAGGACCGTCCGGCCGGAGCCGGACGACGCCGAAGCCGGTGCCTATTCATGCCTGCTTGAACTTTTCTGTTCACATGTGGCTACATTGCTCGTCGTTCTGTTTCTTTTGATCGCTAGGCGGAGCATGAGTGTACGACCGTGGTACAGAGGCTGGCGACTGAGGCTGACGGGCCTCACCATCGCGGCCAGTGGCCTGCTCGCCCTGTTGATAGGTGCCATGTTCGCCGTCCTGCTGTGGGCGATCGAAGACGCGAACGACGCGACCTCGGCGAGACGCGTCTCCCGGGCGGCCCTTGTCGAGGCCGTGGGCATGGAACAACTGCTCCTCGACATCGAGACGGGGCAGCGCGGCTTCGTGATCACCGAGCGGGAGGAGTACCTCCAGCCGTGGCGGTCGGCGCAGCAGAAACTCCCCACCAGCGCGCGGCGGTTCACCGAGGCCGCGGCCTCTCCCCAGCAGCGGCGTGTTGCCGGACAGATCACGCAAGGCATGGAGTCTTTGCTCAACGACTACTCGATCCCGCTGGTGAACGAGGTCCGGCGAGGTGATCCCGAAGCGTCCAGCCTGGCGACGGTGGCCGAGGGCAAGCGGCGCGTCGATGCGCTGCGGGCCCAGTTCGACCGGTACACGGCGGTTGAGCGGGCGAGGCTCGCGGGGCGCGAAGAGGCGGCCAGGGACAACGGACAATGCGCGGTGATCGCGGCAGGTGTGGGACTGGCGGCGTCGATGGCACTGGTGGCTGCGTTCACGGTGTTCCAGCACCGCGCCGTCGTCAGGCCGGTGCGCCAGGCGGCGGACGCGGCGAAACGGCTGGCCGGCGGCGACCTCACCGTGCGGATTCCCCCCAGTAGCACGGCGGAGGTCGGGGCGCTGGGAGCATCCTTCAACACCATGGCGGCCTCGTTGCAGGACAGCCGCAGACGCACCATGGAGAGTGTCGAGGCGGTGCAACGGCGCACGGCCCGTGACCTGCACGACGGGGCGCAACAACGGCTCGTCAGCCTGATGATCGGGCTCCGGCTCGCACGGGAACTGCTCACCGACACGGAAACGTCCGCGGCAGAGCTGCTGGACCAGTCGATCGCCGACGCGCAGACAGCGATCGACGAGCTGAGGGAACTCGCACGGGGCATCTACCCACTCGTGCTGACGCTGAAGGGCCTGGCGGCGGCGGTGAGGGACCTCGCCGCCCGGTGCCCCGTCCCCGCCGTCGTCGAGAGCACCTACGACCGGAGAATCGCCTCTGCCGTGGAAACGAACGCGTACTTCGTTGTGGCCGAGGCCGTGACAAATGCGGTCAAACACGCCCAAGCGTCCCGGATAGATATTTCCCTTGACCTTACGGACGTCTTGCGGATACTCGTCGTGGACGATGGCGTCGGCGGTGTGGGCGAGGCCACGGCCGGCAGCGGTCTGACCGGGCTGGCCGACCGTGTGGCCGCCTTCGACGGCACGCTGGCCATCGATTCACCTCCCGGCGGCGGTACCTCGATCCTGGTGCGGATCCCCGTACCGGCCTGAAGCACCCGGCGCCGGTGAGCGGCGGCAACCGGCCCGGCGTCACCCCGCGCCCCGGAAGGCCGGCCCGGCAGGGGCGTGGGGGGCGGGCCGGCCGGCAGCGCGCCGTGCCGCGGACGGTCTTCCCGATTCCTGCGACGAGGAGAGGGAAGCCACCGCACGCTTCTCGCACCAAGTCGAGGCGGCCCGCGTCCGCCCGTGAGGCTCACCACACGCGCCAGGTCGGCACCGGCCCGCAGGCAACCCCGGCTCCCGACGCGGAACACGGTGTCCGCGCAGAGCAGGTGTTCACACGCGCGAGGCGACCTCACGGTTTTGCCCCGGTGCGGGACGTTTCCTCAGCTCGGTGCGGAGCACGGGGCAGGGCGTCCAAGGAGGCCGTCCTGCGGTCGGTGCGCCAGTCCGCCAACGCCAGCCCCAGGGCCACCAGAACCGCGAGGACGCCGACGCCCACGGCCAAGGCGACCGCGGCCGGATATGCGTCCTGATCGGCCAGCGCCAGGTAGTACAACCCCGGCAGCACCGCCGTTCCCACCGCGGCGCCCAGCCGCTGGCCCGTCTGGAGGGCGCCCCCGGCAACTCCCGCCATCCGCGTGGGCACCTCCCGCAGCGTCATCGTCACGTTCGGCGAGATGACGAAGCCGCTGCCGATACCGCTCAGCAGCAGTGCCGGTATCAGCGTCCAGACTGCGGTGTGCGGCGGTACCAGCCACAGCAGCAGTGCCGTCGCTCCCAGCCCCACCGCCACCGCGGTCAGCCCCAGCACCGTCAGCAGCCGGCCCGTGCGTTCCACCAGCCGGCTCGCCACCACGGCGGCTCCGGCCGAGCCCACCGCGAAGGGCGCGACCGCGAGCCCCGACTCCAGCGGCGAATAGCCCAGCCCGTCCTGGAAGTAGAGAGCGAAGACCAGCCAGATGCCGCTGAAGCCCACGAAGTAGACGGTGGCCAGGAGAACTCCGGCCGCGTAGCCGCGCACGCCGGTGATGAGCCGGGGATCCACCAAAGGGTCCAGCCCCTGCGCCGAACATCGTCTCTCCCACCAGGCGAAGCCCGCCAGGAGCAGCGTGCCGACGGGGAAGAGCCACCACAGGTGCCGTATTCCGCCGGAGTCGGCCTGGACGAGCGGCAACATCAGGGCGAGGACGCCGCCCCCCAGCAGGCTCACCCCGACCAGATCGAGGTGTGTCCGCCCGCCGGGCACCGCCCGGGGCAGCAGGCGCCAGCCGAGCACGAGAGCCGCCGCCCCGACGGGCACGTTGATGTAGAAGATCCAGCGCCAGCCGTCCGTACCCGTCGCCAGGGTGAGGATGGTGCCACCGGTGATGGGGCCGACGGCGCTGGAGATGCCCACCGTGGCGCTGAAGAGACCGAAGGCCCGGGCACGTTCGGACCCCTGGAACAACTGCTGGATCAGCGCCGAGTTCTGCGGTGCCAGGCAGCCGGCCGACACTCCCTGGGCCAGCCGCGCCACGACGACCAGTGCCATCGTGGGCGCCGCGCCGACCGCCGCGCTGCACAGGACGAAGGCGGACAGGGAGATGAGGAAGATCCGACGGCGGCCGACGGCGTCTCCCAGCCGGCCCGCCACCACAAGGGCCAGCGCGAAGGTGAGCGCGTACCCCGACACGACCCACTGCGCGGCCGAGGCGGACGCGTCCAGATCACGCTGCATGGACGGCAGGGCCACCGACACGATCGTCACATCCAGAAGGATCATGAAGCCGGCGGCCAGGGTCACCCCGAGGGCATGCCAGCGGTCGGGATCCGGCGACCCGGGACAACTGTGGACGTCCGGCTCGCTGCCGGTTCGGGACAGGGGGTTCACCGCAGCTCCTTTCACCTGTGCCTCGGAGTGTGCGGCCCGGCCGGCCCGCCGGACATCGCACGAACATGTGCTTCGGAAAGGCAAGCGGACGCCCCGACGATGTGGGCGGCGGGCCGCCGGAACCTTCGGGGCGGACGGCCGACGCTCGTCCCGGACGGGCCTCGGTAGCACGCACATGCACGGCGCGCGCCGCGTCGCGAGGCACGGGGGTGGCGTGGCGACTGGGAACTCCGCGGAAACGAGACGGGCAGATGCGCGCGTTATGCTTCCCCTCGCCACGGCCTCTCGGTCCGGCCAAGAGCTGCGGTCACCAGTGCGGCAGGTCCGCATGCAAGCGCCCGCCGCACACCGCCGAGCCCGCTTTCGGCCCTCTGCCGTTCCCGGCGGGGCCCGCCCGGTCCGGCATCTCATTCCTCGGCCAGGCTTCCCGGCAGATTCCGTCAGGACCTCGGGGACTTGTCCGTCCGACACACGGTGAAGGCTGAAATCATGGGACGAGCCGCAGTAGGCCGCAGAGTCATCAGAGTGCGCCACGGAAACGTCTCCGCGCGGGCCGACACCCTCGCCGCGGAAGAGCCGCTGGAGATACGTCTCAACGGCAGCTCGCTCGCGATCACCATGCGGACGCCCGGCGACGACTTCGCGCTGGCCGCCGGCTTCCTGGTCAGCGAGGGCGTGCTCGCCTCCGTGGACGACCTGCGCACCATCACCTACTGCGCCGGTGCGACCGAAGACGGACGCAACACGTACAACGTCGTCGACGTGCGGACGGCCCGCGGTGTCACGGCCGACGAATTCGCGCTCCAGCGCAACTTCTACACCACCTCCTCCTGCGGCCTGTGCGGCAAGGCGAGCCTCGACGCCGTACGCACCACGGCTCGCTGGCCCATGCCGGAGGACCCTTCGTTCTCCCTCACGCCGCAGGTGCTCGCCACGCTGCCCGATGCGCTGAGACAGGGGCAGCGGGTGTTCGAGCGGACCGGCGGGCTGCACGCCGCCGCGCTCTTCGACGAGCGGGGCCAACTGCTGGACCTCCAGGAGGACGTGGGCCGGCACAACGCGGTGGACAAACTGGTCGGACGGGCCTTCCGCAAGGGTCTTCTGCCGCTGTCCCGAAGCGTGCTGATGGTGTCGGGACGGGCCTCCTTCGAGCTCGTGCAAAAGGCCGTCATGGCGGGCATCCCGGTGCTGGCCGCGGTGTCCGCGCCCTCGTCGCTGGCGTGCGACCTCGCCGAGGAGAGCGGTATGACCCTCGTCGGCTTCCTGCGCGGCGACTCCATGAACGTCTACGCCGGCAGCCGGCGGATCGCCTTGTGAAGACGGCTGGTTACCCGGTCAGCGGTGACACGGCCGACCGGGCTGAGGCTCACCCGGGATCCGCTGCCCGACGCCGCCGGCATCCCCGGCCGGCCCCTCGCGAGGTGTTGACGAACGGCGTCAAACATGCACGCGTCCCGCACATCCATCGGGCTGACGATCTGCCTCGCGGACCGAAGCGGCCGACGGGGGCACCCGGAGGGTGTCGACAGACACCACCGGCGGTGGCCTCACCGGGCTCGTGGACCGGGCCGCGGCCTTCGACAGCCTGCCCGCCGTCGGCTCGCAGGGCCAAGGGCATCGTGCGCGCAGACAATCCCGGTGTGCGCTGAGCGGCAAACCGTGGGGTTTCCCCCATGGTCTGCCCGATGACACAGCGGGCACCCTGGAATGCATGTCCGTCAACATTGTCGTCGTCGATGACGATCCAGGATTCCGCCGCATGGCCAGGACGCTGCTGGCGGCGCGAGGGCTGCGCGTCGTCGCGGAGTCGGAGAGCGGCGCAGCGGCGCTGGCGGCGGTGCGTGAACACCGGCCGGACGGCCTGCTGCTCGACCTGCACCTGCTCGACGACGACGGGATGACCGTCGCGCACATGATCAGTCAGGAGGCGCGGCCGCCGCTGATCGTGCTCACCTCCACCGAGCAGACGTACTGGTCGCAGGAGGAGCTGGAGCAGGCGGGAATCGAGTCCTTCATCGCCAAGGACCGGCTGTTCGACGCCGATCTCAAGGGCATCTTCAGTACTACTGCTTGAGATAGTGCAGGACGGCCAGGACCCGGCGGTGCTGGCCGGAGGTGGCCTGATTGAGGCCGAGCTTCATGAAGATCCCCGTCACATGGCGTTCGATCGCAGGGACGGTCACGAAGAGCTTGTCCGCGATGCCGGTGTTGGAGTGTCCCTCGGCCATCAGCGCCAGTACCTCCTTCTCCTTCGGCGTCAGCGCCGCCAGAGGGTCCTCCTTGCGCTTGCGCCCGACAAGCGTGGCAATCACGTCGGGGTCCAGCGCCGACTCGCCGGCCACCACCCGCTCGACGGCGTCGGTCAGGACCTGCGGACTGGCGACCTTCTCCTTGAGGAGATAGCCGACCCCGCTCGGGTCGTCGCCGACCAGATCCAGGGCGTAGGAGGCATCGAGGAACTGGGACAGCACGATGACGGCAGTCTCCGGCTGTGTGGCACGGATCTCCTGCGCCGCCTCAAGGCCGTCGGCGGTCAGGTTCGGCGGCATCTGGATGTCGGTGATCACGACGTCCGGCCGTTCCTCCTTGGTCACGCGGACCAGGTCCACCGCGTTGCCGACGGCCGCGACAACGGTGATGCCGGCTCTGCGCAGAATGGTCGCGATGCCCTCACGGACGAGGGCCTGATCTTCTCCGAGCACTGCCCGCAGAGGTTTGTTCATGACAATATTCTACGGTGCTGCGCCAGACACCCCGTCTGGCTGAAACTGCGGATCACGTCCCGGACCCGGTCCGCAGCCGGTTGCCGTCAGGGCCGCGCAGTTCACTCTCACGCGCCCACGCAGAGTCCTGCGCCGGCACAGCGCACTCGGAAATCGCCCTTGTGCTCCGACAAGAACAACCACCGCCCACGGCGGATGTTGTCCGATGCCGCACTAGCACGTTCGTGTGATGCGGATCGGTGAACGGGCGCCGAGTATGAGACACGCAGGACAGACGAACCCGATGGGCCCGCAGCGCCACACAACGGCGAGCAGGCACAAGAAACGAAAGATGTGGTGTGTGATGTCGTTCATCACGGTGGGTCAGGAGAACAGCGATGCGATCGAGCTGTACTACGAGGACCACGGCAGCGGCCGTCCCGTGGTGCTGATCCACGGCTACCCGTTGAACGGACACTCCTGGGAGAAGCAGGAGCGAGTGCTGCTGGAAGCGGGCTACCGGGTCATCACGTACGACCGTCGTGGGTTCGGGCAGTCGAGCCAGCCGACGGTGGGCTACGACTACGACACGTTCGCGGCGGATCTGAAGGCACTGCTCGACCACCTCGATCTACAGGACGTGGCGCTGGTCGGCTTCTCGATGGGCACCGGCGAGGTGACGCGATACCTGGGCCGCTACGGTTCGGAACGGGTGGCGAAGGCGGCGCTGCTCGGTGCCATCCCGCCGTTCCTGCTGAAGACGGCGGACAACCCCGAAGGTGTGGACGCCTCGGTGTTCGACGGGATCAAGGCCGCGGTGCTGAAGGACCGGCCGGCCTACTTCAAGGACTTCCTGGACAACTTCTACAACGTCGACATGTACGCCGGGACGCGCATCAGCGACCAGGCGTGGCAGAACAGCTTCAACGTGGCGGTCTCGGCATCGGCGTGGGCGGCGTACGCCTGCGTGGGCACCTGGCTGGAGGACTTCCGCGCCGACCTGCCGAAGATCGATGTTCCGACGCTGCTGATCCACGGCGACGCGGACCGCATCCTTCCGTACGAGAACACGGCGAAGCGGCTGCCGGGACTGATCAAGGATCTGACGTTCGTGACGGTCGAGGGGGGCCCGCACAACATCGCCTGGACGCACCCCGAGGAAGTCAACAAGGCCCTGCTGGACTTCCTGGGCAAGTGAGCTTGTCCGGCGCCGGCCGGACCACCCGCCGTGCGACCCCGATCGACCGAAAGGACAGCCCTGCCATGGCCACCATCACCGAAGGGGCGGACCCGCAGCACCGCAGCAGTCAGCCGCTGCTGCACCAAAGGGGCCCCGTCATCCAGGAGTTCGGCACCGTCAAGCAGTTCCCCATCGGGCTGACTGCCGACAGCCGCCGGTACTCCTGCCAGCGGCTCAACCACGTGCTCGCCGACACACAGATGCTCTACCACCTGTACAAGAAGTACCACTGGCTGATGCGTGGAGCATCGTTCTACCAGCTCCATCTGCTGCTGGACAAGCACGCCGCCGAACAGCTGGAACTGGTCGACGTGCTGGCCGAGCGCATCCAGACGCTGGGCGGTGTCGCCGTGGGCGATGTGCGGCACGCGGCCGAACTGACCGGCGTGCCCCGGCCTCCGGACGGCGTCGAGGAGGTCCCGGCGATGCTCTCCCGGCTGCTGGAAGCCCACGAGACCATCCTCGTCCAGGCCCACGAGGCGGCCGCCCGGACGGCGGAACTGGGCGATGACGGCACCAACGACGTGCTCGTCTCGCAGATCATCCGCACGGGCGAGCTGCAGTGCTGGTTCATTGCCGAGCACCTGGTCGACACCCCCCTCGTGCGCGTCGACGACCACCACGGCTGACCTGCCGCCGGACGGTCCGCGGACAGGACCAGGAGTGAGGGAGAAGAGCATGCCGGACGTGGCGAAGGGCTCCGCCGGGAGTCCTTGGCCGGGGCGGAGCGGCACGACGCGGGTGCTGCTGACCCTCACGGCCGGGGCGGCGAACGCCTTCGGCTTCTTGGCCACGGGCGTCTTCACGAGCGTCGTCACGGCGAACTCCGTGCTGCTGGGCCTGCACCTGGGCAGCGGGCACCTGGCCGCGGTACGCTCCGTCACCGTCGCGCTCCTCGGCTACCTCCTCGGCGTCACGGCCGGCAGCCTCCTCGCGGCCGTCCGGGGCGGACGGGCCGCCCTGGGCATCCGGGGCGCTCTGGCGCTGGAGACCCTCGTGCTCTGGCTGGTGGCGGGCGGATGGCTGTGGTGGCACGAGCATCCGGGCGCCGCCGGACGCATCCTCCTGCTGTTCCTGCTGGCCGTCGCCATGGGCTGCCAGAACGGCGGCGTCAGGGCCACGGCCGGCGGCGACGTCACCACCGCCTACCTGACGGGACTGGTCACCTCGGCCACCGTGGCACTGGTCACCCGAGGCCGCCTGCAAGGACGCAACGCGGCTGTCGTGCTGATCCTCATCACCGGAGCGGTCATCGGCGGCGCGGCCTACCACTGGCTGCGTGAGAGCGCCCCCGTAGTCCCCGCCCTGTTCGTCACCGCCGCGTTCGCGGCGACGTGGGCGCGCCCGGAGCGACAGCCCGGGCTCCCGCCCCGCCGGCGCCCTGAGAACCGCCGCTCGGAAAACCGCTCACCGCAGAGAGAAGCAACGACATGACCGCACCGGAAACGAACCAGCCGCCGACCCCGGACGACGGCACCGTCGGCCGCACGGCCACCGGCGGCGACGGTCCGGCCAGCGACAAGCCCCCGGCCCACCGCCCCTACCACCACCCCACGGCCGGCTGGGGCGCCGCCAAGAGCGTCTCCCGGGTGCTGATAAAAGAACGCGCGCTCCTCGACGGGCCCCGTGCCATCTTCAAGATGAACCACGAGAACGGCGGGTTCGACTGCCCCGGCTGCGCCTGGCCCGACGACACCAAGGGCCTCAAGCTCGACATCTGCGAGAACGGCATCAAACATGTCACCTGGGAGATGACGGGCAAGCGAGTCGGCGCCGCGTTCTTCGCCCAGCACACCGTCTCCGAGCTGGCGCAGTGGTCCGACTTCGCCCTGGAGGACCAGGGCCGGCTGACCGAGCCCATGGTCTACGACGCGGCGAGCGACGCCTATGTGCCGATCAGCTGGCAGGACGCCTTCGACCTCATCGGGCATGAACTGCGCGCGCTCGACAGCCCGGACGAGGCGGCCTTCTACACCTCGGGGCGGCTGAGCAACGAGGCGACCTTCTTGTACCAGCTCATGGCCCGCGAGTTCGGCACCAACAACCTGCCGGACTGCTCCAACATGTGCCATGAGGCGTCCGGCCGTGCCCTCCAAGCCGCTCTGGGCACCGGCAAGGGCACCGCCGACCTCAAGGACTGGGAGACCGCCGACGCCCTGTTCATCATGGGCGTCAACGCCGCGTCCAACGCACCCCGCATGCTCACCGCGCTCGCCGAGGCATACCGCCGGGGCGCCCAGATCGTCCATGTGAACCCGCTGGTCGAGGCTGCCGCGACCAGCACGATCGTGCCCCACGAGTTCACCGACATGGCGCTGTTCAAGGCGACCCGGACCAGCACCCTCAACCTCCAGGTGCGGGCGGGCGGCGACATGGCGCTGCTGCGCGGCATGGCCAAGGCGGTCCTGGAGGAGAGCCGCACCGATCCCAAGGCCCTCGACAAGGAGTTCATCGAGCGCTACACCCAGGGCTTCGAGGAGTACCGCGCCCTGTGCGAAGCCACCTCCTGGGAGGAGCTTGAGCAGCAGTCCGGACTGTCCCGCGCAGACATCCTCAAGGCCGCCGGCGTCTACTCCCGCTCCGACCGTACCCTGATCAGCTGGTGCCTCGGCCTCACCCAGCACGAACACGGTGTGGACACCGTCCGTGAGATCGTCAACGTCCTGCTGCTGCGCGGCAACCTCGGCCGCGAGGGCGCCGGACCTTCCCCGGTGCGCGGGCACAGCAATGTCCAGGGCAACCGCACCTGCGGCATCGACCACCGGCCCCAGGAGACGTTCCTTGACCGGCTCGCCGAGATCTGCCGCATCGACCCGCCGCGCGAGCACGGCATGGACACGGTCGCCACGATCGAAGCCATGAACCAGGGCCGCGTCAAGGTGTTCGTCGGCATGGGCGGCAACTTCGTCCTGGCGGCGCCCGACACCGAGTACACCGCGCAGGGACTGCGGCGCTGCGCCCTCACCGTCCACGTGAGCACCAAGCTCAACCGCAGCCACCTCGTACACGGACAGAAGGCACTCATCCTGCCCTGCCTCGGCCGCACCGAGAAGGACCACCAGCGGCGCGGACTGCAGTCCGTCTCCGTCGAGGACTCCATGAGCATGGTGCACCTCTCCGTCGGCATGAAGAAGCCCGCTTCCCCACACCTGCTGTCCGAACCGGCCATCATCGCCGGCATGGCGCGCGCCGCCCTCCCGCAGAGCGAGACCCCATGGGAGTCCTACATCGAGGACTACGACCGCGTCCGCGACACCATGGCGCAAGTCCTCGACGGGTTCGAGGACTTCAACCGGCGGGTGCGGCTCCCGCTGGGCTTCCGTATCCGCCAGCCCGCACGCGAACTGGTCTTCCTCACGCCGTCCGGACGCGCGGAGTTCTCCGCCGCGCCGCTGCCCGAGGCCCCGCCCCAGGACGACGTCCTCATCCTGCAGACCATGCGCAGCCACGACCAGTGGAACACCACGATCTACTCCGACAACGACCGCTACCGCGGCATCAGCAATCTGCGCACCCTCATCCTGATGAACGGCGACGACATGCGTGCCCGCTCCATCGCGCCGGACAGCCTCGTCGACATCACCGCCACCGCCCGGGACGGCAGCAGGCGCCACCTCGAACGCTACCGGGCCATCGCCTACGACATGCCCCGGGGCTGCGCGGCCGGATACATGCCGGAGATGAACGTCCTGGTCGCCGCCGCCGACTACAGCCGCCAGAGCAACCAGCCCCTGATGAAGAACATCAAGGTGCGCGTCACACCGAGCCCCGAGCAGTGACGTACGACGAGGACCGGCCATGACCACAATCCATCCGCTCGCGCACCACCTCGCCCTGGCCGCCGCGGGAGATCCGCAACAGCTCCTCCCGGCCAGGGAACAGATGGCCTTCACGCTGGGCTTCCACATCATCCTGGTGCCCTTCGGGGTGGCCCTGACCACCCTGATGCTCGTCGCGCACTACCGCGGGCTGCGCAAGGGCGACACCGAGGCGCTGCTGCTGGCGCGCCGGTGGTCGAAGGTGGCCGCCGTGCTGTTCGCGGTCGGCGCCATCACCGGCACCGTGCTCTCCTTCGAACTGGGCATCCTGTGGCCCGGCCTGATGGGAAACTACGGCTCGGCCTTCGGCTTCCCGTTCGCCATCGAGGGGCTGTTCTTCTTCCTCGAAGCCATCTTCGTCTCCATCTACATCTACGGATGGGACCGGATGCGGCCCTGGGCGCACTTCTGGTCCGGCGTCCCCGTCTCCCTGGCCAGCATCGGCGGAACGGCCTCCGTCGTCGCGGCCAACGCCTGGATGAACCAGCCCGGCGGCATCACCGTGCGAGGCGGCGAGGTGGTCGCCGTCCGGCCGGCCGAGGTGTTCTTCAACGGCGCCTTCTGGATGGAATTCCTGCACATGCTCATCGCGGCGTACATCGTCGCCGGCTTCGTCGTGGCCGGCGTCTACGCGGTGGGCATGCTCCGCGGACGCCGCGACCGCTACCACCGGGTCGGCTTCCTCGTCGGGTTCGTCACCGCGGCCTGCGCCCTGCCGGTGCAGATCCTCGTCGGTGACACGATCGCCCGGCAGGTCTTCAACGACGAGCCCGCCAAGTTCGCTTCCATCGAACTGCTCCCCGAGACCGGCGGCCATGTGTCGGAGACGCTGGGCGGAGTGCTGGTCGACGGCAAGGTGAGATACGGCATCAAGGTGCCGGACATGGCGTCCCTGCTGGCCGGGTTCGAACCCTCCACCACCATCAAAGGCCTGGACGCCGTTCCCGCCGAGGTCAGACCGACCGACGCGCAGGCCACCGTCGTCCACTGGGCGTTCGACACCATGGTCGGCACCTCCTTCCTCATGCTGGCCGTGGCCGGGTGGTTCGCCCTGCTGTGGTGGCGGCGCCGTGCCGGCTTCGCCTCCAGCCGCTGGTTCCTGCGGGCGGCCTCCGGCTGCGGCGTCGTGGCGATCGTCTGCCTGGAGAGCGGCTGGATCGTCACCGAGGTGGGCCGCCAGCCCTGGATCGTGGTCGGGCACCTTCTGACGCGCGACGCAGTGGCCACCGAAGGCAACCTGTGGCCCTTCTTCGGCGCTGTGCTCGCCATCTACTTCGCCGTCGGCGCCGCCGCCCTGTGGGCGCTGACATCCATGAAACGACGATGGCGGCAGCAGGGCGAGGAAGCCGTCCTGGTGCCCTACGGTCCGCAGCCCCCACCCGGGCGACGGACCGAGAGCCTCGACGAGGGGAAGGGGGCCTGACATGGCGGAGCTGATCGCGGTCTTCCTCTTCGTCGGCGTCATCGCCTACAGCCTGCTGGCCGGAGCCGACTTCGGCGCCGGGTTCTGGGACCTCGTCGCGGGCGGCGTCCGGCGCGGCCGGGAACCCCGCGCCCTGATCGACTCCTCCCTCGCGCCGGTGTGGGAGGCGAACCACACCTGGCTGATCTACTGTCTGGTCATCCTGTGGAGCGGGTTCCCGAAGGCGTTCGCCGCCATGACCACCACGCTGTACCTCCCGCTCGGGCTCGCCGCGCTCGGCATCGTTCTGCGCGGGGCCGGATTCGCCTTCCGCAAGACATCCCTGCGCACCGACGAACAACGCGTGTACGGGGCGGCGTTCGCCCTCTCGTCGGTGGTGACGCCCTACTGCTTCGGCTCCATCGCCGGCGCCCTGGCCTCCGGCCGCGTGCCCGCGCAGGGCCACGGCGACGCCATCACCAGCTGGCTGAACCCCTCCAGCGTGCTCGGCGGCGTTCTCGCCGTGCTGACCTGCGCCTACCTCGCTGCCACCTATCTGACGGTGGCGGCGCGGCGGTGCGAGGAGTGGCAACTGCTGCGGTACTTCCGGGACCGTGCCCTCGCCGCGGGCGCGGTGACAGGCGCAGTCAGCATCGCCGGCGTCTTCATCCTGCGCGCGGACGCGCCCCGGCTGTTCCACCACCTCAGCCACCGGTCGCTGCCGCTGGCCCTGCTGGCGGCCGTCTGCGGTCTGCTGGGCCTTGCCCTCCTGCGCGCCGAGCGGACCAGGGGACTGCGCGAGATCGCCGCGGCGGCCGTCGCCCTCATCGTCTGCGGCTGGGGGGTGTCCCAGTACCCCTATCTGCTGGGCACCCACCTGTCGGTCCAGGACGCGGCGGCGCCGCACGCCACCCTCGGCGTCCTCGTCGGCGTCGCATGCGTGGCGGCCGTAGTGATCCTTCCGTCACTGGTGCTGCTCTTCCGGCTGGCGGGCCGCGGCAGGATCGGCGACCAGCCTCCGCGCCGCACCTCATGATCCTCTCCGGCGGTCCCGTCCGGCCGGGCGCGCGGCACGGCACCGATGACGGGCGGGGCGCCGAGGGGCCGGCTACGCGTCGACTCAGCAACACCTGGCAGCGAGAACTCAGTTGCCGGTTGGTTCGTCGGATGCGGCAGCTCAGATGACGGAGTCCGGCAGTCCCCGCGTCGATCAGCGTTCGCAGCTCGCACGCCGGGTCTTCGTCCGGCCAGGCTCGCCACCACCGGGGGGTTCGGCGCGGCCGGGCTCGCCGCCGCGTACCAGATCCTCGTCCCTGTGCCCGGACCCACTGGCCCGCAGCTATGCCCACCGGGTGCTGCTCATCAAGGAGTTCACAGGGCGGGCACCGAGAGGGTCTTCGTCGGCATCCCGGTGGCCACCACCCCGGAGCAGGCCCTGATGGTGCAGGTCCAGGGCATGATCGCCGAGTACGAGCGGGCCCAGACCGCCGAGCGCACCCGGTGGGGCAAGCGCCACCGGGCCGGGGCCGGGGAGGTCAGCGTGCTGGGCCGGGCTCCCCACGGCTACCCGTACTTCTCCCGCGCGGAGTGCGGAGAGGCCGCCTGCAGCGTCGTCGAGACGGAGGCACCGTGGTGGCACGGATCTTCAGCCGCCACGCCGGCGGCACTGCGATGCGGGGCCTCGCCGCCGAGCTGACCGCGGTCCGGATGCCCTCACCGCAGGGCCGGCCGGAGTGGGACGCGGGCACACTCGGCCGGATGCTGCGCACATGGGGCGGGCCGCCTTCGGCAAGCGGCAGTCCGCCGGACCGGCACGGCTCAACCGGACCTCGCCACTGGCGGGGCGGAGCATCCCGGCACAGGTCGGGACCCGGGCGAGGCCACGGGAGGAATGGAGCGAGATCCCGGTTCCCGCGCTGGGAGCCGCCCCACGGCAAGGTCTGCTCCAGCCGTCCGCTGCGGGCGCCCGCCCCTTCGAGGACCTGGTCTGGCGGCTACCAGGAAGAACTCGTCACCTTAGAGGAACTGCGCGAATGTGCCCCCGTCTGGGGGCCCAGCACAGCAGCCTCACCAGCCGGTTCGATCGAGGCCATGGCAGCCCAGCTCGTCGACCAGCGGGCCTACCTTCAACTCGCCCAGAACCTGGGAATTCCTGGCCCGGCTGCACGAGCGCGCACAGACCACATCCGTCCCCAAGAGCGCATTCGGCACTCCATTCCCTCTGCCAGACCCGACCCCACTCCGGGTTACCTATTGCGATGCGCTCGTCTGAACCCGCTCGTCTGAACCCGGTATTCGCTCCACTCGACATCGCGTGTGACGCAGTGGTGCGCGTCCGTGTCATACGGAGAGCCGAACCGCAGCGGGGCCGCCGGCGGGGCCGTGCCCTCCCGCCGGCGCAGCCGTCTCTCGCGATCCCAGTAGTACTGGTGGGCGGCAGGTCCCGCCCGCGCGGACGGTCAGCCGTCCTGGCGCGGGCCGGCCGGGCCTCGCCCCAGCGCAACGCCGTGGGAAATCTCCATCACACCGGTCAGGATCAGCCAGACGCCCGCCACCAACGTCAGCGTGGCGATGGAGGAGAACGGCCAGACCACCACCGTCAGCCCCGCCAGCACGGAGACGGCCGCCAGCGCCAGCCGCAGTCCTCGCCGGCCCCCGCGGGCCTCGTCGAAGGCCGTCACGGCGAGCGTCACCCCACGCAGGATCCAGCCGAATCCGACCCAGACCGCGAGCAGCAGCAGGGACTGCGCCAGGCTGCGAAAGCACATCAGCCCCAACAGAACGCTCAGTGTGCCGCTGACGACGAGCAGGCCCCGAGAGCCGACGCCGGCGTGAGGTCCGAAGGCACCCACGATCTGCGTGATGCCGTAGCACAGAAGGAATACGCCGAAGAGCAGCCCTGCGACCGCGAGTGTGAGGCCCGGCCACACCAGGGCGAGCACCCCCACCACCACCGCGACGGCTCCGCCGGCCGTCGCCACCCGTCCTGCGGAGGTGCCCAGGAGCATCGCCAGCCGCGTTTCGGCCGACGCCTTGTCCGCAGGTCCGGTGTGAGATCCCATCGCTGAGAAAGTCATTGTCCTGACACTCCTTGTCGGTAGTGGGTCGTGCTTCGAGTGGTGAACGCCGGGCATCAGTCCTGCTGGCCCTGCGGCCAGACCGGGGGAGTACCACCCGCCAGAACCGTGGCCAGCCGCTGGGCTCCCAGTCGGACGGCCTGTGCGGTGCTGTCGGCGGAGGCGCCGCCCAGACCTCCGTTGATCAAAGTGATCGCGCTGCTGGTCCCGGCCGTCACGAACGCCACATTGAGGGAGAGCGTGAAGGGAACGCCGTCCGTGCGTCCCTTCACCACCACCAGCAGGGCCTGCCGCATGTCGCCCGCTTTCGGCACGTCCAGGACGCTGACCTGGACATTCTCCGTACCGCCGTCCGGCCGCGTGGCTTGGAAGGCGTTGCACTTGTGCGGCAGCGTGCCCAGCCACGCGCGGACGCCGCCGAGTTGCGCGGTGGGGTAGGTGCCGACCGTGTAGCGCAGCCGGCCGCCGTCCTCGGCGTCGAACACGGCCGATGCGTGTGCCTGGCCGCCCGGCTCGTCCAGGAGCCCGTCCAGCCTCAGACGGTCGAGCAACCGCTGGCAGGCCGCCGCGTCCCGGCGGTGCGTGAGGTAGGCGTGCCCGTCCACCGTGGCGCGGAGCAGGTCGTCATAGCCGCCGGCCGTGTCCCGGGACCTCGTCCACTGCGAGCCCAGGTCGGTTTCGGTCAGCAGCGCCTGCCGGGCCTGACCGACGGTGAGAGCGGTGGCCGGTGAGGTGGTTCTCGGCGCTGCGCCGGCCGCCGTCTCCACCTCCGTCCTCGGGCCTGGCCGCGGTGCGGCGCAGGCCGTCACGGCGAGCGAAACGCCGGCGACGAGAGTGAGCATCAGGCGCGGCCTTGCGCGGCGCGGACGTGTTGCGGCGGTGGGCTCGAAGGGCGCTGTCGGCGACGGATACGGCATGGTCAGCTCCAGATGGTCCTCGCGACGACGACGATGACGAAGGCGAAGGCGAAGGCGAGGGCGAGGGCGAGGGAAGACGGTGAACAGGCTGACACCACCGCGCACACATGACATCACTCATCCATGTGATCGGCAGTCAGCAGCCGTGGCTTGTTCGGGCGTGGCCAGGAAGGGGTTGAGCCGTCGGCGGTGGCCGGGGTCGGCCGACTGCGGACGGCTCGCGGACCTGGTCCCGACGCGGCGCTGGAGGTGGTGAGTTGTCCCCCTGCCGCCACAGGGGGAGGCGTCGTCGCCGACGGAACAGGCCGGGTCTTCGGCATGTCCACCGCAGCGCGGTACCGGTGGTGCGGGCATGGATCCCACGCCACCGGTACCGCCGTGCGCCAAGCCGTCGTGTGCCGAGGCCGCCGTGCGCCGAGGCCACCTCGTCGGTGCCGGCACCGACGACACGGCCGTGTGCCGTCAGACCACGACTCGCTTGGCGTGCAGCGCCGCGATCTGGTCCGCGTCGTAGCCCAAGGCGCGGAGAACGTCGTCGGTGTGCTCGCCCAGCAGGGGGGCGCCGGTGATCGAGGGCTGGAACCGGGTGAACTTGATGGGGCTGCCGACCGTGAGATAGGTGCCGCGTTCCTTCTGCTCGACCTCCACGACGGTGCCGCTGCTGCGCAGCGCCGGGTCGTGGGCGATCTCCTTCATGCTCAGCACCGGGGAGCACGGCACACCGTGCTTGCGCAGGATGTCCACGGCCTCGTACTTGGTCTTGTCGGCCAGCCAGGTCTCGATCTCGGCGAAGATGTCGAAGATGTGTGGCTGACGGGCCTGCGCCGTGCTGTACGCGGGGTCGTCGATCCACTCGGGCCTGCCCAGCGCCTGGCAGGTCGGCCCCCAGTCCTGCTCCTGGACGGTGAAGTAGATGTAGGCGTTGGGGTCCTCCTGCCAGCCCTTGCACTTGAGTACCCAGCCGGGCTGTCCGCCGCCGCCGGCGTTGCCGCCGCGCGGCACGACGTCCGTGAACGTGCCGCCCGGGTACTGCGGGTACTCCTCCAGGTAGCCCACCCGCTCCAGCCGCTGCTGGTCGCGCAGCTTGACCCGGCACAGGTTGAGTACGGCGTCCTGCATGGATACCGCGACACGCTGGCCCAGGCCGGTGCGCTCCCGGTCCAGCAGCGCCGTCAGGATGCCGATCAGCAGGTGCATGCCGCTGTTGCTGTCGCCCAGCGCGGCGGCGCTGACGGTCGGCGGACCGTCCCAGAAACCGGTGGTGGAGGCCGCGCCGCCGGCACACTGGGCCACGTTCTCGTAGACCTTGAGGTCGGCCCACGGAGAGTCGTCGTTGAAACCCTTGACCGAGCCGAAGATCAGTCGCGGGTTGAGTTTCTGCAAGTGCTCCCACGACAGGTCCATGCGGTCCAGGGCGCCGGGAGCGAGGTTCTCGACGAGGATGTCGGCGTCCCGGACCAGCTTCTCCATGACCTCCTTGCCCTCGGGTGTCTTGGTGTCGATGGCCAGGGACCGCTTGTTGCTGTTCAGCATGGTGAAGTAGAGCGCGTCGACGTACGGGATGTCCCGCAGTTGGTGGCGTGTGACGTCACCGCCGTTGGTACGTTCCACCTTCAGTACGTCGGCGCCGAACCAGGCCAGCATCTGGGTGCAGGCCGGGCCCGCCTGGACGCCGGTGAAGTCGATGACTTTGATGCCTTCGAGGGGCAGCTCTGACATGGTGGTGCAGCCTTTCTGAAGAACTCGGTGGTGCAGGTCGGTGGTCAGCGGCCGGCGGAAGGCGGCTGCACCGTCAGACCCTTGGGGTTGAGGCGGGTGAGGTGGCCGCTTTCGGTGCCCGCGGTGGGGTCGATCAGACAGTCGATGAGCGCGGGGTGCCCGGCGGCCAGGGCCTCGCGCAGCGCCGCGGCCAGCGCCGCGGGCGACTCCACGTGGTAGCCGCGGCCCCCGAACGCCTCGATCAGCCGGTCGTGCCGGGCGTGCGGGGCCAGCGTGGTGGGGGAGGGATCGTGGGACGCCGGGTTGATCCCGTCGCCGCGGTAGACACCGCCGTTGTTGAGGACGACGACGACCACCGGCAGCCGGTAGCGGCATATGGTCTCCAGTTCCATGCCGCTGAAGCCGAACGCGCTGTCCCCCTCCACCGCGACGACCGGCCGGCCCGACTCCACGGCCGCGGCGATGGCGTAACCCATGCCGACGCCCATGACACCCCAGGTGCCGCTGTCCAGGCGGTGGCGCGGCACCTGCATATCGATGACGTTGCGCGCGATGTCGAGCGCGTTGGCACCCTCGTTGACCAGGTAGACGTGCGGATTCTCGTGCAACACATCCCGGATCTCGCGCAGGGCGCCGTAGAACCTCATGGGGTGCGGGTCGGCGGCGAGCCGCTCCGCCATCTTTGCCGCGTTGTGCCGGGTGCGCTCCGCGAGTTCCGCCCGCCACGCCTGGGACACGATGATCTGCCCCGGGCGGGTGCGCTCCACCAGAGCGCCCATCACCGAGCCGATGTCGCCGACCAGCGGGGCGGCGATCGGCTGGTTGCTGTCCATCTCGGCGGGCTCGATGTCGACCTGGACGAACTTGGCGTCCGGGCTCCACTGCCCCGGTTCGCCGTGTCCCAGCAGCCAGTTCAGCCGTGCCCCGACCAGCAGGACCACGTCGGCCCGCTTCAGCGCCAGGGACCGGGCCGCGGCCGCCGACTGCGGATGGTCGTCCGGAATGAGCCCCTTGGCCATGGACATCGGCAGAAAGGGCAGGCCGGTGGTGTCGATGAACTCCCGGACGACGTCGTCCGCCCGTGCGTAGGCGGCCCCCTTGCCGAGGACGACCAGCGGGCGTTCGGCGCCCGCGAGCAGGGCGACCGCCCGGTCCACGGCCTCGGGGGCGGGCAGCTGCCGTGGGGCCGGGTCGACCAGTCGCCACAGGGGCGCCTCGCCCTGGGCCGCGTCCAGGGTGTCGCCCAGCACGGAGGCCGGGATGTCCAGGTAGACCCCGCCGGGACGCCCCGATACCGCCGTGCGCAGGGCCCGTGCGATACCACGGCCGATGTCCTGGGCCCGGTCCACGCGGTAGGCGGCCTTCACGAAGGGCCTGGCGGCGGCGAGTTGGTCCAGTTCCTCGTAGTCGCCCTGCTTGAGGTCGACGATGTGCCGTTCACTGGAGCCGGATATCTGCACCACCGGGAAGCAGTTGGTGGTCGCCTCCGCCAGTGCCACCAGCCCGTTGAGGAACCCGGGGGCGGATACCGTCAGACACACGCCGGGGCGGCCGGTGAGGAAGCCGGCCGCGGCCGCCGCCCGGCCGGCGCTGCTCTCGTGCCGGAAGCCGATGAACCGGATGCCGGACGCCTGAGCCAGTCGCGCCAGATCCGTCACGGGAATGCCGACCAGGCCGTACATGGTCTCGACGCCGTTCAACTTGAGCGCATCCACGACGAGATGAGCGCCGTCCGTCCGGGCGTCGGGCCGGGCCGAGATGTGTCCGGACTCAGGAATAGTGTCACTCACGACTGTTAGACCCCTCCACCTGTCTCACAAAACACTTGACTTCGACATGATGACATCAAGTCGGGAAAGGTGCGCGACAATGGTTGCGACGGCTAATCAATGCCTGACATAAGGTGAGTTGAGTATTGACTCTTAGGCTCAGATAGTTCTGGAGGAGACATGTCTCGTCACCGCGCCCCACCACGGTCATGCGGACGGCTACCGTCCGCCGGCTGTCACCGGCCTGCACGATCTGATCGACGCGCAGGCCGGCCGACGGCCGAGGGCCCGGGCGCTGCTGGTCGGCGCGGACCGCGCCCCCGTGTCGTACGGGACGCTCGCGGCGCTGGCGGGCGAACTGGCCCTGCAGCTACGGGCGGAGGGGCTGCGTCCGGGCCGCCCCGTGGGCCTGGTGAGCGGGAACAACCTGGAGTTCGTCGTCGCGCTGCTGGGCGCGGCCCGCGCCGGCCTGGTCGTCGCCCCCCTCGACCCGACCCTCCCGGAGCCGGAGCGGCAGGCCTGCTACACGGCACTGGGCGTCCAAGCGGTGCTCACCGGACCGCCCGCGGCCATCCAGCGGCCCGCGTCCCCCGAGGTCCCGGCCGCAACCCTCGGCGGCCCGGCGTACTGGCCGCTGACCGTCGCCCGCGGGAACGACGGACAGTACGCCGTCACCCTGGCAGCCGGCGCAGCCCCCCTCCCCGGTGGGGCGGCGCACGGCGCCGCCACCGAACTGACCGGCGAGGACGCGCTCGCGCTGTTCACAGCCGGCACGACGGGCCGGGCCAAGACGGTCCCGCTGACGCACACCAACGTGGCGGCCTCCGTACGCTCCATCGCCGCCTGCTACAGACTCACCCCCGAGGACGCCACCGTGGCGGCCATGCCGTTCTTCCACGGGCACGGCCTGCTGGCCGGCCTGCTGACCACGCTCGCCAGCGGCGGCTGCGTACTACTGCCGGAACGCGGGCGGTTCACCGCCCACACGTTCTGGGACGACATGCGGGCAGCCTCCGCCACCTGGTACACGGCCGTGCCCACGATCCACGACATCCTGCTGCAACGCGCGCCCCAGGAGTACTGCGGTTCCCGGGTCCTGCCGCTGCGGTTCGCGCGCAGTTGCAGCGCACCGCTGGCCCCGGCCACCGCCCGGGCCCTGGAGCACCTGCTCGACGCCCCGGTGCTGTCCGCGTACGGCATGACGGAATCCACCCACCAGGCGGCGAGCGAACCGCTGTCCGCGCCCCCCGGCCGCACGCCCGGCTCCGTCGGCCGGCCGGCCCCCGTGCGCGTCCGTGTCCTGGACGCCGCCCAACGGCCGTGCGCGCCGGGCACGGAGGGGGAGATCTGGGTGCAGGGACCCACGGTCGCGCGGGGCTACCTGACTGATCCCGAGGCGACGGCCGCCGCCTTCCACGACGGCTGGTTCCGCACCGGCGACCTCGGCCGCCTCGACCCGGAGGGCCGGCTGCTGCTCACCGGCCGACTCAAGAACCTCATCAACCGCGGCGGAGAGAAGATCTCCCCGGAACTCGTCGAGGAGGTCCTCACCGCCTTCCCCGGCGTCACCGAGGCCGCGGTGTTCGCCGTGCCCGATCCCCTCTACGGCCAGTGTGTCGGCGCGGCGGTCGTGCTCGGCCGTGGCAGCACCTCCACCGACTACGACCTTCTGGCCCACTGCCGCAGCCGGCTGGCCCCCTACGAAGTGCCCGACCGCCTCGCCATCGTGCTGTCCCTGCCGCACACGGCCAAGGGAACACTCAACAGGCGGGCGGTGGCCGACCTCTACGGCTCCCGATGACGGCCCGCCGCGGGACGGAGGCGACCGATCAGCCGGGACGTGCCGAGCCGTCGGCCCGCCGTACCCGGCGGCTCGACACGTGACGCACCGCAGGGATGCGGCGTCCACGGCGCCGGGGAGCGCCCGAGGTCGACGTCACGCAACAGCGTGAGCAGCACGAGGGTGACCGCCGCGCTGGCGCCCGCGGCCAGCGCATGTCCGGCCCGGTAGGCCCAGAGCGGCACAGCGGGGTCGCCAGGCGCCAACCGGAACATCGAGTACAGCAGAAGTACCGTGCCGGCGCCGAGCCCGAGCAGCGCCGTGCAGGACAGCGGAGCGAGCACGAGCAGTGCGCGCAGCCGATGACGGCGCTCGCGCACATGACGTACCCGGCCCGTTCGGGCCAGGGCGGCGGTGAGCCCACAGGCGACAGCCAGGACGAGCAGGTCGGCGCCGATGGTGTCGCTGGGGCGGTGCCAGCCGGCGGCCACCGTGTAGGCACCGACGAAAGTCGCCCACAGGGAACACAGGCCGACGGCGACACCGCGCAACCGGAGCGGCACGACGATGAGCAGGCCGAACATCACGCTCATCGCGATGGTGGTGTGACCACTGGGAAAGCTGTTGCGCAGCAGAGAGCCGGGCGCGCCCACCAGATCGGGACGGCACAGCACGTACCGCTTGAGCACCTCGGCCGACAGCAGGGAGACACCGACCGTACTGACGGCGACTGCCGTCAGGGCGTACCGGCGGCGCACCAGACCCATCACGGCGAGGACCGCCACCGCCGCGCCGAGCGAGGAGGTGGTGACAGCGTCCAGGTTCCGGTCCGCCTCATGGGCGGCGGCCAGCGTCTCGTCCTGGAGGCGCCCGGCCAGCACCGCGTTCTCCCACCGCTGCCCGGTCGCTGTTCCGACGAAGGCCAGGTACACGGCGACCACCAGCACCGACGCGACGGCGACGGCCACCTGCAACCGCACCTGAACCCGGCGGACGAAGGACTGCTGCCCGGCCCCAGTGGGGAAGCGGCTGCGCAGTGACAGGGCCGTTCGTGGTCCGAGCATGGCAAGTCCCTGCATCTGTGTCGGTGTGAGTCCCGGACGTTCGGGTGTACATGTCCCGTGCTCAGGCAAGTCATGTGCGTATATGACTCGGTGCACGAGGGCTTGAGTGTACAGACGCGCTACTGCGTTGAGGTCGCTGACACTGCCCTGTTGCACGGCACGTCCCGTGCCTGACATCAGTTGTGTCTTTCTCGCTTGAACATGCGATGTGCCGTTCACACGCCGATGCATATCTTTCGAGGCGTTCCGTGCCGACGGCTACGGCACAGCGCATTTCGAGGAGGCACTGCATGTACGGAGCGACGCACGCCAGATGGGCCGCGGGAGCGGCGGCGGTCGCGCTCGTGGCGACGGTGCCCGCACGTCGGTGACGGTCGGTGTCCTCGCCACGCTGGGTGTCGCCGTCCTGGGCGCGGTCCTCGGCGGCCTCGCCGGGTTTTTCGGCGGGGTGTGGGACGTGGTCCTTTCCCGGATCACCGACATCTTCTTCGCGATCCCCGTGGTGCTCGGCGGTCTGGTGCTGCTGTCCGTGGTGACCGGCAACACGGTCTGGCCCGTCATCGGGTTCATGGTGCTGCTGGGCTGGCCGCAGATCTCCCGGATCGCCCGCGGCTCCGTGATCACCGCCAAGCAGCACGACTACGTGCAGGCCGCCCGCGCCCTCGGGGCCTCCAACACCCGGCTGCTGCTGCGGCACATCGCGCCCAACGCCGTCGCCCCGGTGATCGTCGTCGCGACCATCGCGCTCGGCACGTACATCGCCCTGGAGGCGACGCTGTCCTACCTCGGCGTCGGTCTGAAGCCGCCCACCGTCTCCTGGGGCATCGACCTGTCCGCGGCGTCCCCGTACATCCGCAACGCCCCGCACATGCTGCTCTGGCCGGCCGGCGCCCTGGCGATCACCGTCCTGGCGTTCATCATGCTCGGCGACGCGGTGCGCGACGCCCTCGACCCGAAGCTGAGGTGACGGCCGTGCTGCTCGAAGTGCGCGATCTGCGCGTGGAGTTCCGCACCCGGGACGGGGTGGCCAAGGCCGTCAACGGGGTCGACTACCACGTGGACAAGGGCGAGACGCTCGCCGTGCTCGGCGAGTCCGGCTCCGGCAAGTCCGTGACCGCCCAGGCGATCATGGGCATCCTCGACACACCGCCGAGCCGGATCACCGGCGGCGAGATCCTCTTCCAGGGCCGTGACCTGCTGAAGCTGAAAGAGGACGAACGGCGCACGGTCCGCGGCGCGGAGATGGCGATGATCTTCCAGGACGCGCTGTCCTCCCTGAACCCCGTGCTCACGGTCGGCGACCAGCTCGGCGAGATGTTCACCGTCCACCGCGGAATGTCCCGCAAGGACGCCCGTACCAAGGCGGTCGAGCTGATGGACCGGGTACGCATCCCGGCCGCCGCCCAGCGCGTACGGGACTATCCGCACCAGTTCTCCGGCGGCATGCGCCAGCGCATCATGATCGCCATGGCGCTGGCGCTCGAACCGGCCCTGATCATCGCCGACGAGCCGACCACCGCGCTCGACGTCACCGTCCAGGCCCAGGTCATGGACCTCCTCGCCGAGTTGCAGCGCGAACTCGGCATGGGCCTCATCCTCATCACCCACGACCTCGGGGTGGTCGCCGACGTAGCCGACCGGATCGCCGTCATGTACGCGGGCCGGATCGTCGAGTCGGCCCCGGTCCACGACCTCTACAAGGCGCCCGCACACCCGTACACCAGAGGCCTTCTGGAGTCGATCCCGCGCCTGGACCAAAAGGGCCGGGAGCTCTACGCGATCGCGGGGCTGCCCCCCAATGTGATGCACATCCCGCCGGGCTGCGCCTTCCACCCGCGCTGCCCGATGGCCCGCGACATGTGCCGCACCGACGAGCCACCGCTGTACGAGGTCTCCGACGTCCGCGGCAGCGCGTGCCACTTCTGGCGGGAGTGCCTGGATGGCTGAGGCGATTCTGGAGGTCAGCGGGCTGGTGAAGCACTATCCGCTCACCCGGGGCATCGTGTTCCGCAAGCAGGTCGGAGCCGTCAAGGCGGTCGACGGGGTGGACTTCACCCTGGACCGGGGCGAGACCCTCGGCATCGTGGGCGAGTCCGGCTGCGGCAAGTCCACGGTCGCCCGGATGCTGGTGAACCTGGAACGGCCGACGGCGGGCGCGATCCGCTACAAGGGCGAGGACATCACCAAGCTGTCGGGCCGGGCTCTGAAGGCGGTGCGCCGCAACATCCAGATGGTCTTCCAGGACCCGTACACCTCCCTCAACCCCCGCATGACGGTCGGCGACATCATCGGTGAGCCGTACGACATCCACCCGGAGGTGGCGCCCAAGGGTGAGCGCAGGAAACGGGTGCGGGACCTCCTCGACGTGGTCGGCCTGAACCCCGAGTACGTCAATCGCTACCCGCACCAGTTCTCCGGCGGTCAGCGCCAGCGCATCGGCATCGCCCGGGGCCTCGCCCTGCGCCCGGAGATCATCGTGGCGGACGAGCCGGTCTCCGCGCTCGACGTCTCCGTACAAGCCCAGGTCATCAATCTGCTGGACCGCCTCCAGGACGAGTTCGACCTCAGTTACGTCTTCATCGCGCACGATCTGTCGATCGTGCGGCACATCTCCGACCGGGTCGGCGTGATGTACCTGGGGCGCATCGTGGAGACCGGCCGGGACGCCGAGATCTACGATCACCCGACGCACCCCTATACCCAGGCCCTGCTGTCCGCCGTGCCCGTGCCCGACCCGGAGGCCCGGGAGCACCGGGAACGGATCATCCTCGCCGGCGACGTGCCCTCCCCGGCGAACATCCCCTCCGGCTGCCGCTTCCGCACCCGCTGCTGGAAGGCCCAGGAGCGATGCGCCCAGGACGAGCCGACGCTCACCGTCCCCGAGCGCTTCCGAAGTCCGGGTTCCCCGGCCTTCCACGATTCGGCCTGTCACTTCGCGGAGGAGAAGCAGGTCGTTCCGCCCGAGGACGGCACGTGGGAGGCGGACCGGTGACGCAACGGATGGGGCATACCCCCCTTCGATTCTGTTAAAGATTCAATTATCAACCTCGTGATCGGAACACCTCATGGCACGGACAACGTCCCAGCCCACCGCACGGCACCGGCCCGCCAGGACCTACGCGCACGACGGCGCCGGGCGCCGGCACGGCGTCGGCTTCGTCCTCATCGCGTTCGCCTTCCTGACCGCGATGGCCTTCTCCACCGTGCCGACGCCCCTGTATCCGCTGTACATGGCGCGTGACGGGTTCTCCACCTTCATGGTCACCGTCGTCTTCGCCGCCTACGCGGTCGGCGTCGTCATCAGCCTGCTGCTCGCCGGGCACATCTCGGACTGGGTCGGCCGCAAGAAGGTCCTTATACCGGCGATCGCTCTGGAACTGGTCGCCGCAGTGCTGTTCCTGACCAGTACCGCACTGCCGGTACTGCTCGCCGCCCGGCTCATCACCGGTCTCGGCGTCGGCATGGTGACCGCCACCGCCACCGCCCACCTGCACGATCTGCACACCGCCCACCGGCCCGGCGCGTCCACCCAGCGCTTCGAGCTGGTGTCGACCGGGGCGAACATCGGCGGCCTCGGCGTCGGCCCCCTGGTCGCCGGCTTCCTCGCCCAGTGGGCCGGCACGCCGCTGCGCACCCCGTACGTCGTGTTCGCCGTGCTGCTGCTGGCGAGCCTGGTCGCCGTCGCGCTGACCCCGGAGACGGTCGAGGAGCAGTTCGCCAGGCCCGCCTACCGGCCCCAGCGGATCAGCGTCGACCACGGTGACCGCGTCGGCTATCTCGGCGCGGCGGTCGGCGCCTTCGCGTCCTTCGCCGTGTTCGGGCTGTTCAACTCGGTCGCCCCGGGCTTCGTCGCCGGCACCCTGCACCACCCGTCCCGCGCCCTGGCCGGACTGATCGTCTTCGCCGTCTTCGGTGCCGCCGCGGCGGCGCAGTCCCTGACCGTCGGCCTGAGCGCCGGTGCGAAGCGGGCCCTGGGCCTGTTCGGCCAGGCCGTGGGTGTCGCGGTGCTGGTCGCCGGGATGCACACCGCCAGCCTGGCCGCGTTCCTCACCGGCGGCGTCCTCGCGGGTATCGGCGCCGGCGTCCTGTTCAAGGCCGCCGTCGGCACGGTCACCGCGATGTCCGCCCCGGCCGAGCGCGGTGAGGCTCTCGCCGGACTGTTCCTCATCGCCTACCTCGGACTGACTCTGCCCGTCATCGGCATCGGCGTGGCCACCCTGAGCTTCGCCGCCACCACGGTCATGACCTGGTTCGCCGCCATCCTGCTCGTCCTGCTCACCGCAGTCGCCGTCCTGGCCCGGCGCCGACGGACCGCTCCGGACGCCGGCTGACGCGCCGACGGCCGACCTCCCCTGCACCCCCGCACCCCTGCACCCTGCACCGGAAGGCTGCCCCGTGAACCCCAGCCGCTTCGGCGTCCTTTTCCGCCCACACGGTGGCCACCGCCTGCTGACCGCCAACGCCCCGGCCGCCGCGAACAGCGACTTCGGCTTCGCCGCGATCCAGGACCAGCACCCCTACGTCCCGGACCTCCTCGACCCGCACGACGGGGCGGCCGCCGGGACCGGACCTCGGGCGACCGGCCGGGTGGTGTCGGTGGCCGAGCCGACCGCCTGGACGACCCGGTGGCTGCCCTCCCCGGGCGTATGACCCGGACCGACACGCGTCAACCACTTTCGGAAAGGTGACTCATGGACGGCTCTGCTCCCTACGGCGACGTTTCCCGCTACAGTCCGCGCGGCGGACCGGGGGAGCAAGTGCCGCCCGGGCCACAGGCGGTCGCGGCCGGGCGGTTGTGGGCGACGGGTGCCGCGACGGCGGTGGTGGCCGCGCTGGTCGCGGTCGTGGCGACGATGCTCGTTCGCGGCGTCCTCGACATCCCGCTGTTCGCGCCGCGGCGGGCGGGCACGTGGGGCGACGCCACGACGGGATACCTGGCAGGCTGGGCTGCGGCCGCCGCCGCCCTGGCCACCGGACTGCTGCACCTGCTGCTGGTGACCGTCGCTCGGCCGCGCGCCTTCTTCGCATGGATCGCGGGCCTGGTGACCGTGGCGCTGGCACTCCTGCCGTTCACCACCGGCATCGGCATCGCAGCCGCGCTCGCCAGCGCGGCGGTGTTCCTGGCCATAGGAGCGACGATCACCGGACTGCTGTCCGCCACCGTGTACAGCGTCGCCCCGCCCGAGGGCCGCAGCACCTGGTGACGTTCGCACCGCCGAAGCCGGCCCTGCCGGTTTCCCAGCCGGTGTCCTGAACCTCGGCCGGGCCGCCCCCCGTCCGGCACGCGCTTCCCCGAGCCCTTCGAGCAGGCGGTACCCCGATGACGACGTGCGCTGATCCGACCGGCGGTCGGACACAGGCTCGGAGGAAGAACAGCGCCGCGCCCGCCGATTTCCTCGGCGGCCGGGCGCGGCAGGCCGAACGTCGGCCCGAGGGGTCGGGCCGACTGGTCCGCGCAGCGGCGAGCGGGGGCCGCCGTCCCTGCTCGGTCGCGCGCAGCCGCTCCTGAAGCCGGTCGCGGGGGCGCACGGGAGGCGGCGTCGAACCGCCCCGCGGTGCAGGGCGCGACAACGGCCGCGTCTGGACGGACCGAAACGGAAGCCCGGTCGACGGCGGGAAGCGGATCCACCCGAGCCGCACCGTGTCCCCGCGGGCGTCAGGGGCTGGTGTCAGGTTGTTGCTCGCACCGCGTCGCGTATCAGCTCTGCTGCTTCCTGGGGCTGGGAGAGAGGGACGGCGTGTGAGGCGCCTTCTGCTTCGAGGACTGTTGCTTCGGCCCGCCGGGCGCCGTGCCGCACGAGTTCAGGGCTGACGGCTCTGTCGGCGCCGGCCACGAGTACCCACGAGGGCTTGTTCCTCCATGCCGCGGCCGGGATCGTCTCCGCACACGCCGAGACCGCCAAGGGGCGTTGGGCCGCTGCCAGGATCCTGGCGGTGCGGGGCGGCACGTCGGCGGCGAAGACGCAGTGGAAGGCCTGGTCGGAGAGGGTGACTTCGGTCGTCGGCCGACCGTCGCCGAAGGCGGGGAAGGTGCTTGGCCGGAGGGCGTCGGCCAGGGAGGGAAGAGGGAAACGCCGGTGCAGTTGCGTCAGGCTTTCGCCCTCCTGCGGCAGGGGAGCGGCGATGTAGACGAGGCCCACGACGTTCTCGGCGGTGCCTGCCACGGTGATGACCGCGCCGCCGTAGCCGTGGCCGACCAGGACGACGGGGCCGGTGATCTGGGCGGCGACAGAGGCGACGTACGCGGCATCGGATACCGGTCCGCGCAGCGGGTTCGGCGGCGCGAGGACCGGGATGCCGTGGTGTTGCAGCTTCGGGATGACGCCGGACCAGATGCCGGCGTCGGTGAAGGCACCGTGTACAAGTACGGCGGTCGGAACGGTGACCATGTTCGGGCTTTCTGGTGGGGGCGGGGCGCGGTGCCGGCGGGTGTGTGAAGGCGCGGCTGCCGGTGGCGGCGCAGGCAGGGGGCTTCGGGTGCTGTGCGTCGGGCCTTTCGCCGGCTGCGCGCGGCACTGCGGGGATGTGGTCCGGGGGGCGAGGCCGGACGGGCACGGCGGGCCGGCAAAGCCTCGCGGGTGTGTATGGCGGGCCGAGCCGAGCCGCTGTCGAGCCGGCGGAGGGGCGCCGGGCATCGAGGATTTCGGAGGACTTCGGACGGTGCGCACGTGCCGTGCCGTCTGCGCGGCGTATCGGCGACAGACCCGGGCCGTGCGGGTGCGGGCGTCGGGCTGGGAGGCTGTGCCGTGCCGTGCGGGCTTCGCCGTTGTCCGGCCGTGCGCTGACTTCGCGCAGCCGGTGCACGGGCGGTCCGGCTGTGCGGCGCGGCCTCCGCCCTCTATCGCTCGACTGCCTTTGCCGGCTACAGGTGCTCAAGCGCGTTGGCCTGGCGCCAGTCAGTGGGGGAGACGCCGTAGGCGGCCCGGAACATTCTGCTGAAGTGGGCGGCGTTGTTGAAGCCGCGGTGGCGTGCCACCGCGGCTATCGTGCGGTCCAGCATGTCGTGGCGGGCCAGGTCACAGCGGCACGCTTCCAGCCGGTGCTGCTGTATCCAGCGGCGCACGGTCGTACCTTCGCTCTGGAACAGCTTGTGCAGGTAGCGCAGCGAGATGTGCTGCGCCCGGGCGATGTCCGCGGGTGACAGGCCGGGATCGGTGAGGTGTTCCAGGATGAACGCTTTGATCTGCGAGAGCAGCGTGCTGTTTCCTGTCGATGCTCCGCCGTGCCGGCTCCCGAGGCGCTCCTCGGCCAGTGCTGTGAGGAGTCGTACGGCATTGCGGGCCACGAGTTCGCTGACATGCGGGGGATAGGTCTCCGCATGGTCCACGAGCCAGTTGATGACGGGGGACAGCAGCTTGCCGAGCGGTGCGTCCGGGCGGAGGGGAAGGGCGGTGATGCGGGCCAGCTCCGGCTCCGTCATGCCCAGCATGTCGTGGTGCACCATCAGGGCCCTCGCACGGAACGGGCGAGGGAGGCTTATCCGGAACGGCCGCGTCATGTCGCAGACGAAGATGTCCCCCGGTCCCAGGGCTGACTCGCGGCCGTCTTGTCCCAGACGGGCCGTGCCGTGTTGCAGCAAGGTGATCAGGACGTACCTGTGTTCGCTGTCCTGGGCGGCAAGCCGGCCGGTGCGCTGGGCGGTGAGGCTGTCGGCGTGCACGGTGACGGCTTGGAGCAGGCCCGGTGACGTCGTCCGTATGGTGCCGCAGCAGGCCTCGCCGAAGAAGAAGACGCGCCGCGCCCCGCAGGTATGGGACAGGGCGGGGCGCCCGTACGTCTGCCTGTCGGCCCCGGACGGCGAAACGGTGGTGTGAGTACGGCTGGTGACGCCTTCGGTGTCGAGCACCAGTGCCTTGGATGTCATGATCGTCTCCCCTCTCTGCATACGATCATGGCTGAGGGGCCGTGGCACGAGCATCACTCGCATCCGCCCGAGCGGAAGGCGGAACGTGTGATACGAAGCCGTTACGCTCCGTGTTCCCTTTCGCCGGCGAGCCGGGTGAGGTCGGCCCGGGACGTGATGCCGAGCTTGGTGAAGGCGTGCCGCAGGTGCGAGTTGACCGTGTGCGGGGAGATGCCCAGGCGCTCTGCCACCTGGCGGTTTGTCAGACCTTGCACCACGATACGGACGACGGCGACCTCGGAAGCCGTCAGTTCCGGCCAGGCCGCGGTGAACCTGCCGCCAGAAGTGTGGCGGCGGGGCGCCCCGGCGGCCCGGAGCCGGCGGCGGACGCGCACCGCGTCGCGCTCGGCTCCTGCCTTCATATACAGATTGAGTGCCGCGTCGAGATGGGACACCGCTTCGGCAGCGCTCCGCGCGGCAAGCCATCGTCCCGCGTCCTCAAGCGCGGAGGCCCGGGGAAGCAGTCGGTTCACGCTCTCGTAGAGTTCGACGGCGCGCAGCAGCAGGGTGAGGTCATTGTCGAGCAGCCCCCGGGCGTGCGCGGCAGCGGCCGCAAGGAGGGGAAAGTCCGGGTTGTGCGACGCCCGGCCTTCCGCCATGCCGACCACTGCGGCAGCATGATCGATGGCCCCCGCCCTCAGCGCCATGCGTACGAAGACAGGAGCGTCAGCCGGGTCGTCCGGGCTCGCCAGGGAGGGGCCCGGCAGACTGAAGGTGCTGATCGCCTCGGTGAGGAGTTCCATGGCCGCCCCGGAGCGGCCCTTGGCGTCGGCGATGAGCGCCAGCAGCCAGGAGCCGATGTTGCGCACGAGAACGGCCGGCGCGGCGAGCATCCGCTGCACGCCGGCCGAGAGGGCCTGCACCGCGTCCCAGTCGTCTGTGTGCAGGGCGACACGCATCAGGGTGTACAGCACCGTGGCGTCGGCGAAGTCACCCGGGTCCATCTCGTTCGACATGGCAGCTGCCGCCTCGGCCTCGGCCCGCGCGTCCTCCAGCCGCCCCGCATCCAGCAGCGCCCGGAAACGGACGTTCAGCCACAGGTCCATGGCCGCCGCCTGCTCGTGCCGCTGGCTCTCGCGAAAGCCCGCGTCGGCCTCGGCCAGCGCCTCGTCCGAGCGGCCGGCCGCATTCAGCAAGAATGTTCTCCACAGCGCCTCCGGTACCCACAGCGAATGCGCGATGCCCTCCTCGGCCGCCAGGGAAATGGAGTGGTCGGCCAGTTCGAACGCCGCCGTCCAGTCCAACTGGTAGAACCGCACCACCGAGTCGACAGCGATTGCTGTGGCCCGGGCCGCCTTGTCCTGGGCCTCGGACGCCGCCTCCAGCGCCTCCTCGACCGCCTCCGCAGTGGCTGCAAAGTCCCCGACCATGGACAGATTCAGGCACTTCAACGCCAGAAGCTGGGCGCGCAGCTGCGAAGAGATACCGGGAAGGGCGGCTCCCGCTCCGGCCTGGTGGGCAGCCTCGGCGAAGTCGTACTGGCTCGAAACCCGGGCCAGGCCGAGCCGCAGCCACGCTTCGTCCTCCGGCGGCATGCTGCCGGGCGGCGCCGTTGCCGCAAGCGCCCGGGCCTCGGAAACCTGGCCGGCCTGCCACATCAACAACATGGTCTCCGCGACGATCGCCGCACGCTCCGGCGCGTCGGCAGCCGTGAGATCAAGCGCCCTGCTGCTCAGTTCCTGAGCCGAGGCCGGCGCCGATGCGGACAGTTCCCCCGCGGCCGCCCGCAGCACTTCCACGGCGCCCCGGTCACCGGGCTCCGCACTGTCCACCAGCAGCGCGGCCGTCTCGGTCACCGGTGCCCCCCGTGTCATCAGGACGTCGGCGGCGTGACGTCTCACCGCCCGGCGTACGGACACGGGCAGACCGGTTTCCACCGCCTCGCGGAGCAGGTCGTGGCGGAACAACAGCCGTTCGTCCCGCTCGACGAACAGATCCGCATCGACCGCCTCCTGGACAGGGGCGATCAGCGCTGCCGAGGGCTTGCCGAGCAACTCGGCCAGAAGACCGATGGTGACGGAGCGGCCGACCGCGGACGCCGTCTGTACGACCTCCCGCGCGAGCGGAGAAAACCGGTCCAGGTGCCGCTGTACGGAGCTCTGGAAGCGCATGGGCACCTGATCGCCCACCAACCGCGCCACATCGTCCCGAACGACCACCGCATGCTCCTCCAGCATGCCGCGCAGCAGGTCGACCAGCATCAAAGGAACACCCTCCGCGCGGCGGGCCACATTCAGCGCCCCCGCATCGGGCACGGCTGCCAGAACGTCCTGCGCGATCTGAGCGACGGCGGCGTCGGCGAGCGGACCGAGGACGATCCGGTGCCCGCCGCGCTGTTCCAACTGCTCCATCGTCGCCCGCACGCCGGGGGCCGCGGCGGCGCTGCGCACGGTCACCAGCCACAGCAGGGCATGGGACGACAACCGGGCCGAAAGGGTACGCAGGGCCAGGAGCGTCACGTCGTCCAGCCACTGCATGTCGTCCAGGGTGATGACCAGCGGAGTGTCCAGGGCGGCCTGCTCCAGCCGGTCCTGCAGCTCCTGCAGCAGCCAGAACCGCTGCTCCGGGGCGGACGCCAGATCCCGCAACCTGCCCATATCGAACAACGAGCCGGCACCGGAGAGCAACCCGTCCAGCAGCGGCCCCAGCGGGACGAACTGGCCCTCCGGATCGGCACCCCCCTGGAACACCCGGATCCCGCGGCGCAGCGCCATACCCTGGGCCTCGGCCAAAAGGCGGGTCTTGCCGCTGCCGGGAGCACCCTCGATGCACACGACGCCCCCGCGGCCCTTCAGCAGCGCGTCGAATCGGGCGGAGATGAAGGCCAGTTCCTCGTCCCTGCCCCGCAACGGCGTCTGCGTCCCCCCTGCGGCCTGAGACTGGAACGGCTGCCGAGATCGGTCCATGGGTGTCCTCTTCTATATGTATCTATATGTATCTATATGTAGCGACGAACTGGGTGGTGCCGGGCCAGAACCAGGCGCGTCGGCCACCCGGATGAAGACGTTGGTGATCGCGGCCTCTGCCTTTGGACCAAGGGCCGCCGCCCCGACGATCGGCGTCAGCCGAACGGTTGCCCATCACCGTGACAACTGCCGTTCACCGCGCCGGCCACCACCACGCAGGCCCGGACGAGCCCGAGGTGATCAAGGGCGAATCGAGGGCCGGCGGGCCGCCGGGCGTGGCTAGCGCGATGCCGTCGTACACGCCGAGGGCGAGACAGCGGCAGTCCGAAGCCATCAGCGGACCGAGTGCGAAAGGCGCCAGGCCCGTACGAGCCAGGTGATACCAGTCGCACCGGTCACGGACTTGCACCGACGCCGAACCCGACGTGAGGGGTGTGCACAGTGCCACCGCGTGAGTTGCGCGGCCGGACATGCCACGACGACGAGCGCAGATCGAGACCGCCCGCCGGGATCACTGGGAACGGAGATTTCGACGGCACTGGCGCGCGCTCGCGGGAATCGCCTGGGCACCGTGGCCGTCGCAGCGATCCGGTTCCGGCTCGTTGCCGCGCCGGCGAGGAAACGTGCGGCAGGAAAGCCGGGTAAGCCTGCGCCGGGATCACTTCCTCAGGAAGGCGAGGAGCGCGGCATCGACCTCCTCCGCGTGGGTCCACAGCAGTCCGTGCGGGTCGCCCTCGATCTGCACATACGGAGTCCCGGGCGGAGCCGTATGCGGACATGTACAGGCCGGCCGCGAAAGTGTCGCAGCCGTACCCGGTCGTCGGCCGGCTGGACTGTCCGAAACCGCGACGGTCGTACGTGATCACTGGCCCGCGTCAAGCAGCACGGTGCTCTGCCGTTCCCAGAAGTGCCCGTCGAGAGGGAGGCCGTGGATGAGGACGACCGGCTGCCCGGTGCCGTGGCCCTCGTAGTAGAGGTCAACGGTGGCGGCGTCTGACCCACGGTGATGTATGGCAACGTCTCTTCCTCTTACGGCGTGACTGGTGCGCGCAGGACCGCATGGCAACTTGACGAGCAGGGCACTGTGTGAACCGACACGGCTCATCGGCGGTCGATGTCCGGGCGTTCGCGGCGTGCGCAGCACGGGATGGCATGACGCTAGGGCGCACGCCTTGCCGTGTGTCGTTCCTGAGTGCACCGCTTCTTGCCTGTGAGTGCACAAGGAGTGCGCACCGGCGCACTGTTTCCCAAGGTTCCAGATCGTCCCTCGCCCGCGCACCTCTGGGGTGCGGGCGAGACAGATGGTGCACTGACGGACAAGGCATCTTCACCGGCAGTCCCGGCCCCGCGCCGGCTCCTGCGGCACCGCCGCCGACCCCTGTAGCGCCTGGTTGAGCGAAGGCGTCGAGGAGCGTCTGTGTGAGGTGCCTTCTCATGAGCTGTCCGGACGGGCGTCTGTCACACAGGGTTGTTCGGTATGACAGACGCAGGTCAGCTGGTTTCGCTTACGCGTGCAGCCGCCTGCCATTCCTTGGGGGAGGCGCCATAGGCGGACCGGAAGGCACGGCTGAAGTGGGAAGGGCTCACAAAGCCCCAGCGGTGGGCCACGGCCGCTATGCCGGGTCCGTGGGCCGTGGCCCGCGCCAGGTCCCTTCGGCAGCGCTCCAGACGCTGTTTTTGAATCCACCGGCTCACAGTGATGCCCTCGGGCTCGAAGAGCTTGTGCAGATACCTGACAGACACGTGGTTGGCCGAGGCGATCAGTACTGGGGACAGCTCCGGATCGGCCAGATGCCGCAGCACGTACTCCTTGACGCAAACCAGCAGGGCGTTTGAGGCCTCGGGTGCTTGGGGGCTGCTCAGCCGCCCCTGACGCTCCTGGATCAAGAGGCCCAGCAGGTCGCAGGTGATCAGAGCGAGTCTGCGGCCTTCCGCCGGGGTGAGCGACGCTGCTCCCTTGCCCAGGTGCTCCAGGTACTGGGCGATGAGACCGGAGACGTTCCCGTCCTGGTCGAAGGCTGTCGCGGTGACGGCCTGCAGATCGCGGTCGGTGACGTGAAGAGCGGACCTGGAGAAGTGGAACGAGGTGAAGCTGAATGCTTGTCCTAGCGTTTTGCTGAAGGGCCGCCTGGAATCGGAGAGCGAGAACTGCCCGGGAAGCACCACCGTGTCCCGCCCGTCCTGTGAGCGCTCGGCGATGCCCTGATGCTGGAGGGTCAGCGTCAGGCACTCCTTGCTGTCCCTGGCGATCATCCGCGGGCTGCGGACGACCGTCTGCGGCCCGGCCGCGACCGCCGAGACGTGCAGGTAGTCCAGCTGAGTGGTGCGGATGGTGGCTGCCGAAGGCGTTTCTTCGTGCAGGTCGACATTGAGCGGAATGAAAGTTTTCGATACGGCATCCCGCCAGAAGGCCGCTCGATCCGATGCGGACAGCGCAGCAGACGACAGAACGAGCGACATGGAAACTCCTCAACGCGGTTGTGCGGTCGAAGCGGCGCACCGCGCTGGCGCCATCCGTTCAGCGGAAGCCTGTGTTTCGACAACTTCGCTCCCACAGAATAACGAACCGGTCAACCGCCTACGGACCAGCCGCGGCGATCCCGACGGTGCCGGCGGGCGGTGACGAGGGCGCGCCATCGGGCGCGGGTGGCTAGTTCAGCGGAGCCCGGGTCGGCAGCATCTTCACCTTCCTCGGCGTGCCCGACATTCCCGAGGCATTGATCGCCGGCCGTGAGGAGACCTGGCTCACCCAGCCCGACATGCTCTTCCCCGAGGAGATCGCGGTCTACGTGCGTGCGTACCAGCAACCCGGTGCCGTGCGCGGGTCCTGCATGGATCACCGTGCGGCGCCCCAGGACGTCGCCCAGGGGAGCGGCTAACTCCCACGTGAGCACGGACAGGCCAATAGCAGGGCACAGACGGACAAGTCAGCCTCCCTCCGCAGCCCTAGTGTTCCTTACGCACCGACCGCGCCTCCCGTTTGACGTGGGCCGCGTACAGCCGCCAGGCCAGGAAAGCGACATGAAACACCGAATACTTCTGCCAAGCGCTCTCATTTGCTGCAGCGTACTGGTCGGGTGTACCGACCAAGGAACGGACGGAGCCGTGGGGGCCAGCCCGACTGCGTCCGGTTCTTCGTCACCGACAGAGACCCCCGTTCCGGGAGCTGCCGACACCGGCACCTCCACCGCGTCCCCGACCACATCCCTCGACGCGGGAACGTCGTCATCAAGCTCCGCCGTACCGGCCACGAGTCGCCGCTGCCATACCTCCGAACTGCGGGCGTCCGTCGGGGCCAACCACCCGGGAGCCGGCCAGTCGAACTTCGCCGTTGTTCTGACCAACGGTTCCCGCCGTACGTGCTCGGTCCGCGGCTTTCCCGGAGTGGCGTTCGTCAACCGCCAAGGCGAGGAAGTCACCCCGGATCCTGAGCGGGCCAGCGGCGAGGAGGAACCGACCGTGACGCTCACTCCCGGTGCCAGCGCCTGGTCGGCAATGACGTATGCCAATCCGGCGATCACCGGTGTCACCAGCGTGACACCGGCGGCTCTGCTCATCACTCCGCCCGACGAGACGACATCGATCTCGGTGAGCTGGACCGGTGGCGAGGTCTCCAACACCGGCAAGGCGTCGGTACCTCAGGTGAGCCCTTTCAGAGCAGGCGACGGCGCCTGATCCAGCGATCAAGGCGGACACGCCACCCTGGTCTTCCGACAGAACACCGGTGCGGCCCGACGACTTGAGGGATGGCAACCCATTTCTCCAGGCCGGAACGAGGACAAACACAACAGATGACTGCCGAAATGATGGGCGACGAGGTATATCAGCCGGACGGGGCCGAGGTGCAGGACGACGCCGGCGTGCTGGATGCGTCCGACACCCTGGATGACCGGGGCGGTGATGAGGTCTTGGACGAGGGCTACTCAGCCCCGGACAGGCCGTGGGGCGTGGAGCACACCGGTGTCACGGCGTCGGAGCGGTGGCGGGGGGAGAGCCTGGATGAACGTCTCTCGGAGGAGTTGCCTGACATCGGTGTCCCGGAGGGTGACGGAATCGGCGATGTCTGGGGCACGGACGGGGAGCTGATCGACGACGAGGCCGGTCACGAGCGGGCGGGACAACTCGTCGCGCCGGACGAAGGCAGCCACACGATCACCGAGTCCGACTTGTTCGCGTCCGATATGGGGCTGGACGGGGCTGGGGCGTCGGCGGAGGAGGCGGCGATGCACGTGATTCCCGACCCCGAACCCTACTGATGCCGGCCGGGCGGCGGCGGAGACACCGGCGAACAGCGCCTACCCGGTCGTGGTCCCCCTGACGTCTCCGGGGCCGACGCCTGCGAGCCGTCGGTACCGGACGTCGGGGCCCCAGCTGTGAGACAGCGGTCGTACGCGCGTTGATCGCCCCAGCCCAGACCATCTGGTGGACGCCCGAGGGTCCTACCCACGGCCGACCTCTGACGGCCGACTCAGCGGACGCCTGCCCAGTTGAGGAAACCGCCAAGTCCGCGCTACTGCCCACCCAGTGCGTTGCATTTTTCGGTGCGGATCCGTCGTTGGGCCGGGTTGTGTGGGCCGAGTGGGGGGCGGATGCGTTGCATGGGGTGACGCCTGAGATGGAGTGTCCGAGTGATCTGTCCGATGCCCCCCGGGAGTTGACCGCCGTTGCTGACGGCCTGGCCGGCCAAGCGTCGTCGGCATGCACTGAACATCGGCCGCGACTTCCCGCACTGGAGCACGGCTTACGGATACTTCGCCAAGTGGCAGCAGGAAGGCGTGTTCGCTCAGCTCAACGGTCTGCTCAGGCGGCTGCTGCGGGAGAAGGAGGGGCGGGACGCGGAGCCATCGGCCTGTGTGATCGACGCCCAGAGTGTCAAGACCTCCAGCAGCGTTCATGCCTCCAGCCAGGGCACCGACGCAGCGAAGAAGACCGTGGGCCGCAAGCGGAGCATCGTCACCGGCGAAGCCACCATCTCCTGACGCGACCCGACATCACAGGGTCAAGGGGATAAAACGACATCTGAGACCGCACCGCTCGGGCACCTTCAAGATCTCGAAAGACCCGGCGTTCGCGGAGCTCGAAGGTCAGGTCACCTCGGTTTTCCAGCCGGAGCAGCTTCCAATCGTGCCACTGCTCGTGTCGGGGTGATGCTCGAATAGTTTCAACCTCTAGCAATGGCGGCCGGGGAAACGTCGTTCCCCGGCCAGGGAACGCGGAACCCGATCCGCCCGGCCGTCTTACCGCGCGGCCCCGAGTCGGCAAGCGGGTTTGACGTATTGCCAGCGGACGTCCAGTTGTTCGAGGCGCGTTGCGCATATTGACAGCGAGTTAGCCGACCCCTCGCCGTCTTCCGCGATGCTGCATGCTGCTGCAACCCTCCCCCCTACGGGCACGTTATATCCCTTGTCCCGCAGATACTCCTGACAATCCCACGACCATGCTTGGGCTGGGCTTGCTGTGATGAGTGCTGTACCACCGGCAACTCCGCTTCCGGCGGTGGCAACCATGGTCAGAGTGATAAGGGTCTTGCTGATGCGGTTCATCTTCGACTCCCTCTTCAGCAGGCCAGAGGGCCTGGGTCCGACTGAGGTCCCTCGGTGCGTCTCAAGGTATATGGCAGCATCCAGGATTTCGTTAGCACTGAGTGCCCACCTGCTTGGCGATGGGTCTACTCGGTGATGCGCTGCGCTTGGTAGCGGTACTCCTTGGGCGGGACACCGTAGGCGGTGCGGAAGGCGCGGGTGAAGTCGGACGCGCGTGGGAAGCCGCAGAACGCACCGATGGCGTGGATGGGGGTGGCGCGCATCGTGGGGTCGGCGAGCGCACGGCGCGCGCGCTCCAGGCGTTGGCTGCGAATCCAGGCAGCGACCGTCTGGTCCTCCTGCTGGAAGAGGCGGTGCAGGTAGCCAGTGGAGATGTGGTGCGTGGCAGCGATGGTGCGCGGGGTCAATTGCGGGTCGTGCAGATGCTGTTGGATGAAGTGCCGGATGCGTAGCACGAGGGTCTGTCGGTGGGTCTCTGGCGGGAGGGAACTGCTGGTGTCGAGGGCGTGGGCGAACAGTGCGGACAGGAGGTCGACGGCCACGGTTCCCAGGCGGGGCCCGTCCTCGGACCGGTAAGCGCCGGCGCCCTGTGAGAGTTGGGTGAGCAACTGTGCCAGCAGAGCACCGAAACCCTCATCGGCCGGTAGCCGTAGCCCGACCACCCGGTCGAGTTGGTTCCGCGGCAGTGGCAGCAGCGCCTTAGGAACCTCAACACCCACCCCCGTGTGCGAGCCCGAGCCATGGCCCCCACGAACGTCGATGGGCCGAGAGGTGTCCACGACGCACAGGCTGTCCGGACCGTACACAGTCTCCTGCTCGCCCCTGGTCACGTGTAACGCCCCGCTCAACGGCAGGGACAGATGCAGCCCCTCGGGATCGGATTGCTTGATCAGTTTCGGCGTCCGCCCGAAGCACACCGGCTGGAACGTTGTCGGCCACACCGTTACGCACCCGAGGTCGATCACACGCTGAGAAGCCCGGAAGTCGGCCCAGTGGTCACTGCGCAACTCCAACGGCGCATGCGTCTGCCCGACCAACTGGCGCCAGAAGTCAAAGCGGTCGGAAGCCGGCAAGTCTTCGCTCTGGAACACCTTCTCAATCAACATGTCTCTCGATACCTCCGGATTTGTTCTTGACGGTTGCGTCCGGGCTGATCACTCCGATGCGGTCGCTCCTGCTGCGGCCAAGCTCACCGCCCTGGCATAGCTCTTCAGTATCGTTGCCACGCAGGAGGCCGAGCACACGCCAAGGGGGCGGCTCACTGGGGCGGATGGCACCCCGGGCAAGTCGACTGCGCGGACGTGGGGCGAGGTCGTCGGGCCTGGTGAGCAGCATCTGGGCGAGTCTGCGTGCAGAGATGTGACTGCGGTCGGCATCCGCACGACCCTCTGATCGGCTCGGGCGTAGCGTTTGACGGTGTTCAGGGCGCCGTGCACCCGGGTCGTCTCAGCCCCGCAGCCCGTAGAGCCGGCCGTCGAAGGTGATGCGTCGGTGAACTCGGCGAATGGGTCGCCCGGCACGGATGCGGCTGGTCACAGACGCAGGCTGGTCATCCCCCCGTCGACGCGGAGGACCGTTCCGGTGGTGGCTCCCGCGCGCGGAGACGCGAGCGAGACGATAGCGTGCGCTACCTCCTCGGCGGTCACCAGGCGCCCGAGCGGCTGCCGCGCCCGCAGTGCCTCGGCTGCCGCGGCCGGGTCCTCCGCGTCGTCGAGCAGGCGGCCGACCCACGGGGTGTCGGCGGTGCCCGGAGCCACCGCGTTCACCCGGATCCCGTCTGCCGCGTGGTCGGCGGCCATGGCGAGAGTGAGCGCGTGGACCGCGCCCTTACTGGCGCTGTACAGGGCTCTTTGGCGTACGCCGACGAACGCGACGGCCGAGCAGAGGTTCACCACCGCCGCGTGCGACGACCGCCGCAGGTGCGAAAGCGCGGCCGTGGTGGTCCGGGCGATGCCGGTGACGTTCACGTCGAGAACGCGGGCCCACTGGGTGTCGTCATTGGCGTCGACGGCGCCGACCGCGCCGATACCGGCATTGTTGACCAGGACGTCGAGACCGCCGAAGCGCCCCGCGACCTGGGCGACGGCCGTATCGACCGCACCCCGGTCGGTGATGTCGCAGCGCAGGGCCGTGACGCCGGTGGGCGCTCCCTCGACGCGCAGATCCAGGACGGCGACTTGTGCGCCCTTGTCTCGCAGGAGGGCGGCGGTGGCGGCTCCGATTCCGCTGCACCCACCTGTCACGAGTGCGGCGAGACCGCTGAATTCACTCACAGAACCCTCTTCGGTCAGGGCAGACGGGGATTGACATGGATCTTCGGACCGGGGCCCGCGTCGGGCGGTCGTCGGCCGGCCAGGACGGCACCCACCTGGTCGAGACCGACGGTGGCGGCGACCAGCGGCCCGGGGTCGACGGTCTTGTCGGCGTAGGCCCGGATGGTGGCGTCGAGGCCGGGGGAGGCGGACAGGATGCCGACGGCGGTGACATCCTTCAGGGCCAGGGTGCGGGTGTCGATCCGGCTGGGCTCGCCCGCCAGTCCGATGTACACGACGCGTCCGCCGGGCTCGACCAGGTCGAGGGCGGCGGCGGGCAGGTGCATCGCGTTCGAGGCGTCCACGACCGCGTCGAAGGGCAGCGCCGGTAGCTCGCTCTCCCGCCAGACGTGCTCGAAGCCGAGGCTCTGGGCGAACGCGAGCGATTCGTCGGTCCGTCCCATCAGGTGCACCTCGGCGCCGGTCGTACGGGCGAACATCGCGACCAGCAGGCCGATCGTGCCGGGGCCGAGGACCAGGACACGGTCCCCAGGCCCGACGCCGGCGGCCTGCGCGGCGCGCAGGGCGTTGCCACCGGGTTCCACCAAAGCCCCGAGGGCGGGGTCGACACTGTCGGGCAGGGCGTGCAGCGAGGAGACCGGCACGGCGAGACACTCGGCCAGCGCTCCGGGGCGGTCCCCTCGAACACCCACCTCCTGGCGCTTCGCGCACACGTGCTGATGCCCCTTGAGGCACCGCCTACAGGTCCCGTCACCCAGCATGGTGTCGCCCATGACCCGTCGGCCCGTCCAGGAGGGGTCCACGCCGGGACCGACCGCGGCCACCCGCCCTGACCACTCGTGGCCCGGACGCAGGGGATAGGAGGCGTGGCCCGAGTGGAGGTAGGCCATGTCACCGGTGAAGAACTCGACGTCGGTTCCGCAGACGCCGACCCGTTCGACGTCGATCACCGCCTCGCCGGGGCCGGCCACCGGCGAGGGCACTTCCTGGACCTCGTACGCGCGGGGTGCCGTCAGGACGAACGCGCGCATGGTGGTGCCGTTCACCGAGGTCCGAGCACGTTCTGCCGCTGACTGCCCAACTGCTGGATGCCCAGTTCCATGACGTCGCCCGGCTGCAGCCACACCGGCGGGTTGAAACCCATGCCGACACCGGGCGGGGTGCCGGTGTTGATCAGGTCGCCCGGTTCGAGGACGAGGAACTGGCTGAGGTGGTGCACGATGAAGTACGGATCGAAGATCATCGTCTTGGTGCTGCCGTTCTGCCGGCGCACGCCGTTGACGTCCAGCCACATGTCGAGGGCGAGGACGTCGTCGATCTCGTCGGGAGTGGCGAGCCACGGTCCGGCGGGGTTGAACGTCTCGGCGGACTTGCCCTTGGCCCACTGCCCGCCGCGCTCCATCTGGAAGGCCCTCTCGCTGACGTCGTTGACCACGAGGTAGCCGGCGATGGCGTCCCGGGCCTCGTCCACCGAGTCCAGATAGCTGGTCCGCCTGCCGATGACGATGCCGAGTTCCACTTCCCAGTCCGGCTTGGTGGAGCCGCGGGGAATGCGCACGTCGTCGTTCGGGCCGATCAGGGTGTTGGGCGACTTGGTGAACAGGATCGGCTCGTCGGGCACGGCCTGTCCCGTCTCGGCCGCGTGGTCGCGGTAGTTGAGGCCGATGCACAGGATCTGGTGCGGCCGGGCGATCGGTGCGCCGATCCGTTCCCCGGCGAAGCGGGACACCTGTCCTGCGGCGGCGCGCTCCGCCATGACGGGACGAACCCGGTCGATGCCGCCGGAGCCGAAGAAGGCTTCGTCGAAGTCGGTGACGACGTCCGACAGGTCGACATAGGTGTCGGCGTCGATGCGGGCGACGGGCTTCTCGGTGCCGGGGGCGCCGATGCGCATGAGGAACACGGATCGTTCTCCAAGTGGGTTGGGTGAGGGCGTAGGTCAGAGGTGAGCCGTGCCCAGTACGCCGAGCAGGTCTCTGATCTCCTGGAAGGCGTCTGTCAGGGTGCTCAGCGGAGTGCGGTAGGCCACGGCGCTCACGCTGACCGCGCCGGTGGGAACGCCCGGTGCAGCTGCGTAGACCGGCAGCGCGACGCAATTGACCCCGGTTTCGTTCTCCTGGTCGTCGACGGCGTACCCGCGCTCCCGGATCAGCTCGAACTCCTGGTGCAGATCCTCGGCCGTGCACCGGGTCCGGTCCGTGCGGCGCGCGAGCGGATCGTCACCCACCCAGTCCCGAACGGCCTCCGACGTGGGCAGCCGGTGCGCGAGCAGCAGCTTGCCGACGGCCGTGGAGTGGGCCGGGTTGCGGCCTCCGACCGTGGAGGTAAGCCGCACCGCGCCGCTGGGCGGGTCGACCTTGGCCCGGTAGACCACCTCGCGACCGTCGAGCACGGCGTAGTGCGCCGTCTCGCCGAACCGGGCGGCCAGGGTGTCCAGCAGGGGGGTGATGCGCCGGTGCTCCGGCCGGGCCTCGTGGTGGGCGAACGCCATCCGGAGGAACTCGTCGCCCAGCAGGTAACGGCCTCGCCCGTCCTGGTCGGCGAGGCCGGCCCGGCGCAGCGCGCCGAGTGCCCGGTGCACCGTCGGCTTCGGGGCTCCGATCGCCCGGGTCATCTCCTCCAGCCCCACGCCGTCGGGATGACGGGCGAGTTCCTTGAGGACGGCCAGGACCCGGTCCGAACCCACCAGGCGCTGGATGTCACCGCGGTCGGTGTGGCTTTCGTCCGTGGTGTGTGTCGACATCTCGTTGTACTCCATCGTGTTCCAAACCGTAGACCACCGTACCGACTAATGAAAAGTCCGTCAGGGTTGGGCGATGCCTTGGCAGCGTTCGTCGCGCGGCGCCGACACGACGATTGCGAAACCGACCGTTCACTGCCGTCGACGCGCTCCTGCTCACCGCGCTGAGCGGGCTGTCCCACACGGGCACTCCCAACGGCGCGACCTTGCCGCGGTGGCCGGCCTACGCGCCCGCCGACCGGGCGCTTCCCGTCCGCAGGGTCTGTCGGCCCGCGTTGAATCTGCGTATGCTCCTCCGTGCTTCTCGTGTTCCAAATCTCAGACCATCATGCCGATTAATGAAAAGAGCCGTGTGTGAAGCTCCGTAGTGCGCAGTGGTACGCGGGTCAGGACCGCAACGCCTACATCCACCGGGCCTGGATGCGCCGCGGTGTACCGGGTGACGCGTTCACGGGCCGTCCGCAGATCGCCATCGCCAACACCGCCTCCGAGCTGACGCCGTGCAACACACACCTGACCGAGGTGGCCGCCGCCGTCCGCAACGGCGTGTACGAGGCGGGCGGCATACCGCTGGAACTTCCCGTGATCTCCCTGGGCGAGACCCAGATGCGCCCCACCGCCATGCTCTGGCGCAACATGGCGGCCATGGCCACGGAGGAGATGCTGCGGGCCAACCCCATCGACGGCGTCGTGCTGCTCGGCGGTTGCGACAAGACCATCCCCTCGCTGCTCATGGCCGCCGCCTCGGTGGACCTTCCCGCCGTCGTCGTCCCCGGCGGTCCGATGCTGACCGGTACCTTCCGGGGCGCACCGCTTGGCTGCGGCACCGACGTATGGCGCCTCTCGGAGGAGGTCAGGGCGGGCACGCTGTCGAACGAGGAGTTCACCCGCTCCGAGTCCGCGATGATCCGCAGCCGCGGGCACTGCAACACCATGGGGACCGCGTCCACGATGGCCGTCGTCGCCGAGGCGCTCGGCACCACCCTGCCCGGCACCGCCGGCACCCCCGCCCCCGACAGCCGCCTCCTGGAGGCCGCACACGGCACCGGCCGCCTCGCCGTCGACATGGTGTCCGCAGACCGCAGGCCCGGCACCTTCCTGACCAAGGCCTCCTTCCACAACGCCATCGTGGCGCTCGCGGCCGTCGGCGGCTCCACCAACGCGGTCGTGCACCTCCTGGCGATCGCCGGCCGCCTCAGCATCGACCTGACCTTGGACGACTTCGACCGCATCGGCTCCCGTGTGCCGGTCCTCGTGGACCTGCTGCCGGCCGGACGGTTCCTCATGGACGACTTCCACCGGGCCGGCGGACTGCTCGCCGTCCTGCGCGAGGTCCGCGACCTGCTCGACCCGGAGGCACTGACCGTCACCGGCACCCCGCTGGTGGACCACCTCGACGATGCCCCGATCTGGGATCCCGAGGTGATCCGAACCCGGCAGGAGCCGCTGGTCGCCGAGGGCGGCATCGCCGTCCTGCGCGGCAGTCTCGCCCCCCGGGGCGCCCTCATCAAACCGGCGGCGGCCTCACCGAACCTGCTGCGCCACCGCGGCAGAGCGGTCGTCTTCGACAGCATCGAGGACTTTCACGCCCGCGTCGACGATCCCCAACTCGACATCGACGCCGACTCCGTCATGGTTCTGCGCGGCTGCGGCCCCAAGGGTTACCCGGGCATGCCGGAAGTCTCCAACATGCCACTGCCCAGGAAACTGCTCGAACAGGGCGTGCGCGACATGGTCCGCGTCTGCGACGGCCGGATGAGCGGCACCGCCTACGGCACGGTCGTGCTGCACGTGGCGCCCGAGGCGGCCGCCGGCGGCCCCCTCGCCCTGGTGCGCACCGGGGACATCATCAGCCTGGACGTCGAGGCCCGCCGCATCGACCTCGAAGTCCCCGCAGGCGAACTCGCCCGACGCACCCCCAACGAGGCGACCGTCGCCGGCTTCGCCGCCCCGCGTCGCGGATGGGAACGGCTCTACGTCGACCACGTCCAGCAGGCCGACACCGGCGCCGACCTGGACTTCCTCACCGGTTCCAGCGGATCGGAGGTGAGCCGTGAGTCGCACTGACCGACCCCGCGCCGAGCGGACCGCGAGTCCCGGTCCGCTCACCGCCGAGGGGACTCTGCTGGCGCGACTGGAGTCGGCGGCACCGGGCGCGGTCACCGGCCGGCCCGTCGACCGGCTGTCCTTCGCCCACGACGCCTCCCACTACCTGCTCGTCCCCCGGGCCGTCGTCACTCCTCGCGACGCCGCCGAGGTCGCCGCCCTGCTGCGCGTCGCGGCCGCACACGACCTCCCGCTGACATTCCGCTCCGGCGGCACCAGCCTGTCCGGGCAGGCCACCAACGACGGGGTGCTGGTCGACACCCGCCGCAACTTCCGCGGCATCGAGGTCCTGGACGACGGCGCGCGCGTCCGCGTCCAGCCCGGCGCGACCGTGCGCGCCGTCAACACCCGCCTGGCCCGCCACGGCCGCAAGCTCGGCCCCGACCCGGCCAGCGAATCAGCCTGCACCATCGGCGGGGTCGTCGCCGACAACTCCTCCGGCATGGCCTGCGGCACCGAGGCCAACACCTACCGGACGCTGGAGTCCGCCGTCCTGGTGCTGCCCAGCGGCACCGTGCTCGACACCGCGGCCCACGACGCCGACGAACGGCTGCGCGCACTGGAACCCGCCCTCCACGAGGGGCTGGCCCGCCTGCGCGACCGGGTGCGGGGCAACCCCGCCTCGGTCCGCACGATCGAGAAGCTGTACTCGATCAAGAACACGATGGGCTACGGGGTCAACTCCTTCGTCGACCACACCCGCCCGGTCGACCTCCTGCTGCACCTGGTGATCGGCAGCGAGGGCACCCTCGCCTTCGTCGCCGAGGCGACCTTCCGTACCGTCCCGGCGCACCCACACGCCGCCACCGCGCTGCTGTTCTTCCCCGACCTGGCGGCAGCCACCGGCGCCCTGCCCGCCCTGGTCGACGCCGGCTTCGCCACGGTCGAACTGCTCGACGCCACCAGCCTGCGCGTCGCCCAGCGCGACCCCCGGGCGATCACCGCGCTGCGCGCCCTCACGGTGCACGAGCACGCCGCGCTGCTGGTGGAACATCAGAGCCCGACGCGCGAGGAACTCACCGACCGGATCGACGACTCCTCCCGCCTGTTCGCCCGGCTCCCCCTGATGTCACCCACGGAGCTGAGCACCGACGCCGCCGACCGGGCGGCCCTTTGGCACATCCGCAAGGGGCTCTACGCCACCGTCGCCGGCGCCCGCCCGTCCGGGACGACGGCGCTGCTGGAGGACATCGCCGTCCCGGTCGACGCGCTGCTGCCCACCTGCTCCGAACTGACCCGGCTGTTGGACGCCCACGGCTACGGCGGCAGCGTCATCTTCGGCCACGCCAAGGACGGCAACATCCACTTCCTGCTCAACGAGGACTTCGGCACCCCCGGCAACATCGACCGCTACCTGCGCTTCACCGACGACATGGCCGACCTCGTGCTCGGCGCCGACGGCACCCTCAAGGCCGAGCACGGCACCGGAAGGATCATGGCACCGTACGTCCGCCGCCAGTACGGCGACGAGCTCTACGAGGTCATGCGTGAAGTCAAACGGCTCCTCGACCCGCACGGCCTGCTCAACCCCGGTGTGCTGCTCGACGAGGACCCGGCCGGGCACATCAGCCACCTCAAGTCCACGCCAACGGTCGAGGAGGAGGTCGACCGGTGCGTCGAGTGCGGCTACTGCGAACCGGTCTGCCCCAGCCAGGACCTCACCACATCACCGCGCCGGCGCATCGTGCTGCGCCGGGAGATGGCCCGGGCCGAGGGAGCGGGCGACGCCGGACTGCTGGCCGAACTGGAGAGTGACTATCAGTACGACGGGATCGACACGTGCGCCGTCGACGGCATGTGCGCCACGGCGTGCCCGGTCGGCATCGACACCGGCGACCTGACGCGCAGGCTGCGCGCCGGACAGCGCGGACGGACCGAGCAGAAGGTGTGGGCCTACGCCGCCCGGCACTGGGACGGCGCCACGAGGGTGGCCGGCGTGGCGCTGACCACCGCGCGTGCCGTGCCCGACGCACTGCCCACCCGGGCCACCTCCGCCGGGCGGGCGCTGCTCGGCCCCGAGACGGTCCCCGCCTGGTCCGTCGACCTGCCGCGCGGCGGCAGCCGCCGCCGCCCCGTCCGAGCGGGGTCACCGCAGGCGGTCTACTTCCCGGCCTGCCTGTCCACGATGTTCGCACCGGCCGATGTCGCGACGGGCACGGGAGTCCATGACGCTTTCCTGGCCCTGTGCCGGCGAGCCGGTGTGGAGGTCCGGGTACCGGAGGAGATCGCCTCCCTGTGCTGCGGTACGCCGTGGAAGTCCAAAGGCCTGACCGACGGGCACACGGCCATGCGCGACCGGGTGCGGCCCGTCCTGCGCGAGGCCGCGGACGGCGGCGCGCTCCCCGTGGTGGTGGACGCTGCCTCGTGCACCGAAGGACTGACGCGCATGCTCGCCGGGGAAGGACTTCGCGTCATGGACGCCGTGGAGTTCGTCGACACGCACGTGTTGCCCGGCCTCCCGCCCGCCCGCCGTCTGCCCTCGGTCGTCATCCACCCCACGTGCTCCTCCACACAGCTCGGCATCAACCCGGCGTTGTTGCGGGTGGCGACCGTGGTCGCGGAGGAGGTCGTGCAGCCCGAGGACTGGAGCTGCTGTGCCTTCGCCGGTGACCGGGGCCTGCTGCACCCGGAACTGACCGCGTCGGCGACCGCCGCCGAGGCACGGGCCGTGCGCCGGCACCCGGCGGCCGCTCACGCCTCCGTCAACCGCACCTGCGAACTCGGCATGACCAGAGCGACCGGACACCCTTACCGCCACGTGCTCGAACTCCTCGATGACGTGACCAGCCCGCTCCACCGACGCACGGGAGACACCGCATGAACGTCAGGACCGCCCTCGTGACCGGCGGTGCCCGCGGACTGGGCGCCGCTACCGCCGAGCGCCTGCGCGGCGACGGTCTGAAGGTGACGACCCTCGATCTCGACGGCGCCGATGTGTGCGTCGACATCACCGACGAGACGGCGCTGCGACGCGCGGCCGAAGCGATGGGCCCCGTGGACGTGCTGGTCAACTCGGCCGGCATCGTCGGACCGAACAAGCCCCTGCTGGAGACCGAACGCGACGAATGGCTGCGCGTCCTCGACGTCAATGTCCTCGGGACCGTGAACACCATGCGGCTGTTCGTACCCGGCATGCGCGACCGAGGGTGGGGCAGAGTCGTCAACTTCGCCAGCATGGCGGGCAAGGACGGCAACCCCGACCTCGCCGCGTACTCGGCCTCCAAAGCCGCCGTGATCGCCCTCACCAAGGCCGTCGGCAAGGAACTGGCCACCAGCGGGGTTCTGGTCAACGTGGTCACACCCGCCGTCATCGCCACGCCGATGAACGAGACCACGGCACCGGACGTACTGGAACGACTCACGTCCCTGATCCCCATGGGCCGCATCGGACGCCCCGAGGAGGTGGCCGAACTCGTCGCCTTCCTCTCCTCGGACCGCGTCAGCTTCTCCACCGGCGCGGTATACGACATCAGCGGCGGGCGCGCGACCTATTGACCCGCCGCTCAGGGCTGGGCCGTGGCGACCTTCAGTCCGAACCCGATCAGTACGGCGCCGGTGACACGGTCCATGGTCCGGCGCACGGCGGGCCTCTCGAAGAACGCGCGGGCCCTGGACAGCAGCATGACGTACCCGCCGAGCCACACGGCGGTGAGCGATGTGTGCACGAGGACCAGCAAGGCCATCCCGGCGTGCGGAGACAGTCCGGACGGTGCCAGTGTCGGCAACAGGCCGGTGTAGAAGACGGCGATCTTGGGATTGAAGACGTTGCTGACCAGGCCGGTCCGCCAGGGGTTGCCGGCAGGTGGGGCGAGTGGCGCCGCCGGTGCCCGCGACCGGTCCCGACGACTCTGCAACAGCGCTTGGACACCGAGGAACACCAGGTAGGCGGCCCCGGCCAGCTTGACGACCGTGTACACGGCAGCGGACGCGGCCAGGACCGCCGCGAGTCCGGCCACCGTGAGCACCCCCCAGACCAGCAGCCCCAGGGTGATTCCGCCGACCGTCCGCAGTCCGTCCTGCCATCCGGCACTGACGGCCCGCTTGGTGACCACGGCCATGTCCGGCCCGGGCACCATGGTCAGCACGGCCAGGACACCGACCGCGGTCATGAACTGTACGAGCATGCCCCCAGTCTCACATCCCGGACCCAGCCCGTGGTCCGCAGGCTCGTGCCCGCGGACCACGGGAGAACATCCACGGGTGAGGCCGGTACGTCCCCCGCCGCGCCCTGGCGGCCAACCTCGGATCGTGTCCGGACCGGCGTCACCCAGCGGCACCGGCGGCGACGCCGGTGACTCGGCCGTCAGTCGCAGCACCACAGGACCGTCCGGCTCCGGTACCGGGGCTGACACCACGACGATGTCCGGGTCCCCGATACGGGCGCTGGCTTCGACCGTGCCGTCGCGCAGAATCAGTCCGTAGTGATGACGGTGATCGAGCCGCAGCAGGAACCGACCGCTGCCCTCGATCGTCGCCTCCGCAGGTCCCGCACGCGCGTGGCCAGGAGTCCAACGGAGCCATCCGAGCCGTCGGACGGGGCGGCCCAGGGCAGCCCACGTACCCCCCTCGGTTCCGGCTCCACGGTCGTCGCCGCCTCGCCGCCGGGCACGATCCAGCGCTCGTGCAGGGAGGTGTCGTCGAAACGGTCCTCGAACGCCGTCGACACCGCGGGCACCCGGTACCGTCCTTGTGGAAGACCGGCCAGCCGTCCCGCCAGCCAACACCGGCCAGGAACGTCTCGCGTCCCAGCAATTCCTTCACCGGCGCCCTCACGCCCATCTCCCTCACCAGCGTGGACCAGTCCGGTCACGAGATGGGCGTGATCGCCGCCCAACTCCTGCTGGAGCGCATCCGCGGCCGGTCCGAGGTGCGGAACGAGGTGTTCACCCCACGGCTCGTGGTGTGACGTACGACCGGCCAGGTCTGACGGTCCGGCGGCCCTGGGCCGATCCGTGCGGCGTCGGCCCGGGGTTCGAGTGTCATGCGCTCCCGAGGGAGTACACCGAGAAGCGCACCACCCCGGACGGGATCTCGCTGGTGGGCATGAAGCCGTGTACGCGGGTCGGCTCGGTCGCGACCCTTATCTGGGTGCCGGCGCCGGTCTCGTCCCCGTTCAGCCTCCTGCGCGGTACGAGTCCGCCGTTCTCGGCCACCATCTCCTCAGCCCGCAGGACGGCGACCGGCCGGCCGTCCCGGGGCAGGAGGCTCACCGAGAAGTTGTGGCCGATGGCGAGGTAGGTGTGTTCGTCGCTCTGCAGCAGGAGCCCGTACCCGCAGCCCTCGCTGTCGCCGCGTTCCGTGGCGGTCTTGACCAGGAACCGGTTCCGGCCGAGGGTGATCGTCTCCTCTTCCTGCCCGGATACTCTGAAGCCGCGCAGAAGGTCCTGCGTCCCGGCATCGAGGACTTCTTTCTGCACGGCCGCGAGTTGGGCGTACGCGCGGCGAAGAGCAAGGGTCTCCTGATCGGTCAAGGAGTCGACGCCGAACGGAGCGACGCCGATGGCACCGTACTTTCCGATGGCGAGGAAGATGTTCGAGACGCCATGGGCGTCGGCGCGCATCTCGGGCACGAACAAGGTGGAGTTGGTGTCGGAGTAGCTCTTGAACGGGATCTCGAAGTCGCCGAAGTACACGTCCGGCGCGAGAAACGCGATCGAGGGCGCGGCCAGCTTCCAGGCCGTGCTGACGTGCGGGAGTGGTCCCCCGCTGGGGAAGACACCAGGCACCTGGCCGCCGGCGAAGGCGGCGTCCTGTGACCCGGAGGCATCCGGGACGATCGAGTCGAGCCACGCGTTGACGAACAGCGGTACGTCATAGCGTTTCAGGCCCGCGGCGGCGACGTGCTCGACGTAAGCCGCATAGTGCCAGGCCATGAACAGCTCGGCCGTCCGGGCGGCGTCGCCCACCAGGCCGTCCCAGGTCGGGGTGGAAGCCTCGGCGGGGCAGCGGACGTACGGAAAGGCCTCCGCGCGCACCGCCTCCACCAGGGCGGACGGTACGGGCGCCGCCCAGGCGGCCGTCGCGTCCCCTCCGTACGAACGGGCGGTACCGAGGAGACCGACCTCGTTCTCCACCTGCACCATGATCACGGTCTTCTCATGGCCGTCGACACGCCCGAGGTGCTCCATGAAGGCGGCGAACGCGGTGGCGTCGGCGTCCCGGTTGGCCTCGGAAAAGGGGCTGAGGTTGTCGTACGGCTCGCCGTGCTCGTCGGTCTGCAGCGGAAACCGGGACGGGTCGAGTTTGACCCAGGCCGGCACGTAGCTTGAGCAGCCGTTCTTCCAGCTCCCGAACCACAACAGCACCAGCTTGAGCCCGTGCTCGCGTGCGCCGGACAGCATCGCGTCGACCAGGTCGAAGTCGAACTTCCCCTCCTGCGGCTCCACGAGTTCCCAGCTCACCGGAGCGAGCACGGTGTTCACCGCCGAGTCGGTGAAACGCTGCCACAGCGGCCGCAGGTAGTTCGCGCTGGACGACGAGGAATTGTGCACTTCGATGCCGCGGATCAGATACGGCTCTCCGTTCACGAGCAACTGGCCGGTGACGGCGTCTATGGAGTGGTCCTGCACGGTGGGGTCCCATCGGTGATGCACGGCTGAGGCGGCGGATTCGCAGCCCGTCGGTCGCTGGGTGTCACTGGTCCGTTCCGGGCCCGGTCTCCCAGCCCGCGTAGCGGAAGTCGGCGAACCGCACCGTGCCCTCGCTCGCGTGCAGGCCGACGACGCGGCCGGTGAACGATGCGCAGGTCTCCGCCGTCCAGTACCGCCCGTCCAGTTCGGCGAGGGGCGTCCCGTCGGCCAACAACGTGATCCGGTCGGCACGCGCCGCCGAGGCGGCCGCTGTCGGCGTACGCAGTTCCATGCGCAGTTCGACCGGGCCGGCGGGGAACGACCGCCGCCACTCCTGACGCAGGCCGACGACGGAACCCCACGCGGTGACGACCGTGGCTCCGTCCTCAGTCCTCGCTTCCAGACCGAAGTGATGTTGTTCGTCGTACCGTGCCGCCAGACCGCCCACGCCGCCGGACGCGTCCACCCTCGTGGTCACGTCCGCGTCGAGGTGGCGCTGCCGACGGCCGACGAAGACCGGACGTGGGTCGTCGAGCCCGGCCTCGCGGCCACGCAGAACCAGGTGACCGCCCCTGACCTCGGCCATGCTCCGCGGCGTGGCGCGGACGGCCAGCCAGCCGGGATCGTCGAGTGCGGTGCCGTCCTCGAACGAGAACACGACACTCTCGATGCCTGTGCGGGGCGCCAGGTCGACGGGGGCGAGGACCGGCCAGCCGTCCTCGGTCCAGGTGACATCGGTGAGGAACGTCTCCCGGCCCAGCGGGGAGAACGCCTGTGCCTCACCTACCGGACGCACTCCGAGCAGGACCAGCGCCCAGCCGCCGTCCGGAGTCTCGACCAGATCGGCGTGCCCCGTGTTCTGGACGCACCGCGGGGACCCGCTTGCCGTCAGCAACGGGTTGGCCGGATGACCGGTGAACGGACCGGTGAGCGACGGTCCACGGGCGACGCTGACGGCGTGCCCGCGCTCGGTGCCGCCCTCGGCGATCACCAAGTACCAGTGGTCACCGTGCCGGTACAGGTGCGGGGCCTCGGGGAACCGCAGTCCGGAACCGGACCACAGCGGGCGGGGGCGCTCCAGGGCCCGGCCGCCGGCCAGGTCGACTCGGACCTGCTCGATGCCGTAGTGGTGTCCCGCGTCCTCCCCGGTCAGCCGTAGCCCGGAGTAGGTGACGTAGGCGGTGCCGTCGTCGTCCCAGGCGAGGTCGGGGTCGATGCCGTCCACGCCGCTGATGGTCACCCCGTCGCTCCACGGGCCGACGGGATCGGTCGCGGTGAACACGACACAGCCGCGGGAGCTGCCGACCACCGTGACAATGACGTGGAAGAGGCCGTCGTGGTAGCGGATGGTGGGCGCGAAGACACCGGCGCCGGTGGCGACGGACGAGACCTCCACCTGCTCCGGGCGGTCGGCGACATGGCCGATGTGCTCCCAGTCGACCAGATCGGTACTACGGAACACCGGCAGGCCGGGGAGGTACTCGAACGTCGAGGTCACCAGGTAGTACACACCGTCGACGAGCACCACGCTTGGGTCCGGGTGGAAACCCGGGATCAGAGGGTTGGGCCGGTGGGCCATGATGTGCTCCTCTCAGGGCTCGACGGTGACGACGACGTCCCATGGACCCAGTTCGACGACGTCCCCGGCGCGGAACTTGCGGTCGGCGAGCACGTCCTCCAGATCGACGGGCACGGTGACCGTCTGCGGCTTCCACGCCCAGTTGTGGAGGACGTGCACGGTCCGGCCGCCGTCGTTGGCCGCGCTGTTGACGGTGACGCTGTGCGGCAGCGCGCCCCACAGCGCGGCCGTGGGGCGGGCCCACTCGAACAGGGCCTTGGCGAACGAGAGGCCGGGCAGGGTGCCCACGCAGGTGATGCGGCCCTCGCCGTACGACCGGGTCGTCACGGCCGCGAACTGTCCGAAGTGCGGGTGCTCGTAGGAGGCCAGAACCTGCGCGTCGGTGGCGATCAGGCCGTCCGCCCACCGATGGGCCGAGGCGTCGTCCGGCAGCCGCAGCCCGCCGTCGGGGGTGGCGGTCGCGGTCAGCTTCGCGTCGAGGTTGCTTGACTCCTCGTAGTGGGCGCCGGCTGGCCCCGACAGGACCGGGGGCGCGACCGCTTCCCGGGCGCGGCCCTCCTCGTCGGTGTATCCGGTGCGTGGACCCAGGACGAGGTGGCCACCGGCGGCGGCGTAAGCGGTGAGCCAGTCGAGCAGGCGCCGGTCGGCCACCTGCGCCCCCGCGGCGACGAGCAGCGGGTGCTCAGCGGCGAAGCGCTCGGGGTCCGGGCTTTCTTCGCCCGGTGCTCCGTGGAGGATCTGCTGGTCGTGGACGAGCCGTGCCTGCAGCCGGGCGTCGAACGCGCCCCGGTAGAAGGCGTCGAAGATCTCCTGGTACGCGCGCTGGTCCGGACGGCCGTACGGGTCGGCGAGCGGCGGCTGCTTCTCCATCAGCCACTTGCTGGCGGCGGAGTACAGGAAGACCACATCGCTGTGCGGGGTCAGGCCGACGACCGTCTCACCCGCGGTGGCGAACTCGGCTCCGAGCCTCGCTATCTCCCGGTAGGCACGGCCGGGCACGTTGCTGTGCGGCATGACGCCGCCCCAGTACGTCTCGGCGCCGAAGTGCAGGGTGTGCCAGTGCCAGTACTCGATCATCCCGGCGCCCCGGGCCACCAGGGCCCAGGCGGCCTGCCGCCACTGGCCGTCGTAGGCGGGCTTCCGGTGCCCCGCGTCGTTGATCGACGAGGCGTTCGTCTCGGTCACCAGGAAGGGCGCTTGGCGGGAGGCGTACATACGGTCGGCCGTCAGGTGCAGGGCGTGCACGCCGGTGGTGAACCAGTACCGCGGCAGGTGCTCGGGCTGCGGCAGCCGTAGCGAGTCCTGCATGCCGTAGTAGGCGTTACCGGAGGTGATGTCCAGTTCGCGAGCGACCAATTGGTCGTCCATGGCTGGGAGTTGATAGGCAATGCAGGTGGTGACGAACTGGCCGGGCTCGGTGTACTCCCGCACGACACCGGCCTGCCAGCGGATGAACTGAGCCGTCTGCTCGGCCTGGAAGCGGCGCCAAGCCAGGTCGTACTGCGGCTGGACGTTGCCGTCCGGCCGCCACAGGTCGGACCAGTCGGAAAGGCGATGCGACCAGTAGACCAGCCCCCATTCCTCGTTGAGCGTCTCGATGTCCCCGTAGCGGTGGCGCAGGTGGTCGACGAAGCTCTGGAAGACGCCGTGATTGTGCAGCAGGTGGAAGCCGGGTTCGTTGTCGACCTGGACGCCGATGACCGCGGGGTGGGAGACGTAGCGGTTCATGATGGCGCGGATGACCCGCTCGGCGTGGAAGCGGAAGGCGGCGTGGGTGAAATCGACCTCCTGGCGCGCGCCCCAGCCGACGCGCACACCGGTCGAGGTCTCACCGGCGATCTCGGGGTATCTACGGGCGAGCCACGGCGGCACCGCGTAGGTGGGCGTACCGAGTACGACCCGGATGCCCCGGGCGTGCGCCTGGTCGAGAACCGGTTGCAGCCAGTCCAGGTCGAAACGGCCGTCCTCGGGTTCCCAGGTCGACCACACGGACTCGCCCACGCGGATGACGCTGAATCCGGCGGAGGCCATGCGGTCGAAGTCCTCGGTGACCCGCCTGCCGCGCTGGTACTCGGCGTAGTAGGCCGCTCCGAAGAGGACGCGGCGTGGCAGACGCGTCGTGTCCGTCACGAATACTCCTGACTGTGCGTTGTCGGTCATCTGGGCGGCGCGGTCGACTCGCGGACGGCGAGCGTCGGTTCACCGAGATGCATACGGCGGCCGGTGGGGGTGGGAGAGGCGATCTCCTCGACGAGCAGCGCGACACCTTCGGCCGCCATGGCGTCCAGGTCCTGGACGATGGTGGTGAGGGCGGGGTTGAGGAAGCGTGCCGCCGGGATGTCGTCCATGGCCACGACGCTCACGTCGTCCGGCACCCGAAGTCCCCGCTCGTGCAGGGCCCGTATCAGACCGATCGCCATCTCGTCGTTGGCGACGAAAACACCGGTCATGGCCGCGTCCTCGGCGAGCCGGAGCCCTGCCGCGTAGCCGCCCGCGCAGGACCAGTCGCCCTCGACCGGGTCGGCCACCGGAAGACCGGCGTCGGTGAGCGCGGAGCGCCAGCCGTCGGCCCGGTCCCGCGCCGCCCACCAGCGGTCGGGACCGCAGACGTGGCGGATCTCCGTGTGGCCGAGGTCGATGAGGTGGCGGGTGGCCACATAGCCACTGCGATCGGCGCGTTCCGCCGCCTCTATACGGCGTGGGGCGGCGATGCTGTGGAACCGTCCCATGGTGAGCACCGGCACGTCGACGGTCACCGCGAGGGGGCCCTCATCGATGTCCTCGGGAAGGATGAGGCCGTCCACGCCCTGTTCCAGGAGCCGCTCGATGGGACCCACCAGAGCGTGACCGTCGTCCTCGTCGGAGTGCGCGACGATGGTCGCGTAACCCAGCCTGCGCGCAGCCTCCTCCGCGGCGACCAGCAGTGTCGTAGGACCGTACAGCCGGGCGCCGAGCGCGACGACACCGATGCGCCCCGTGCGCCCGGAGTTCAGGCTGCGGGCCGCCGCGTTGGGGCGGTACCGAAGCTGTCGCGCCGCGCGCAGCACTTTCTCCCGGACCTCGGGACGAACGTGCGGCTCGCCCCTCATCACCCGGGACACCGTCTTCTGTGACACGCCGGCCAGGCGTGCCACGTCGGTGCTCGCAGGCCGGGGAGCGACCCCGTCCCCGCCGGTCGGTACCACGGCTCACCGATCCCTTCATCGCTCGATCCGCCCGGTGGTGACTCGGCGCCGGGCAGTTGGACGCGCTCAGACTACGTAGTCATCCTCGGAATGGGAAGAATTCAGATCGCCGCCCATCCGGCGCCACCGATCTGTGACTGTGAGGCAGAGAAACTGGGAGTGGCAACACTCTTGACACGTGTGCGCCCGAGCGTTCAGGGTACCGCTTGACTTCGTAGTCAGGCAGAAGACGAAGGGGGCTCGCAGAGCGATCGCCGCCGTGCTCGGTCTCGCCGTGCCGGGAGACAGACCGGCGGTGGGGTCCGTGACCCACCGGAGATCGTCGCCCCGAATCGAGGAAGGGACACGAGCGGCGCCGGCGGCACGGTCCGCCGCGTCCCGGCACGGACTGTGCCGCGCAGGCGTGGTGCGCCCCCTGGGGTCAGGGTGGACGTCCGCCCGGGCTCAGGCGGCGGCGTGACCGAACCGTTGCGCCCGTAACCAGGCGACGCAGTCGCTCTGTGCCGACATGCAGTGTCCGTCGCGGTCGATGTTCGACAGCACCTGGGCGTTCGATCGCCCGGAAGAGGGAGTGCGCTACCCATGACCAGTCAGCAGGAGAACCGTTCGAGAGGGTGGAGCCGTCGCTCCTTCCTCGCCACGAGCGCCTTGGCCACCGCGGGGACGGCGCTGACCGCCTGTTCCGGCTCGGACGGCTCGTCCGACAAGGCGGTCGAGCCGCTGTCGTCGGCGAGCATGGCCGCCGCGCTGAAGAAGCCGGCGGAGATCACCTTCTGGACCTGGGTCGATCTCAAGAAGCAGGTGGCGATGTTCGAGGAGAAGTATCCGAACATCAAGGTCAAGGTCGTCAACGCCGGCCAGAGCAACGACGAGTACAAGAAGCTCAGGACGGCCCTGAAAGCGGGCAAGGGCGCGCCCGACGTGGTGCAGATCGGCTTCGACACCCTCAGCGCCTTCGTGGTCACCGAGGACCTGCTGGACCTGGCACCGTACGGCGCGGGCGACCTCAAGGACGACTACGTCGACTGGACGTGGAAGCAGGTGTCCGACGGCGTCAAGGTCTACGCGCTTCCACAGGACACCGGCCCGCTCGGCATGCTGTACCGCGAGGACGTCTTCGACCGCTACAAGCTGACCGTCCCGGAGACCTGGGAGGAGTTCGCCGAGCAGGGCCGCAAGCTGCACGCCGCGAACCCCGCGATCGCGATGACGAACCTGCCGAACAACGACGCGCCGAACCTGTTCGGGCTGGCTTGGCAGGCCGGCGCCCGGCCCTTCAAGGTGAACGGCACGAAAGTCACCATCGGTGTCAACTCGGCGAAGATGAAGGAACTGGCCGACTTCTGGACCCCGCTCGTGCAGCAGGGCGTCGTCTCGGCCGACGCGGACTTCAACAACGACTGGTACGCCGGCCTCACCAAGGGCACGTACGCCACCTGGGTCACCGCCGGCTGGGCTCCGCTCTTCCTGGAGGGCGCGGCCGCCAAAAGCTCCGGCAAGTGGCGGGTGGCACCCATACCGCAGTGGAGCGACGGGGCGCGAGTGTCGGGCAACTGGGGAGGGTCGACGAACGCGGTCACGGTGCAGACCAAGCACCCGGAGGCCGCGGCCGCCCTCGCCATGTTCATCAACCATGACAAGCAGTCGTCCCTGGGCATGGCGACCGACCTGTCCCTGTTCCCGCCGCTGCGCAGCACGCTGGAGGACCCGGCCTACATCGACGAGAAGTCCGCCTTCTTCGGCGGCCAGCAGGTCAACCGGATGTTCGCGGAGTACTCGGGGACGGTCAGCACCGACTTCCAGTGGAGCCCGTTCAACGACTACGTCACCAGCAGCTACAACCCGACCTTCGGCACCGCCCTGACCCGGAGGAAGTCGCTCTCGGACGCGCTGGACGCGTGGCAGGACGCGCTCACCGCCTACGCCCGCAAGCAGGGCTTCAAGGTGACCGGCTGAGTCATGGCTCTCGCACTTTCCGGGCGTCGAGGGCGCCCCCGGCAGCGCCGGCCGCACGGCCTGGCAGGGTTCCTCTTCGTCGCACCGTTCATGCTCGTGTTCACGGCGATGTTCGTGGCCCCGCTCGGTTACGCCGGCTACCTGAGTCTGTTCCGCGAACAGATCGTCGGCGGCACGGTCTTCACCGGCCTGGACAACTACATCGACGCCTTCAATGACCCCCAGCTCCGCGCGGGCCTGTCCCGCATCGTCAAGTTCTTCTTCGTCCAGGTCCCCCTCTCCCTGATCCTGGCCACCGTCTTCGCCCTGCTCATCGACTCCGGTCGGGTGTGGGCGCCGAAAGTGTTCCGGCTGGCGTTCTTCGTCCCGTACGCGGTCCCGGCCGTCGTCGCCAGCCTCCTGTGGGGCTACATGTACGGGCGGAAGTTCGGCGCCTTCACCCAACTCGCCGAATCCATCGGCCTGTCCAACCCGGACTTCCTGTCGGCCGGACACCTCCTCCCCTCGATCGCCAACGTCGTGACATGGGAGTTCACCGGCTACAACATGATCATCCTGTACGCGGCGCTCCAGGCCATCCCCGGCGATCTCTACGAGGCAGCCGCACTGGACGGCGCCGGGCCGATCCGTACCGCCCTGTACGTCAAACTGCCCCTGCTGCGGCCCGCGCTCGGCGTGATCCTGCTGTTCTCGATCATCGGAGCGTTCCAGCTCTTCAACGAACCGCAGGTGCTCATCCCGTCGGCGGGCGCGGCCATCACGCCGGACTGGACACCGAACCTGTACGTCTACAACCTCGCCTTCACCGACCAGCAGATCAACTATGCCGCCGCGGTCTCCTTCGCCCTCGGCCTGGTCATCCTCCTGGCGACGTACCTGGTCTTCGGCCTCGGAAAGCTGCGGAGGTCACGATGACCCAGACCCTCGACACTCCCGCCGTCTCCCGCACGCCGGCGCCCTCGGAAGCCCGGACCGGGCGGCGCAAGGACCGGAAGTCGGTCATCGCGACCGCCTTCCTCCTGGCCTTCCTCTGCTACTTCCTCGTACCGTTCTTCTGGCTGATCGTTTCGGCGACCAAGACCAACGGTGACCTGTTCGACTCCTTCGGCTTCTGGTTCTCCGGGCGATTCCACCTGTTCGACAACGTCCGGGAGCTCTTCGCGTACTCCGACGGCGTGTTCTGGCACTGGCTCGCCAACTCCGCCTGGTACGCGATCGCCGGCGCACTCGGAGCAGCCCTGCTGGCGACCTCGGCGGGGTACGGGTTCGCCAAGTTCGCCTTCTTCGGCCGGTCCGGCATGTTCACCCTGATCCTCGGCACGATCGCCGTGCCGACGACGGCACTGGCCGTCCCCACCTATCTGATGTTCAGCGAGGCGGGACTCACCGACACCCCGTGGGCGGTGATCCTGCCCTCGCTGGTCAACCCGATCGGCATCTATCTGATGCGCGCCTACGTGGCGGACTCGGTGCCCGACGAGGTGCTGGAGGCCGGGCGTATCGACGGGGCGGGTGAGGCCAGGATCTTCTTCCGCATCGCCCTGCCGATGACCGTGCCGGGCTTCACCACGGTGTTCCTGTTCTCCCTGGTGTCCACCTGGAACAACTACTTTCTGCCCCTGGTCATGATCAGCGACCCGCGCTGGTACCCCGTCACGGTCGGACTCGCCCAGATGAACGCCACCGCCAACGCCGGCGGTGGAGCGCAGGCTTTGTTCTCCGTGGTCATCACCGGCGCCCTGATATCGATCACCCCCCTGGTCATCGCGTTCCTGCTGCTGCAGCGGTTCTGGCAGTCCGGGCTCTCCGCGGGCGCCGTGAAGTGACCTCGCGGCCGGTGCCCCGCCGGGGTGCCGGCCGCCCCTCCCTGTTCATGTCCGTACTCCCGACGCCCGTCCGACTGGCCGGACGTCGTCCACGAGAGAGGAACTGGCTATGAGCACCAACGGTCCCAGCAGGCGCAGGATCATGGCGGGTGCGCTCGGCGCACTGGCCGGCGCCGCGGCGGCACAGACGGCACAGGCCACCACGCTCCCCGCGTCCGCGGCGTCGTCCGCAGCCGATGTGTCGGCCCGGCCGGTCACCATCCCCGCACTGCGGGAATGGGCGGCACGTTCCGGTTCCTTCCGGTTCGGCCCGTCCTCCCGCATCCTCGTCCGGCCCGCCGACTCCCGACGCCTTCGCTCCGACGTCCGGCTCTTCGTTGACGACCTGCGGGCACTGACCGGCGTGGCCTGCCCGGTCGTGGTGACGAACGCCGCCCCCAGAGACGGTGACGTGGTGCTCGACCTGTGTGCACGGGACACGGTCCTCGGCACCGAGGGGTACCAGCTCGCCGTCGGCGACAGCGTCCGCATCAGCGCGAGGGCGTCGACCGGAGTCTTCTACGGCACTCGCACCCTCCTCCAGCTCCTGCGGCAGAACACAACGGTCCCCGCCGGCACCGCCCGTGACTGGCCGCGCTACGCGGAACGCGGTCTGATGATCGACACCGCCCGCCAGCACCACTCCTACGACTGGTTCGTACAGCACATCAAGGAACTGTCCTACCTGAAGCTCAACCACCTCCATTGGCACTTCAGCGACGACCAGGGCTGGCGCATCGAGAGTGAGGCGGGCCTGCAGTCACCGGACTTCCTCACCAAGGACCAGGTACGCAGCCTGATCGAACTGGCGGCACGGCACCACATCACCGTGGTGCCCGAAGTCGACATGCCCGGCCACCTGGGCTGGGCACTGAAGGCCCACCCCGAGTTCCAGCTGAAGGACGCGGACGGCAAGGCAGCTCCCAACAAGCTCGACTACTCGATTCCGGCGGCCCGCGACTTCCTGCGCGAGATCGTCGAGGAGTTCCTGCCGCTGTTTCCCGGTCCCTACTGGCACATGGGCGCCGACGAGTTCCTCGGCGAGGCGGAGTTCGCCGACTACCCGCAGCTGGAGCAGTACGCCAAGGAGACGCTCGGCGCGTCCGCCACGGCGCTGGACGGCATCCACGGCCTGATCAACGAGTTCAACAGCCTGGTGCGATCCCGGGGCAAGACTCTCCGCGTCTGGAACGACACCTTCATACCCGGCAGTGCCTTCCCGGTCGACGACAACGTCATCGTGGAGTGGTGGACCGACCTCAACACCCCGATACCGAGCACCAACCCGGTGGCCCCGCAAGAACTCGTCTCCCAGGGCTACACCGTCCTCAACGCCGGCTTCTACCCCACCTACGCCTACCCCGACTATTTCAACCCGCCCGCGGCCACACCCCGGGCCATGTACGAGAACTGGTCCGTACACCGCTTCCACGGCTTCGCCTACACCGACGACAACGGCAGCGGGTATCCCTTCCACGACCTCGATCCGGCGGAGCCCGCCAACCGCGGTTCCGCCGTGCACTTCTGGAACGATGGTGAAACCACCACCTGGACCGAGGAGAAGACCACCGAGTCCCTTTTCCCGAGACTGCGGGTGATGGCGCAGCAGACGTGGGAGTCGGCCCCGCTGGTCAGCACGTACGCGGAGTTCGAGCCGATCGCCCGGCGGCTCGGCTCGGCACCGAGCTGAGTGGCCTGTACGGACGGCGGCCGACCGGCAGGTCGACCGCCGTCCGTACGTCCCCACAAACCAGATGTGCAGCATGGCGCCGACGAAGACGGCCGCCAAGGAGTTGACGCGCTTCGGCATCACCGTCAACGCGTACTGCCCGCAGGCCGCGTCACCGGGCCACCTCTCCTTCAACGCCACGCAGGAGGCGGCCGGCATCAGCGGCGCCGTGTTCTCGGTGCCCGGCGGCGGCCAGATCTCGCTGCACGCCGAGCTGCGCGAGGCGGTCCCCCAGCAGCTGATGAAGGGCTTCGTCTCCGCGGCCGAGCGACGGGAGTTCTGACCGGAGGACCTACTCGGCCTCGGTGGCCAGTTCCCGGAGCAGTTCCCTGCTCCGGCGCACCGAGGCCCGGCGGCTGTCCCCGTCGTCCCCCACCGGGACGATGAACGCCCAGACGTCGGTGGCTCCTGCGTCGAGCAGCGCGCGCACCCGGCGGCGCACGGCTGCCTCGTCACCCACGAGGGCGGCCTCGGCGGGGGAGGACTTGCCGCCGATCTCCAGGATGCGCCGGTAGTTGGGCAGGTCGCCGTAGACCGCGGCGGTGCGGGCCGTCGACTCCCGGGCGGCGTCCGGATCGTCGTGCACGGCCACGGGCAGCCCGGCGACGATCCGCGGGGCCGGGCGTCCGGCGTCCGCTGCGGCCTTGTGCAGGCGCGGAGCCACATGGGAACCCACTGCCCGGTCTGTGGCCATCCACAGCACCACCCCGTCCGCGCACTCACCGGCCACCCGCAGCAGCCGCGGCCCCAGCGCCGCCAGCAGCACCGGCACCCCCGCCTGAGGCAGCACGGCGGGCGGCGGGGTGTGCGCGGACCAGTGCTGTCCGGTGACGTCCGCCGGGTCGCCCCGCAGCAGGGTGGTCAGGATGCGCAGGTACTCCTCCGTGGCCGCTCCGGGAGCGTCGTACGACAGTCCCAGCACGTCCTCGACCAGTGGCCGGTGGGACGGACCGATGCCGAGGGTGAAGCCCGCCCGGCCCATGGCGAACGGCACCGATGCGGCACGGCTCGCCTGGAGGACAGGGTGGCAGGGATAGGTCTGGAGCACGGCCGTGCCCAGCTCGATCGACGAGGTGGCCCGGCCGGCGACCGCCAGCGCCGCCAGCGGGTCGCCCGCCACCGCGCTCGCGTACCACAGCGAGCTGAACCCGTCCCGCTCCGCATCCTCGGCCTGCCGCACCATCCGTTCGATGCTGCCTGCGCCCCCGGTCAGTCCGATGCGCACGCTCGTCCTCCCTTCCGTCCTCCTGCCGGAGGCAGAGCCGTCACCACCGCTGCGCGGATTCGTCCGCCAGGTCCAGCGGCCGGTGGTACGACAGGTCGGTGTCGTCCCGTGTGCCCTTGACGAACCCCTGCTTCTTGAAGAAGCCCGACTGCAGCAGGGAGGCGTCCGCGGTGAGCGCCAACTCGACGGTGCTGCGGCGTACGGCGATGCGCCAGGTGCCGTCGCGCCGCTCCAGTCGGTCGAGGTAGCGGCCGCTCATCAGCTGGGTGGTCCTGCCGTCGTGGGACAGCAGGCCGACCAGGACGTAGCTCTCGCAGTGTGCGGTGTCCCCGTGGATCTCGCACAGGTGCGTGGTGATGTTGTGCGTGTGCAGTTCGGCAGCCCCGGAGTGCACCGTGTTGGCCCACCGCGCGTACTCGGGGCCTGAATTGACGGCATGGCCGTGCTCGTCGACGCCGTCCTCGTGGTAGGTGGCGGTCAGCAGGTCCACGTCGAACCGGTCGTGTCCGCGCGCGTGCCGGGCGACGCAGTCGAGGATCTCCTGCCGGTCGGTCAGATACCGCACGTCGCGCTCCAGCCGCGCCAGCCGCTCGGCGGAGAACTCCGACGGCTCCGGTGTGCCGCTCATTAGAGGACCATCCCTTCTGCAGCCCTCACGGGTAGGGTTGTGACCTCTCGGTCCCGGCGGGTGCACGGCCGCGCTCGCGTGCTACGCGATGGCCAGCATGAGTTATGCCGGCCCCGCCGGGCCGAGGCCGTCTGATCGGCTTCAGGGACACGCCCCGCTGAGGGCCGATTAATGAGCTTCCGGCAGACGACCTCACCACCGGGCAGGTGCTCCGTCGAAGTCACAGGAGTACAGCTTCCGTGTTCATCGGATGGGACTGGGCCACCGCGACCCACGACGTCAGCGTCATGGACAACTCCGGTACGCGAGTGGACCGTTGGGAACTGGCGCACACAGAGCAGGGCATCGAGGCGACCCGCTGGCAGGCATGCCTGACACCCGGTCAGGCGAGGACGGCGGGCATGCTGTCCCAGCCGCGCACCGTGGTGGTGGGGGAGCGCTTGGCGTTCGCATCGTCGATCTCCCACTCGGGGAAACGGTCCAGAACCTCTTCCAGGCCGATGCGGCCTTCGAGCCGGGCCAGCGCCGCACCCAGGCAGAAGTGCGCCCCGTGACCGAACGTGACGTGGTGGCCGATGTCGCGGTGGATGTCGAACCGGTCGGGGTCGGTGAAGCGCCGCTCGTCCCGGTTGGCGGCGGACACCATCAGCAGCATCGCGGAGCCCGCCGGGACGGTTCTGCCGTGGTACTCGACGTCCTCGGTGACGTACCGGGCCACGTGCGGTCCCGGCGGCTCGAAACGCAGCAGTTCCTCGATCGCGTTGGGTATCAGGGACCGGTCGGCTACGAGTTCCCGGCGCTGGGCGGGATGGTCGGCGAGTACCTTGCCCATCCAGCCGAAGAGACGGCCCGTGGTCTCCACGCCCGCTCCCGCCACCACGGTGAGGAAAGTGAGGAGTTCCTCCTCGCGCAGCTTGCGGACGGTTCCGTCCAGGTCCTTGAACTCCACTTCCAGCAACTCGCTGATCAGGTCGTCCGAGGGGTTCTTCCGGCGCCACGCCACGTACTCGGCGTACATGCCCGGGTCGACGTAGTTGTCCTTGTCGATGGGCAGCGGCTTGCCGGGCTCGTTGCGCAGGTTGCGCTGGGCGTGGTCACGGACCTTGGGCTGATCGGCGTCGGGGATGCCGATCAGCATCCCGATGGTCCGCATGGGAAGCTCGGCGCCGAGGTCCGCCACGAAGTCGAACCGGTCGGCTCCGCTGAGCGGGTCCAGGCAGGCGCGGCAGAACGCACGGATCTTCTCCTGGACCGCCCGCATCCGCCGCGCCGTGAAGGCGCGGGACACCAGGGCGCGGTGCACGGTGTGCTGCGGCGGATCCTCGTGGATGAACACGCCGGGCGGCATCACCGGATCGGCCTGCACCACCTCAAGGATGTCGCCCTTGGCCGAACTGAGGCGGACGGTGTCCTTCAGGGCCGCGTCCACATCGGCGAAGCGGCTCAACGCCCAGAAGCCCAGGCGGTCGTTGCGGTAGAGCGGCGCCTCGTCGCGCAGGCGACGGTAGGTGGGATAGGGGTCCTGGTCCAGGACGGTGTCGTACGGGTCGTAGTACAGGCCGGTCTGGGACATCGGCTCTCCTCGACGGGGGTGCAGCAACATGCGCTGTACGCTCGTAAGGCATCGTGCTTTACAGTCGTACAATTGTCGAGGGGTGGTGCAGCGAAGACAGTGCGGGTTCATAGACTCGGACGACGCCGCGCCCCGCCCCGACGCGGGGCGCGGACCCACGTGGTCGGCGGAAGCGAGGAGCGAGGGCACATGGCGGGAACCCGGCGGGTCGGCAACCGGACGTCCAAGACCCGTGCGGCCCTGCTGTCCCACGCCGAGAAGCTCATGCTCGACGAGGGGTACGCGGCGGTCACCTACCGCGCCGTCGCCGCCCGGGCCGGCGTCACATCGGGCTTGGTCCAGTACTACTTCCCCATCCTGGACGACCTGTTCACCGCCCTGGTCCGGCACCGCAGCGAGCAGGGGCTCGCCCTGCTCGCCGAAGGGCTGGCGAAGGGACCGCCGTTGCGTGCGGTGTGGGCGTACGCAAGTGACTGGATCGCCGCCACGCTCACCTACGAACTCATGGCACTGTCCAATCACCGCAAGACGATCAGGGCCGAGATCGCACGGGCAGGAGAGGAGGCCCGGGCGATGGCCCTCGACGCCCTGGCGAAGGCACCGCCGTCCCCGGTGCCCGCCGGGCCCGGGGCGGTGGAACCCGCGCCGGAGGTGCTGGTCTTCCTCATGACGAACATCCCCCGGGTGATGGCCATGGAGGCAGCGGCCGGCATGACGACCGCCCACGCCGAGACGATCGCCTTTGTGGAGCGGTACCTGGACCGGCTGGAGCCCCTTCAGACCCCGGCGAGCCCGGGGCCGCCGTGCACGTAGAGCGTCTGGCCCGAGCAGAAACCGGAGGCGTCGGAGGCGAAGAACAGTACGGCGTGCGCGATCTCGTCGGGTTCGCCGAGTCGCCCCGATCCGTTGGTCGCGGCGATCGTGCCGAGGTCGACGCCCTGCCGCTCCGCCTCGTCCACCAGGGTCGCCGCCCGGACCGCGCCCACGGCGACGCAGTTCACCCGTACTCCCTTGCGGGTCCACGCCGCGGCCAGTGAGCCGGTCAGGTTGTTCACCGCCGCCTTCGCCGCGCCGTACGGTGCCGCCTGAGGCATGGCGAGGAGCGAGGCCCCGGAGGAGATGTTCACGATCGACCCGCTGCCCTGGGCGAGCATGGGCCCGGCGGCGGCGCGGGAGAGGTGGAAGACGCTGCCGAGGTTGAGCGCCAGGATGTCGTCCCACTCGTCGTCGGTCCACTTGAGCGGGCTCTTGGTGGGGCCACCGCCCGCGCAGTTCACCAGCACGTCCAGCCGTCCGAACGCGGTCGTCGCGGCGTCGATCAGCTCGCGGCACTCCTTCGCGCAGCTGACGTCGGTGGGCACGGCGAGCGCCCGCCGTCCCAGTGCCTCGATCTCCTCGGCGGTCTCCCCCAGTGGCCCGGGCCGCCGCCCGGCCAGGACCACATCGGCGCCGTACGCGGCGAGCAGCAGGGCCGAGGCCCGGCCGATGCCGGTGCCGCCACCGGTGACGACGGCCACCCGTGTGTCGAGCCGGAACCGGTCACTCATGTGACGGCCCCTCCGTTCACTCCGATGACCTGTCCAGTGACATAACCGGCCGCGTCCGAGCACAGGAACGCGCACACCGCCGCGATGTCGTCGCCCTGTCCGAGGCGGCCCGCAGGCACCATCCGCGCCAGCACGTCCGGTCCGGGCAGCTTCCGGGCCTCCTGGGCGGCGCGCAGCAGCGGGGTGTCCGCCGTGAACGGCGGCACGGTGTTCGCCGTGATGCCCCGCGCCGCGTATTCCAGCGCCACCGCCTTGGTGAGGGCGATGACACCCCCCTTGGAGGCCGCGTAGTGCGCCTGGCGCATCGACCCCGTCTGGCCGGCCGCGGAGGAGACGGTGACGATGCGCCCCCACCCGGCCGCCGTCATGTCGCCGATCGCGGCCTGCAGACAGTGGAACGTGCCGGTGAGGTTGACCCGGACCATCCGGTCCCAGTCGTCCGCCGTCACCTCCGGGAACGGCGTGAACGCCGAGATGCCCGCGCTGGTGACCAGCACCTCGATAGGCCCCAGCGCGGCGCGTACCTCTTCGAAGGCCTTGTCGACGGCGGCGCGGTCCGTCACATCGGCCCGCACGGCGATCACCCGCGCCCCGTTCGCGCGCAACCGCTCCGCCACCTCCTCGGCGGCAGCGGCGTGCACGTCGAGCACCGCCACCCGGTGCCCGTGCCGGGCCAGGTGCGCGCACACCGCGCGCCCAAGCCCCGACGCCCCGCCGGTGACCACTGCTGTTCGGCTCAACATGTCCTCCCGGGCACGGTGTTGTACGTGTGTATAGGAGGGTGCTGTACGACCGTACAATTGTCCATAGGGCTGTATTTGCTCGCTCGGCCCAGACCCGAGCGGGATGCGCCGCTCCTGCCCGGGGCGGGAAAGCCCGCCGCCTTTGCTGCGGGGCGACCATGCGCCGGTGCGCACCGACGTCAACCGGCTCGTGGACGTTGCCGAGCGGCAGTGGGTGATCGAGAAGAGCTTCCAGTCTCGTCGTCTGAGACTGCGCCGACGGCTGATACGGTGCCGCGTTCACTTTCGTAGATCCAGGCCGAGCCGGGAAGATCTCGAACCGCCCCAGTGGCCGTGGTCTTGCCTCAGTCGTGTCCTCACCACCGGCGGCGGATCCGAGGGTGCGATGGGACAGTGCTCCCGGCGGCACGCTGAGGCTGACCGGGGGCATCTTGTCATGTGCACGACTCATACCTGAGGAGGAGGGGACGCTCATGCTCGGGACGGAGCTGGTCGTCTCGCCTGGTAGGGAGCGACCAAGCCGCAATGACGGCAGACGCACGATGACGCGGACCGGGGCGACAGGCGATCTTGGATATCTCCCCAAGACCCGACCTGGAGTACCTTCTTCGTGGCTACCTTCCTGTATCGAGTGGGCCGTACGGCCTTCCGGCGACGATGGCTCGTCGTACTGCTGTGGGCCGTGCTGCTCGGTGCGCTCGGCGCCGGCGCCGCCAAGGCGCCCGGGGCCAGTGACGACGACGCCTCCTTCATGCCGGGCATCGAGGCGCAGCGAGCCTTCGACCTGATCGGGGACCGCTTCCCCGGCACCGACGCGAACGGGGCCAGCGCCCGGATCGTCTTCATCGCACCAAGCGGGGAGAAGGTCACCGACACCGACCACCGCGCCGCCATCGACAAGCTGGTGGAGGAGACCGGCGGCGGCCGCCAGGTCGCCGCCGCCACCGGCCCGTTCCAGGCGAACGCGGTGAGCAAAGACGGCTCCACGGCCTACGCCACGGTCAGTTTCAAGGTCAAGGCCGCCGACCTCACCGACGCCAGCAAGACCACGCTGGAGAAGTCCATCGACATGGCTCGCGACGCCGGACTGACCGTCGAGGTGGGCGGCGACGCACTCGCCACGACGCCTGGGGCGGGCGGTGCCGCGGAGGTCATCGGCTTCGCGCTGGCCGCGGTGGTCCTGCTGGTCACCTTCGGCTCGCTGGCCGCCGCCGGGCTGCCGCTGCTGACCGCCCTCATGGGCGTCGGCGTCACCATGTGTGCGATCTTCGTGCTGGGCAGCACCTTCGGCCTGACCGCCACCACCGGCACGCTCGCCTCAATGCTCGGCATCGCGGTCGGCATCGACTACGCCCTGTTCGTCGTCTCCCGCTACCGAGAGGAGCGAGCCAAGGGGCACGAGGCACGGGAAGCGGCGGCCCTCGCCGTCGGCACGGCCGGTTCGGCCGTCGTCTTCGCCGGTCTTACCGTCGTGATCGCCCTGGTCGGGCTGTCCGTGATCAACGTGCCCATGCTGACCAAGATGGGCATCTGCGCCGCGGGTGCCGTCGCGGTCGCCGTACTGGTCGCCCTCACCCTGGTCCCCGCGCTGCTGGGCATGTGGCCGAACGCGGTCCTGCCCCGCCGGACGCGCAAGACGAAGCAGGCCGGCGCCGGACGTTCCCCGGAGCGGGACAACGCCGGTACCCGGTGGGCGCGGTTCGTGCTGCGCCGTCCCGTCGCCGTGCTGCTGGTCTGTGTCGCGGGCCTCGGCGCGCTCGCCCTGCCCGCCGCCCAACTGGAGATGGGCATGCCGGGCGCGGAGTCGAAGCCGGTCACGACGACCGAGCGGCGGGCCTACGATGCGCTCGCCGACGGTTTCGGCGCCGGCTTCAACGGGCCGCTGACGATCGTGGTGGACGCCAAGGGCGTCGACGACCCCGAGGCCGCGGCGGCGGCCGTCGCCGAAAAGATCAAGGACACCGAGGGCGTCGTCTCCGTCTCTCCCGCCCGTTTCAACGAGGCGGGTGACACCGCGCTCGTCTCGGCGGTTCCCGGCACCGGCCCGACCGACGAGCGGACCAAGGACCTGGTCCAGGCCATCCGCGCGGAGCGGGCCGGACTGGAGGCCGACACCGGCGCGACCTTCGAGGTGACCGGCTCCACCGCCATGAACATCGACGTGGCCCAGGCACTGCAGGACGCCCTGGTGCCGTATCTGACCGTCATCGTCGGCCTGGCCCTCGTCCTGCTGCTGGTGGTCTTCCGCTCGGTCCTGGTGCCGGTCAAGGCGGCCTTCGGGTTCCTGCTGTCGGTGCTGGCGGCGCTCGGCTCGGTGGTGGCCGTCTTCCAGTGGGGCTGGGGAGCGGAGCTGATCGGCGTGGAGCAGACCGGCCCGATCATGAGCCTGATGCCGATCTTCCTGGTGGGTATCGTCTTCGGACTGGCCATGGACTACGAGGTCTTCCTCGTGTCCCGGATGCGGGAGGCCTACGCCCACGGGGACCGTCCCGGAGAGGCGGTCGTCGCCGGCTTCCGGCACAGCGCCCGCGTGGTCACGGCAGCCGCCGTCATCATGATCGCGGTCTTCTCCGGATTCATCGGGGAGGGCGACTCCATGATCAAGACGATCGGCTTCGGACTCGCGGTGGCGGTCCTCTTCGACGCCTTCGTGGTCCGCATGGCGCTGGTGCCGGCGGTGCTCGCCCTCCTGGGTGCCAAGGCCTGGTGGCTGCCCCGCCGGCTCGACCGGCTGCTGCCCAATGTGGACATCGAGGGCACCGGCCTGACCGCCGGGCCGCCCGCGTCCGGTGAGCAGGAGATCCGCCCGCGGGAAACGGCCCGTATCTGAGCGGACGCGCGACCGGGTCGCCGCCACGCCGAACCAGGTGGTGGCTCGGTCTGCGAACATGGCCCGGTCACACGTAACCCCTCGGAGAGAACGTTCGATGAGCACAGCCTGGCGGCGCCGGACCACGAGCCGGTCCCGGACCTCCGGTATCGCCCTACCCGCCGCGCTCTTCGTGGTCACGGCGGTGAGCTGTCTCACCACCGCCTGGTTCCTACCCGACTCCCTGTCGATGTGGCCCAGCGTCCTGCTGAGCCTCGCCGCCAGCGCGGCGCTGTGGTGGCGGCACCGCCGTCCGCTGACCGTGCTGGCCGTGACCGCCCTGTGCACCATGACACTGGGTGCCCTCGGCTTCCTGCTGACCCCGCTCGTCATGGGACCGCTGCTGGCCGCGCTGTACTCCGTTGCCCTTCGCACCGGCCGCAGCACCACCTGGTACAGCGCCTCGGCCGCCGCGGCGGGCATGGGGCTCGCCGGGCTGGGGCTCACCCCGTCCCTGCGCGGCTCGATGTTCGTCGTCTTCATCAACCCGGTCGGGTGGGTGCTTCTGACGGCGGCCTTCGGCAGCTATGCCCGGGTGCGCCGCGAGTACGCCGCCGCGAGGGCCGAACACCAGGAGCGCGAACGGGAGGAACTGGCGCGGCACCATGTCGTCCAGGAACGCATGCGGATCGCCCGGGAACTGCACGACGTCGTCGCCCACCACCTCGCCCTGGCCAACGCCCAGGCCGGCACCGCCGCCCACCTGGCCCGCTCCAACCTCGCCCAGGCCGTGGAGATGCTGGAGCACCTGTCCGGCACCACCGCCCAGGCGCTGCGCGAGATGAAACGCACCGTGGGCCTGCTCCGCCAGGACGGCGACACCCCCGACGATCTGCTTCCCGCTCCTGGCCTCGAACACCTGCCGGGCCTGCTCGACACCTGCGCGGAGGCCGGCCTGGACGTGTCCGTGGAGGTGCGGGGGGAACCGCGCGTCCTGCACCCCGGACTGAACCTGACGGCGTACCGCATCGTGCAGGAGGCGCTGACCAACGTCACCAAACACGCCGCCTCCGCCACCGCCCGCCTCCGGCTCACCTACACGCCCTCCGACCTGACCATCGCCGTCACCGACGACGGCAGTCCCCGGGGCGGCGCGGTCCGCCGGCGCCGCACCGAACGCGGCTTCGGACTGGTCGGCATGGGGGAGCGGGCCCTGGCCGCCGGGGGCAGCTTCCGGGCCGGACCACGCCCGCAGGGCGGCTTCGAGGTCCTCTGCTCTCTCCCGCTGAACGACGACGAACGGTCCGCTTCATGACGATCCGCGTCCTGCTCGCCGACGACCAGGCCCTGCTCAGGGCCACCTTCCGCATCCTGATCGAGTCCGAACCGGACATGACGGTCGTCGCGGAGGCCGCGGACGGTCAGGAAGCGGTCGACCTCACCCGCACCCACCGGCCGGACGTGGTGCTCATGGACATCCGGATGCCGTCGACCGACGGGCTCGCCGCCACCGCCGACATCTGCGGACGTGAGGAGCTGTCCGGCACCCGTGTCCTGGTGCTCACGACGTTCGACGACGACGAGAACGTCGCCCGTGCCCTGCGCGCCGGGGCGAGCGGCTTCCTCGGCAAGGACGTGAGCGCGGACGCCCTCCTCGCGGGCATCCGCACCGTGGCGGCCGGCGACTCGCTGCTGTCGCCCACGGCTACGAAAGCCCTCATCGTCCGCTTCCTCGCCGCTCCGGACACCGACGGTCCCCTGGCCTGCGCCGACAGCCTCTCCGCGCTCACCGGCCGCGAACGCGAGGTCGTCACCCTCGCCGCGCTCGGCAGGTCCAACGACGAGATCGCCGACGCGCTGTTCCTCAGTCCGTTCACCGTCCGCAGTCACATCCATCGGGCCATGACGAAGGTGGGGGCCCGTGACCGTGCGCAGCTCGTGGTGGTCGCCTACCAGAGCGGACTGGTGCGGGTGGGGCCCCCGGAGACCGGCTGACCACGCCGTACGACCTTGTCGACCAGCCCCCAGCGCAGTGCCTCCGTCGCAGGCAGCGCGGTGTCGGAAAGGGTCAGGCAGGCGGTCCGATGCCGACCTATACGGGCCGCCAGGCTCACGGTGCCACCCGCGCCGGGGATCAGCCGCTCTCGGGCAGCCGGACGGTCGTGTCCGGGGCGGCCACCACGTGGCCCGCGAACGCCACCAGTTCGATGCCCGCGCCGACACAGGCACCGTGCAGGTAGGCCGTCACCTTCGGACGCGGCGCAGGAGCAGCGCCGCCGGGCTGTGGCGCGTCCGCACGAGGTGTGCCTCGGCCGAGTCCCGTGACGAGCCGAACTCGGCCGGATCGCCGCGCTGCAGAACACGGGCCCGCTGCCGCCCAGGTCCACGGGGGTGATCGACGGGTCGGCCACGGCCACCTCCAGAGGCGCCGTCCCTGTGCATGCGGCCACCGTACGAAAGGAAGATGGCTGTGGGGAGTCCCCACCGCGCGGCGCAGAGCCTGGTCAGTGTGCGGTGGTCGGGCTGCGCATCTCATCCTGGCGAGCGGACCGGGGTCCTCCAAGCTCGCCGTACCAGTTGGTGGAGGGGAGGTGCCGCTCGTCCTGCACGCCGTGTGAGTGTCCGTTCCAGGGCACGCCTCAGTCCGAGTTCTCCTTCCTCTGGAGCGCGGCCAGCTCGTCGAAAGTACGGATCAGGACTGCGCGTCGCTCGTCCTTGTAACCCGATGAGACCTCCAACTCGTCGATGTAGCCCTCCCACACCGCCATGTACGTCTTCTTCCACCCCTCGACCACATCAGCCTCAGGCAGTGACGCCCCTACGTAACCCTGCCGCGCCAGGAGGCTCAGCAACTCCAAGTTGGCCGGCACCGCGACTCCCCAGTACTCGTCGGGTTCGATCCCGACCGGGTCGCCGGCCATCGCGTCCGCGACCTCGGTGATGAGCCGGTCCGTGAGGATCGACAGGTGGTCTGCGGCTGTGTCGTTCTCGAAGTTGCCAGTTCCCCAGTCGCCCACGGGGTCTCCTCTGCTCGCCGGGTCGTTCGCAAGAGTTGTATCAGCGTGTACTGACAACCAGGCCGCACGGAGGTGCGGCAGCCCGGAAAATCCTGGACCGGCATCATGTGCCAGAGCCAGTAGTCCTCCGTCGGCTATCCTCTCGCCGCTTGGCGTACCCGGATCAGGAACAGGCACTCAGCTTGTTCTTTATGGTTTGAGTCGGTTTTGTTCGGTGATGCTCTCTGGTCGTTTCACGGTTTTACCACGTCGTAACGGGTGGCGGGCCGCCGGTTTGTCGAGTCAAGTGGCCTGCCAGGTCCGGGGGTTGAGGGGTTTTGGCGCGTGGGTCGGGCAGTGCAGATGCGGGCGGGGGTTCCGAAATCCCCGGCGGACTCGGGCCGGGGTGAGTGGGCCGGGCTCGGCGGGTTTCTCCCTCGGCTGCCGCAAGTCGGCGGCGGCCTCGCGCAGAAGGCGGATCTGGGTGTGGGCGGTGATGATCAGCCAGGTCCAGCGCTCGCCGGCCTTGGGGGTTCGCAGCTTCGGGCGGGTCCGCCCGGGGGTCTGTTTCATCGGCCGGAAGGTGTGTTCCAGGTCGAAACGCCTCAGCAATGCCTGCCAGCGCACGTCGACGTCCTCGCAGTTCAGGCCGGTGGCGGACGACCACAGCCAGAGCGGCAGCGGGTCTCCTCCGCCGGGCAGTCGGTCGACCTGGAGGCGGATCAGTGTGCCGTCGATGAGGGGGAGTTCGCCGGTGTGCTCGATCCAGGCGGAGCGGGTGGTCAGGCGCGGGTGGATACGGTCCCAGGCCATCGCGCGGGTGGTGCCGTATCGGTCGGTGACCTGAGTCGTGGCCGCGTCCGGCTCACCCCGGGTGTCCGTTTTGGCGAAGCGGAAGTCCTTGCCGTGCTTCGGCGGTCGCCCGCCCTGGGGATGGGCCAGGGCGTACTTCCTGAGCGAGGGTGTCGGCCGTCGCATGACGCGGTCGGAACGCATCCGTCCCATCTCCTCGACCGGGAGGCCGTCGAGGAGGTGGGATATGCGTGGAGCGTCGTAGCCGGCGTCGAAGACGATGAGGATGTCGCGGTCGCCGACGTGTCGGCGGCCCATCTCGATCAGGTCGGTGACCACCCGGCGGAGCTGGGAGGCGGTGGCCTCGGCGACGTCGTCCTCGGGTCCGAGGCGGACGGCGTCCAGGAGCTGGCACCAGGACGTCCGGCCCGATTCGAGGGCGGCGACGAACGAGTACGGCCGGCCGGGGATGAACTGGTCCGAGGAGCGTCCGCTGCGGCCGTAGACGTGGCAGAACAGGCGATCCGCGCTGGTCGGGGCGTCGGGGCGTCGGGGCGTCGGGGCGGAGCCAGTTGCTGACATCGACCGCCAGGACCAGGGGCCCGTCGGCGGCCCGCGGCATCGGCAGACCGGCCAGCACCTGCCGCAACCGGGGTACGTCCACGTTCCCGTGGTTCAGCGCGTCGTACATCGCACCGTGCCCACGCCGGTGCTCGGCCACCAGCGTCAGGTCCACCGGCGAGGTCACCGGGCCGTCCGCGCACAGCAATGCGTCCACGAGCCCGAACAGCTCGTCCCCGCGCACGGTCAGGCAGTCGAACAGGTCCTCGCGGAAGCGTGACGCTTGCGCGAACGCTTCCCCGGGACCGGCGTCAGGCAGCAGACTCACCTTCACGGCCTTCGTCTTGATCGGTGCACCTTGGCCGGAGCACATGATCAGACGAAGGCCGCCCCAGCGTCCCGCGAATGCCCAGCTGGGCTACCCGGTTCGATACGCCGTTCGAAGTCAGTCAGGCAGCGCCACAGTGAGATCCACCTCGACGAGCTGTCCCGGAAAGCCCAGCTGGGCGACGCCCAAGAGCGTGCTGGCGGTGGTGAACGCCGGACCCAGGGCAGACTCGGTGAGCCGACGCCATGCGGCTCCGAGAATGTCCCTCTCATCGCTCCGCACGTAGATCACTGACCGCACCACATGTTCAGGCTGGGCACTCACCGCTGCCAGGGCAGCGAGCGCGTTCGCGACAACCTGGTCGACCTGCGTCTTGAGGGAACCGGAACCGACGAGGTCACCATTCCGATCAAGCGGGCACTGCCCCGCCAGATAGGCGGTACGGCCTGCCTCCACCACGGTGATGTGGTGGTAGCCGGGTGTCTCATGCAGCTGCGCGGGGTTGATGCGGGTGATCTTCTCAGTCATGTCATGAGTCTGACCAGCGTGGTGCCAGCACGCACTGCATTTTCTCCACCGGCAGGCATTCCGCAGCGACGTGAGGTTAAAGATCAAGCTAAGGGCTGTCCCGCAATCGGCCTTTGGCTTCGGTGGGGCACCTGGCGTCTCAGGCGCCGTGGGACCCCGGCGCGCCGTATCGGGCGAGCATGGTCAGCACCGCTTGGTCGACCGCGTTGGTGATGGCGGAGTCGTCGGGCTCCCAGCGTGCGAGCAGCATCCGCGGCCAGAACACGTAGTTGGAGATCATCCCGAGGAATTGGGTCGCTGCCATCTCCGCATCGTCAAGCCGGGCTGTACCAGCGGCGTTCTCCGCCGCCAGGTAGCGGCGGACCGATTCGAAGTAGGGCATCTTGCCGAGCTTGAACTGGGTCTCGCCGAGCTCGGGGAAGCGCGGTACCTCGGCGATGACGATGCGGAAGAGGGCAGCCATGCCGGGCTGGGTGAGAAGCGCCACGTATCGGCGTCCGATGGCCTCAAGCCCTGCACGGAGGTCCCCCGGCTCGGGGAGGGGAGCCTCCTCCTCGTCGACCTTCCAGTGTTCGGTGACGATCGCCTCGAACAGGGCCGCTTTGGTGGTGAACTGCTTGAACAGTGTCGCCCTCGACACTCCGGCCGCCTCGGCGATGCGGGCCAGCGAGGTGCCGTCGTAGCCGGAGTCGAGGAACAGCTCGGTGGCTGCCTCGATGATGGACGTCCGCTTCTGCGCTGCCACGCGCCGGTGATATTCCGAAGGCTGTGCCGTCATGCCCTCAGTATGCCCCTGCCTGCGAGGTGAGTCACTTGACTCGCCTCTGGTCCCGCTCTTACCTTGAGAGAGGAGGTGAGTCACTCGGCTCACTATTAATGCAAGCCTGGAAGGATGCACCATGGGGCGCTTTGAGGGCCAGACCGTCATCGTCACCGGCGGCAGCGGGGGCATGGGCAGCAGTCATGTGCAGGGCTACCACGCCGAGGGGGCGAACATCGTCATTGCCGGCCGCGACACCGACGCCGGCCGCGATCTCGCTGCTCAGCTCGGTCATCGGGCTCTGTCCGTTCACCTGGATGTCGCCAGCGAGGACGACTGGGCGGCGGTGGTGCGAGACGTCGAAGGCCACTTCGGGCCGATCACCATCCTGGTGAACAACGCGGGCGTCCAGAACCCGGCGGCCCTTATCGAGCACACCGAACTCCGCACCTGGGAGCGCACCTTCAGCGTCAACGTCACCGGCCAGTTCCTCGGCATCAAGGCCGTGGCTCCGTCGATGCGCAGGGGCGGTGGCGGAACCATCGTCAACATCGCCTCGACCATGGCCCACCTCGGCACGGCCTTCTACGCCCCCTATACCGCCAGCAAGTGGGCCGTGCGCGGGCTGACCAAGACGGCCGCGCTGGAACTGGGGCGGGACAACATCCGGGTCAACTCCATCCACCCCGGCGTCGTCTCCACACCGCTGATCAACGAACCCACCGTCGCAGGCCAGCCGGCCATCGCCGACTTCTACTCGCCCGATCCCTTCGCCATCCCCCGCCTCGCCGAACCCTCTGAGATCACGCGCCTGTTGCTCTTCATCACCTCCCAGGACGCATCTTTCGCTACGGGCTCGGAATTCGTCCTGGACGGGGGCCTGCTGCTCGGCCCTGCACTCCAACCCGAAGCCGACATCGCAGCTTGAGGCGGCATTGCGGTACGGAGCGCGCAGTCGCGGGCGCCCATCGTGTTCAAGGCGAAGCGATCTTGCCTTGCGGTGATGACGCGCTGTGGCAGTTGTGATCACGGCGTCCGAGCCGTCCTGGATAGCTCCATTCACTGGGCTGAGCCCGCGCTGCTTCGGCAGGTTGGTGGCCGCGTTGCGACGGGAGGGCGCGGATGTGGTGCGGCGGGGCCGTCCGTGGAGTCTGCCGCTGGAAGACCGCGTGCTGCTCGTGACGACATACTGGCGCACAAACTTGACGATGCGCCGGCTTGCCCCGCTCTTCGGCATCTCGAAGTCCGCGGCCGACCGCATCATTGACCACCTCGGCCCCCGGCTCGCGCTCCAGCCTCGTCGGCGGTTCCGTAAGGACACCGTGCTCATCGTGGACGGCACCCTGGTGCCCACGCGCGACCATTCGATCGCCGAACAGTCCAAAAACTACCGCTACTCGACTGCCCATCAGGTCGTGATCGACGCCGTCACCGCTTGGTCGTCGTGGTCGGCCGACCGCTGCCGGGAAATCGCCATGACTCCCGCGGCTGGGAGGAATCCGGCGCCAAGGCCGCCGTGGGCACCACCACGACGCTCGCCGATGGCGGCTACCGGGGCACCGGACTGGTGATCCCCCACCGGCGAGCGGTCGGGCAAGCCGAACTCCCGGCCTGGAAAGAAGAACACAACCGGTCCCACAAGCAAGTTCGCGCCCACATCGAGCACACCTTCGCCCGCATGAAGCTGACATGGCCCATCAAAGATCATTACGGGACATCCCTCAACCGGAGCCGGTGGCGGTCGACCGGCCTGTTGCGCGGCCCGGAATCGCGGTTGTCGACCAGATCACTCCGCCACGGGCAAGCACTCGGCGAGCAGGTCGACAATGTCGTGCCAGGCCCGCCGTGCGTGCCGTGGGTGGTAGCCGACGCCGGGCAGCACGGTGTGGTCGACCGATGGGTGGTGGAAGGCGTGCAGGGCTCCGCCGTAGACCACGAGGCGCCAGTCGACGCCGGCGGCCTGCATCTCGGCGGTGAACGCGTCCCGTTGCGCGGGCGGCATGATCGGGTCTTGCGACCCGACCCCGGCCCACACCGGGCAGCGAATGCGCGCCGCCTCGCCCGGTCGGCCCGTGGTCAGTGCGTTGACTGTCCCGATCGCGCGCAGGTTGACGCCGTCGCGCCCGAGTTCCAGCACGATTGCGCCCCCGGTGCCGTAACCGACGGCGGCGATCCGGTCGGAGTCGGCCCGCGGTTCACAGCGCAACACGTCGAGCGCCGCGTGTCCGATGCCCCGCATCCGGTCGGGGTCGACGAGCAGTGGCATGCAACGGGCCAGCATCTCCTCGGGGTCGCCCAAATAGCGCCCGCCGTGGAGGTCGAAGGCCAGCGCCACGTATCCCAGCTCGGCGAGCGCATCGGCCCGGCGGCGCTCGACATCGCTGAGCCCCATCCCCTCGGGCCCGATCAGGACCGCGGGCCGGCAGTCGACACCGGCGGGGAGCGCGAGGTGCCCGATCATCGTGAGGCCGTCGGCCGGGTACTCGACCGTACGCGTGGTAATCGTCACCATGAGACTGGACTGTAGTGACCGTCGAGTCCGGTCGGGCGGGCGTTCTGCCGCTGGCAGAACAGCCCGGGTGCGCTTCTGAAATGCGGCGATGGCTCACGAGTCCGTGCCAGTGCTGCTGGCCAGCGGCACTGAACTTCGCGGCAGGTTCCTGGCGTATTCCGGTCCCACCGGACTGCTGGCCGTCAGTGCCGAGACGATCAGTCGCGTTGAGCTTCGCGGGAGGCCGGCTGTCCGCTCCTGCGGGAGCTTCGGCGGGTGATGCGCCTGGTCATAAGGGTGATCGCCGCCCAGGTGATGAGCGATTCCGAGTGCTGGATGAGCCGTTCGTAGTCGCGTGCGTGCCGACGGGCGTGCATGACCCAGGCGTGTGAGCGTTCGACGACCCAGCGCCGGGGCAGAACGACGAACCCGACGGCGTCCTTCGGGCAGCTGACGGTCTTGATCGTCAGGTTCAGGTAAGTCATCGCCCAGTCGACGAGCTGTCCGGCACAGGCAGAGCCGGCCCAGACGATCGTGATCTCGGGATGCATCAGCCGCAGCCGGAAGAGGACTTCCTTGGCCGCGCTGCGGTCCGTGATGTCAGCCGGGGTGACCATGACGAACAGCGGCAGGCCCTTGGTGTCCACGACCAGATGCCGCTTGCGGCCGTTGATTTTCTTGCTGGCGTCGTAGCCGCGGGAGTCACGCCCGACGGTGTCCGCGGCCTTGACCAACTGGGAGTCGATGACGGTGGCGACCGCTCCGGGGGCCCGGCCCATCTCCCGGCGGATGCGTTTGCGGAGCTGGTCACGGATCTGCCCGATGACTCCTGCGGCAGCCCAACGAGCCATGAATCCATAGCAAGTTCGCCAGGGCGGGAAGTCCTTGGGCAGTGCCCTCCACTTGCAGCCTCGGGTCAACGCCCCTGGCGCCGACTCACATCGAAGCGGAGCAGCACCCGCGTCACACGCCACACCGCAGCAATGACCGCTAGCACGATCCCCACCATGAGCAGACTCTTCCCCGCAGGCTCGGAGACACCCACGGCCAGTGCTGGGACCAAGAGCACGCCGAACACGCCTGCGGCTAGGACAGCAGCCGTCACTAGGGCGAACATAATCTCCACTGTCATCGCGTCCTTCTCCCAACGCGATTCCCGCCCCATATCCATGCTGCAAGTCTCACATGATCGTCAGGCTCTCGTAGCAGAAATCTTGCGCGGTTCGGGAGTGTAAATCTAACGGCGGATCTGACGATCATGGGAGAGACGTCAAGTGACTGACACCGCCGTGGAGTTGGAGACCGTGAAGCCTGTCGAG
>NZ_JBIALO010000019.1:60454-179933 GCF_042873595.1 Streptomyces sp. NPDC004629 | reverse complement strand
TGACACGACAGGCCACCACTCCTTCCACGGGATCGCCGACCCTATGCCTGACCAGCGAAAACACCGTCCTCAGGTTCGGTACGACAACAGCTTCTTACGGGCACGAAGGACAACGTCGCGCACCGTCAGCTGGACGACCGGTTCGAGTTGATGGTCCACGACGTCACCAACCCGATCCCGATACCCGGGGAAGTCGATCTCGTACTCCACCTCGCCTCGCCGGCCTCTCCGCAGGACTACCTGCGTCTGCCGGTCCAGACGCTTCAGGCCGGTTCCCTGGGAACCTTCAGCGCCTTGGAGTTGGCCAGAGAGAAGAAGGCCCGCTTCATGCTCGCCTCCACCTCCGAGGTGTACGGCGACCCGCTGGAGCACCCTCAGCGGGAGTCCTACTGGGGCAACGTCAACCCGGTGGGGCCGCGCAGCGTGTACGACGAGGCGAAGAGGTTCGCGGAGGCGGCGACCACCGCCTACCGCGCCGAGCACGGTGTCGACACCGCGATCGTACGGATCTTCAACACGTTCGGGCCGCGGATGCGCGCGGAGGACGGGCGAGCGGTACCGAACTTCATCCGCCAGGCGCTGGCGGGCGAGCCACTGACCGTCACCGGCGACGGCTCGCAGACGCGGTCCCTGTGCTACGTCGGCGACACGGTCCGGGGCATCCTCGCCGTCGCCGCGGGCAGCCACCCCGGCCCCGTCAACCTGGGCAATCCCACCGAGACCACGGTCTTGGAACTCGCACACCTGGTGCGTGAACTGACTGGCTCCGCCGCGCCCGTCGAGTTCGTCGACCGCCCGGTCGACGACCCGGAGCGCCGCAGACCCGACATCGCCCTCGCCTAGGAGCAGTTCGGCTGGAAGCCGGAGACCGACCCCCGCAAGGGCCTGAGCACCACCATCGACTGGTTCGCCGCGCAGCTCAACGACACCGCAGTGAGGGCACGATGACGCGACACGCACCACGAATGACGGAGTCCGCCGAGGCCCTGTCGCACAGGCAGCAGCTCGGCGACGGGTTCCTCCAGGACTTCCGTGCGGACGGCTACGCGTTCTTATCCCAGAAGATCGCGGGAAAGTCCCTCGAAGCCCTCCGCACGGAGGCTGATGCCCTGATCCGGCGCTTCACCCAGGACGGGTTCCGCTCGGACGACTACTGGCACTTCACCCCCGCGGGCACGGACGCGCCCGTTCTCTACCGCATCCACAACCTGGAGAACCAGGGCTCCCCGGCGGCGACACGCCTCTACGCCGACGACAGCCCTCTGCACCCGATGGCCGTCGCCATCCTCGGCGGGCCCGTACGCGCCACCGCCTGCGCCATGATCGTCAAGCTGCCGGGAGTGGCCGCTCCAGTGCCCTGGCATCGTGACCGGACCAATGTTCCTCCGCACACCGTGTGCAACCTCAGCGTCTTCCTCGACGACTCCGACGTGGGCAACGGATGCCTTGAGTTCGTGCCGGGCTCCCACCTGACGCCCGACGCGGAAGAGGCCGAGGCGCTCCAGGTGCGGGGTCCGGTCCGCGCCCTCCCGCTCTCGGCCGGTGACATCGCCGTACACGACGTACGTATCGCCCACGCCTCGCGCCGCAACACCTCCCCGAGGATCCGCCGCAGCATCGTCATCGAGTTCGCCCCCGCCGACCGGGAGCTGCCGTGACCATCCCCAACCCCACTGGCGAGAGTGCCAGAGTGCGGGTGGCCACCATCACGGTGGGCACCAACGAGTCCCGTTGGCTGGAGCCTTGCTTCGCGACGCTCCTGGACAGCGACGTCCCCGGGATCGACCTGACGGTCTGGTACGTGGACAACGACTCCTACGACGGCAGCACGGCCTTCGTCAAGGACCGTTTTCCCGAGGTGCGGGTCATCCAGAACGAGAGCAACGTCGGCTTCGCCCGCGCCAACAACATCGGCATGCGCGCGGCCCTCGCCGATGGCGCCGACTACGTCTTCCTCGTCAACCCGGACACCCAGACCCCGAAGTCGCTGGTGCGCGACCTGGCCGAGTTCATGGAGACCTGGACCGACTACGGCGTGGTCGGCCCCATGCAGTACGAGTACGACGAGTCGGGCAGCACCGCTTTGGGCGCGTACAACGACTGGTCGAAGTCCGCTCTGCGCTGGGGCGAGCAGCACGCCTTCGCCGGCGACTGGCCGAACCACCCCTCGCCGGCCAGCCCACCCGAAGGCCGGGCCCCGAACACCCTGGAGCACGCGTACGTCCAGGGCTCCGCCTTCTTCGTACGTGCCGCGCTGCTGCGCACCGTCGGACTCCTCGACGAGGTCTTCCACACGTACTACGAGGAGACCGACCTGTGCCGCCGCTCCCGCTGGGCCGGATGGCGCGTCGCGCTCCTGCTCGACGTCGGCATACAGCACTTCGGCGGTGGGGGAACGGCCGGCAGCAGCTATCGGCGCGTCCAGATGCGCCGCAACCGCTACTACTACCTCCTCACCGACATCGACTGGCGCCCGCTGCCCATGCTGAGCCTGGCGTCCCGGTGGCTGAGGGACGATCTGCGCGGACGTGGCGTGGGCGGAGTGACCACCTGGTGGCGCGGGACCTGGGAAACCGCGAAAGCCGTGTGCTGGCTCGTGCGCCGCGCACCTCTGATCCGGGCCCGGCGACGTGCCCACCGCCGGCTCGGCTCGCCGACGGGCAGCCACGCTCAACCGCAGGCAAGGGGTGCGCGATGACCACACCCCGGATTCTGTTCGCCGGCGTCTTCCACTGGAACGCGGGCTCCAGCCACATGATCGCCGAGTACGCCCGGGTCGCCTCGGCATCCGGATGCGAGGTCGGCGTCTCAAGCCAACTGTCGCGCCTGGACGGCACGGTGAACGGCCACCTGCCTCTCGTGGACGACATCAGCTGGGCCACCCACCTGGTCCTCGTCTTCGAGAGCAGGCAGTTCCTCTCGACCCAGCAGCGTGAACTCTGCGAGGCCGTGCCGCGGCAGCGGCGCATCATCGTCGATCCCGACGGTCACTGGGGCCCGTACGTCACCGCCGGCGCGGACGACAACGCGGGTGCGGACACCATCGAGTCCTGGCACAAGCTGTATGGCGACCTCAGCGATCTGATCCTGCAGCCGCGCCTGAATGAACTTCCCGACGGGGCCGAGTTCTTCAGCTACTTCGGGATGCCGGACATCCACCGGCTCGCCAGCGACCTCCCGCACCCGCGGGTACTGCCGTACGAGCTGCAGTACGTCGGCGCGAACTGGTGGCGCTGGAACGAGATGACCAGCCTCATCCGGGCCGCGGCCGACGCCCAGCCGCCGATCCGACGCATCCGCGTGTGCGGACGCTGGTGGACCGGCGCCCCGCACCCCGACCACCTGACCGCCACCGCCAACGTGTCCGGCTGGATGCGGGATCACGGTGTCGAGGTGGCGCCACCCGTTCCGTTCGGGCACGTGGTCTCCGCCATGTCCCAGGCGGCGATCACGCCGGTGCTGGCCCGTCCGCTGCTCGCGCGGATGGAGCTGTTGACTCCCCGCATGTTCGAAACCCTCGCCTCGGGCAGCATCCCCGCGCTCTGGCCGGACCTGGGCTACCTGTCCGCGCTCTACGGCGACGACGTGGAGCTCTTTCTGCTCGACGACGATCCGGCCGACAGCCTCGCCCGGATGATCCGTGAGCCGATCCGGTACCGCGAGCGGCTGGCGACCATCCAGCGCCGAGTACACGAACGCTTCAACTACCGCGCGGTTCTGGCGGAACTCATCCGGTTCACCCGATGATCCCTGAGAGGTCTGCTGTGTCCAACGTCCTGATCACCGGCATCACCAGCTGTGAGAGTCGCGGCGTCGAGGCCCTGGCCCGCTCCATCATCGAGCAGCTGAACACCGAAGGCCCCGGGGGAGGCGACAACGTCACCGTCCTCACCCAGACCCCGGTGCTCGACGCGGAATCCCTCGCCCCCACCAGCGCCCGTTGCGTGGCCGACCCGTTCGTCGTCTCCCGCTCCTGGCAGCAGATGCGCCCCCAGGAGAGCCCCGCCGAACTGGCCGAACGCCGCGAACAGCTCCTCGCCCAAACCGATCTGGTCATCGCGACCGGGGGCGACCTGCATACCTCGGACTACGGGGTCTCCACGCCGTACCTCCGGGTCCTCACCGCCGTGCAACAGCGGGACATCCCGACGGCCATGATCGGCCAGTCCGTCGGCCCCTTCGACGACCTGGCCGATGCCGAGGCATGGCTCGCGGTCGCCACCCGGTGCGATCTCCTCACCGTCCGGGAGAGCGTCTCCCTCGACTACCTCGTGGGCAAGCTCGGCCTTCCCGAACACCGTGTGCGGCTGTCCTCCGACCCCGCCTTCCTGCTGCCGGCCGCTACCGGCGAGCGAACAGCGGCCGTGCTCGGGCCTCTGGGGCTCGCCCCCGAAGACCCCTACCTCTGCCTCGCCCCCAGCCAGGGCATCACCCGCTTCAGCACCCTGGAGGAGTCCCAGCACGCGGCAGCACTGACGCGACTCGCCACCTCCCTCGTCCGCACCCGGAAGATGCCGGTCGTCCTCGTCCCGCACTGCCACGACTCCCGCCCGCACAACGACGACCGGATCCTCGCCGCCCGAATCGCCGAAGCGGCCGACATGCCCGAGGTCATGGCGCTGCCGGGCGCGCTGACGGCATCCGACTACAAGGGCGTGCTGTCACAGGCCGAACTCGTCATCTCCGAGCGCCTGCACGCCGCGATCGGCGCACTGTCCGGCGGCGCCCCGGCAATTGCGATCGGCCACTCGCACAAGTTCAACGGGGTGCTCGCCGAAACCTACGGTCACACGGTCGACGTCGACGGCATCCACGCGGACGTCCGCGCTTTCGCCCAGGACACCACGGTCATCGGCCGGCTCGTCAACGACACCGACGCGACCGCACTGCGCACCACCCTGCGGCAGCGGCTCCCGCTGATCACGGACCGCGCCCGCAGCGACTTCGCCCAGATCAACAAGCTCCTCGGAGCCTGAACCACCAGTCGCACAGGCGGTCCGTCTGCCCGCACCACATCGCGCACGACCCGCTGCGGCCCAGTCCAGGGCCGCAGCTGGACTCACTCACGCCAAGGGAGACACGCCATGCCCACACATCTGGTGACCGGCGGCGCCGGCTTCATCGGGTCCCACCTTGCCGCGTCCTTGATCGAGCGCGGCGACGACGTCGTCGTCCTGGACAACCTCGACGGCGGCAAGACCGAGAACGTGCCCGCCGGCGCGACCCTCGTCGTCGACTCGGTCGCCGACCAGGCCACGGTCGCCGAACTCTTCGCCTCGTACCACTTCGACGGTGTCTACCACCTGGCCGCCTTCGCCGCCGAAGGCATCAGCCACGCCGTCAAGCACCACAACTACTCCGTCAACCTGCTCGGCAGCATCAACCTGATCAACGCCTCGCTGGCCGCCAAGGTCAGGTTCTTCGGCTTCGCCTCGTCGGTCGCCGTGTACGGCCACGGACACGTCCCCATGCGCGAGGACGAGCGGCCCGTCCCCGCCGACAGCTACGGCAACGCGAAACTCGCCGTGGAGCGCGAACTCGCCGTCACCATGCAGCTGCAGGGCCTGCCGTACTTCGCCCTGCGCATGCACAACGTCTACGGCGAGCGGCAGAACATGGGCGACCCGTACCGCAACGCCGTCGCCATCTTCCTCAACCAGATCATGCGCGACGAGCCGATCAGCGTGTACGGAGACGGCAGCCAGATCCGCGCCTTCACCTACGCCCCGGACATCGTCGGCACCTTCCTCGCCGCCGCCGACCAGTCGGCCGCCTGGGGCCAGGTCTTCAACGTCGGCTCCTCGCACACGAGCACCGTGCTGGACATGGCGCACGCCGTGCGCACCGCCATGGGCGTACCCGACCACCCCATCAAGCACCTGGCGGCCCGCGACGAAGTCCACGCCGCGTACACCGACAACAGCCTCGCCCGTAGAACGCTCGGCGACTGGACCGATACCCCGCTCCCCGAAGGTCTGCGACGCACCGCGGCCTGGGCCCGTGAACACGGCCCCGTGGAACCCGCGACCTCCCTCAGCATCGAGAACGACACCGCGGACAAGCCCGAGTGGTTCACCTGGGCCGCCGGACGCGCGGTTACGTCATGACGCGCCGCACCCTGGCCGTCGACGTCGGCGGCGTCCTCTACTACGACGAGCCCTTCGACCTCGCCTGGCTCCAGGGCGTCTGGGAACTCACGCGCGCGGACGATCCCGCCTTCACCATGGACGCCTTCCTCCAGGCCATGCGCGAGTTCTACCAGGGCCGCGCGCCCGGATCACCCCCGCCCAGCCTGTTCCCGCCCAACGGCACGAAGAGCTGGCAGAGCGTCCGCGAGCGCTGGACCTCGTTGGTCCAACCCGTTCCCGGAGCCGTCGACGCCCTCAGCCACCTCGCCGAGGAGTACGACGTGTGCATCGTCGCCAACCAGCCCCCGGAATGCCTCGCCACCCTGCGTAACCTCGGAATCGAGCAGCAAGTCCAACTCGTCGCGCTCGACTCCCTCGTCGGCTACGCCAAACCCGACCCCCGCCTCTTCAAGTGGGCCATGGACCGGCTGAGCTGGAAGCCCGAACACACCACGGTCATTGGCGACCGGCCCGACCACGACGCCGCTCCGGCACTCGCTCTCGGCTGCTCGGCAGCGATCGTCCACGTCGACAGCGGCTGGAGCGCGCCTGCTGGGGTCGCTCCCGAGATCGTGACCGCATACCGGGAGCTGAAAATCCAACGCGTCCACACAACCGAGGGAAGCACGAGGCACTGGGCCATCGCCGCCCTCGGAGACCTGGCCGATGTGCTGCGGACCATCAGCCACCAACAGCGCAGCCCACGCCCCCGCCAGGAGGTGCGCCCATGACCCTCGGCGCCGACTTACCTCTCACCATCGTCATCTGCAGCAACCGCCCCGACAGCCTGCCGGCAGCTGTCGCCCGCACGGCTGCGGCCATGAACCCCAGGGACCGCCTCCTGGTCATCGCGGACATGCCCGCCCAGCACCTGCCCACGCTGCCCACAGACGCCTCGTCGCCTCCGTCCCGCATGCGCGTCATCTGCAACGAGGGGAACCAGGGCCTCGCCCACAGTCGCAACAAGGCCATGAAGGAGGCCACGACGCAGCACGTCGTCTTCCTCGACGACGACATCGTCCCCACCACCGAGACGTTGACTCGGATACGCGAAGCCCTGACCGCCGGCGCACACGTCACCGGTACGAGGATCACCGCCCACCTTCAAGGGCACCGCCGCCCGTGGTTCCTCACCTCGGGACAACTGCACTACCTCGGCTCCCACGCACCGGCCCAGCCGGCGTCGATCTGGGGCGGCAGTTTCGCCATCGACGTCGAGCACGCCCGCTTGCTGGGAGTCGGCTTCAACGAGCGCCTCGGCCGGATCGGCGGCTCCCTCGTCTCCGCCGAGGACACCACCTTCGTACGGGAGATGACCGCGCGCGGTGCCATCGCGACGATCCTGCACGACGCCGAGGTGCAACACCTGATCCCCGCTCACCGGCTGACCCTGTCCTACCTGCTGCGCCGCGCCTTCTGGCAGGGCCGCAGCGAAGCACGGCGTAACGACGCTCGGCGAGGCATCGCCAAGGAATGGAACCGCAACCGCTCGGGGAACGGCGCCCGTCCGGTGCGGGCCGCCCTCGCCCTGCTCTACACCGCCAGCGTTCTTCTCGGAGTGTGCCGGGAGGCCATCACACGGAGCCGGACCAGCGCCGCCGACGCCGAAACCAGGAGCGACCGATGAAGGTAGCCATGGTCATCCCGCCGTACCGGTACGGTGCCGACCCCAGCCAGTGGATCACCGTGCCGCCCCAGGGCTACGGCGGCATCCAGTGGGTCGTCGCCACGCTCATGGACGGACTGCTGGAGGCCGGGTGCGAGATCCTCCTCGTCGGAGCTCCAGGAAGCCCGGTCCAGGACGGCATCACGGTCTCCGACGCAGTGGAGACGGCCGAGATCCACGCCGCCATCGAAGCCTTCGGCCCGGACATCGTCCACGACCACTCGAACACCGCCGCACTGCCGGCCGGCACCCGCAGGCCAACGGTGAGCACACATCACCTCAACGGCGTGCCGGAGCTCCAGACCAACGGCATCTACCTCTCCCGCGCACAACGCACTGCCGCAGGGTCCGTCTCCGCCCCAGTGATCCGGCTACCGGTCAACCCCGCACGCTGTCAGTTCCAGGAGGCGAAGGACGACTATCTCCTCTTCCTCGGCCGGGTCTCCGCGCACAAGGGCGTGCGCGAGGCAGCGGCGTTCGCACACACCGCCAGCGTGCCGCTGACGGTCGCCGGACCGGCCTGGGAGAAGGACTACCTGGACGCGCTGCTGGCCGACTTCCCGCACACCGTCCGCTACGTGGGCGAGGTCGGCGGCAGCGCCCGTACCCGACTGATCGCACGCGCCCGAGCGCAGCTCGTGCTGTCCCAGCCGTGGGGAGGGCCGTTCGGCGGACGATGGATCGAGCCCGGCGCCACCGTGGTCTCGGAGGCCGCCGCCAGCGGCACCCCGGTGATCGCCACCGACAACGGATGCCTGCCGGAGATCGTCCCCGGCGTCGGAACGGTGCTGCCGATCGGGCAGGAGATCACACCCAGCGACGCAAAGGGGGTGCTGGCGTCGCTGCCCACGGCCCAGGTCGTGCGCGAAACAGCGGTGGACCGATGGGGTCACCACACCATCGCCCGCCAGTACCTGGCGGTCTACAAGAGAGCGGTCAACGGCGAGGTCTGGACGTGACCTCGGAAGGTCACGCCGTGCGCTGCTTCGCCAGACGCTGACGGCGCGCTTCGTAGAGAACGACTGAGGCGGCGTTCGACGCGTTCAGGGAGCTGGCCGAGCCTGTCATCGGAATGCTGATCACGTGGTCGCAGCTCTCTCGCCAGGCCGCGCTGAGGCCCGCGGTCTCGTTGCCGATGAGGAGCAGGACCGGTTGGGTCAGATCGAATTCCGAGACCTCGGCATCGCCGTCCTCGTCCGTGCCGACGACGGCGACCGGCCGCCCCTGAGCGCGCTCCTTCTCCAGCCACTCCATGACCTCGTGGTGCGACTGGCTCCGCACCACGGGCACGGCGAAGAACGATCCCGTGGAGGCACGGACCGACTTGGGGTCGTACGGGTCCGCGGCGTGCCCCGTCACGATGAGCCCGCTCGCGCCGAAGGCATCGGCCGACCGCACGATGCTTCCGATGTTGCCGGGCTGCGTCGGCCGGTCGAAGACCAGACCGAGGAAGTCGTCGCGAACCTTGATCCGCGACAGGCTGTCCGGCGCCATCTCGACCACCGCCAGGACCTCCGCGGCCCCGTCGGCCTTCTCGCTGAGCTCGGCGAGCAGCTGCGGCGCCATCGCGACGCGCTCGGCGCCGACACCGCGCAGTAGATCCTCGGCCCATCGGGAGAGCGGGCGGCTGGCGTCGTAGAGCAGGGACCGAACGGTCCAGCCGTGCTCCACGGCCATCGTGATCGGCCGCACGCCCTGAACGAGGAACTCCTTGGCACGCCCTCGCTTGGTGCGGTTGTTGAGCAGCGTCTGCAGCTGCTGGAAACGGGCATTGCGGGTCGTGATCCGCTGCACTGCCACCCGTCCTCCAAGCCGAAGATGATCGTTGCGAACCCGGTTGTCCCAGGCGGAACACGGCACCGGGCACCCAGCAGGTTACACGGACTGGATCGTAACTGTACGTGTCCATCCGTTGTGCAGGCGTCTCGGCTTCGGCGGCAGCGCACACGAGGTCGCCCTGTTGGCGACAGCTACGACCTCGTCGGGAACGGCCAGCTGACTTCCGACGACTCCTCTACGACCGGACCATCCCTCAACCCGCGTGCGGTTCGGCCACGAGCCGTTCCGTCTCGAGGTCGCCGGGGACGGCCGCTTGGGATCACAGCCTCATGCAGCCTGATGTCGCTTCCCAGCAGTTGCTGCGCCGAACGACGACCGCGAGTCGGCCGGCAAGGCCCTACGAGCGTCACACTCGGTTCGTCGGACGGCAGCGTCACCCGCGTGAGGTGAAGGCAGTGCATCCGCACGGTAGTCGCCCGTGTCCTCGGCCCAGGGCTCCGACGTGATCTCGAACCATGTCGTCTTGCCTGAGGGTTCCGGTTGCATCCCCCAGTCGGCCGCCAAGGCGCTCACGAGCAGGAGACCCCGACCGTTCTCGTCGTTCGGCCCTGCCTCAACACTTCTTGGCAACGATGCATCCGTGTCCGTGACTTCGACGCGAAGCCGCTCGTCGGCCCGCGTCACGGAGACGTCGCACGGAGCGTCTGTGTACAGGACAGCATTGGCGATCACCTCGCCGGCCAGCAACTCGACGGTCTCCAGTGTCTGGTCCGACAGGGGAAGCCCCAGATCCCGGGCTAGCGAAACAACTTGGCGGCGTGCGGCCGGGACAGCGTCGACAGCAGCCGCAACCGTGAATCCGTACGTCGGACGTTCGGGACTGCGACGCGCCATGACGACAACCTCACCTGGTAGTGGCCTCAGTGACAAAGAAGCCTTCCACCCGACAAGGGCTGTGGGAGGACAGTCTGTCCGTAGGCACGCCCCGCAAGACGCCTTGACGCTTCGACGTGTTGTGGTACGGGTCGGCTTCTGCTGAGGCCGCGAACACCGGAAACGCACGTCGCGTAGACCGTACCCCTCCGCACCTCACCTCAGACCACCACTCTTGGAGGCCGTGGACGAGAAGTAATGCGCCATCACGCTCGTGCACTGTCCGGCGCAGCTATCCCTGTCCGTATCGCGGCTGAATCGGGCGCCCTTGACGGTCGTCCCCACAGGCGGGCCTCGCGGACCGGTTGGAGGGACTTGGCTGTGTGGGCAGCCAGGAAGAACGGTGAGCGGGTCGTCGAGTACGCCTCGCAGCTGCAGGACCAGGCCAGGGCGATCATAGGCGTCGCCCTACGCCGGCAAGCGGCGCTTTGGGATGCGAGCGCCTCTACGCACACAGGCTGTGCTGCTCGCCGGCGGCTTCGGGACCGCCGTCCGGCTGCTGGCGCTCCAGCCCGAGCAGCCTCAGCAGGTCGGCAGTCACTACTCGGTAGGCATTTCCGAGCCGCAGCACCTTGACCGGGTACGCCCCATGCTTGGCGAGCCCGTATCCGGTGGAGCGGCCGATCATCAGCGCCCGGTTCGCGGTGTCGAGGTCGATGACCGCCGGAAGAGCGAGCAGCTCGTCACTCGTCAGCCCTCGCACCTCACGGGAAGAAGTGGGTGCCATCATGATGCCCTCCTGATGCCTTCAGGTGCCGCAATGTCAGGCCCAGGTGTATCACCTAGTTGCGGCAGCACTTTCCAGCGCCTTAAAGTGCAGCTATGAAACCCGATCACTGGCCAGCGGCGTTCACCGCCCGGATCGCCCAAGAGATGCGCGAGGCGCGCAAGGCCGCCGGCCTCACCATGGGCGAGGTCGCCCAGGGGTGTGCCGACCGCGGACTAACGGAGATCACCGAGCAGTCCGTGAAGAACCTGGAGTCCGGCCGCAAGGCGAGCATGGCCATCGCCGACTTCGTCGTGCTGGCTGACGTCCTCGGCGTCCCGCCCGTGACCCTCCTCTTTCCACTCGGTACCTCCGCCACGGTGGAGGTCCTCCCGGGAAGGGAGGTCTCCACCTGGGACGCGCTCGCGTGGTTCACCGGCGAGACCCCCATGGACCAGCCCGCTCCCGAGGGCACCGCCCGCGATGTCCTCGACGTCTTCCGCAACCACGGCGATCTGGTGTCCGCCGCGACAGCCTCCACCGCCCTGGCCAAGGAGAGGCGGCGCGCGGCGAGCACCACCTTGGACCGGGCTCGCAGAGCCACGCTCCTGGAGCGCGCCGAGGGCTACGAGGAGCACGCCTTCGAGGACTGCCAGGAGCTGCGCGCGTTCCGAGGCCGGATGCGCGAGCGCGGCCTCGTACCTCCGGCCCTGCCCGACGAACTGGCCTTCGTCGACCAGCCCGACATACCGACCCACCTTGAGGACGGCGAGTGAAGAGCGGAAACCTCGTACGGCGGTGCCGCTGCACCGACCCGAAGACCGGGAAGGAGTACGGCGCCTCCTGCCCCAAGCTCAAGTCGTCCCGACGGCACGGCACCTGGACCGCCTCCCAGGAACTCGACCCCGCGCAGGACGGCCGACGCAGGCGGTTCCGTCGCGGTGGCTTCGAGACCTCCACCAAGGCCCAGGAGGAGCTGGACAAGGTTCGCGCCCTCATGGCCATTCCCGAGGAGGACGACGCCTGGGGCAAGACCCAGATCAGCGACCTCCTGGAGAACTGCGTCAAGGACAAGGACCCCGTCCCGGACTACGACGAGACCCGCCGCCGCTTCAAGACGGGGCAGTCTCTGAACTCCAAGGTCACCGTGGCGGAGTGGCTCGACACATGGCTGGCCGGACGCAAGCGTCTGCGGCGGGGCGGGGCAGCGCGCTACGAGTGCGACATCCGCGTCCACCTGAAACCGCACCTCGGCCACCTGCGCCTCGACAAGCTGCGCGTACACCACATCGATTCCATGTTCGACGCGATCAACGAGCGCAACATCGAGATCCAGGAGCAGAACGCCCAGCGGCGCGTGGTGCGCGACGACCTCAAGGCCACGCCGAACAAGGGTGCCGAGAACCGCGCCCGACGCCGCTGGCTACAGGCCCAACTCGATGCGATGCCCCCCTTTCGGCGGATCACCGGCCTCAACACCCAGCCGCACATCCGTGACACGCTGCGCGCCGCGCTGAACGTCGCGATCGCCCAGCAGGTGATGCCCGCCTTCAACCCGGCCGCGCACGTCGAGCTGCTGCCGGGCACGAAGCCGAAGGCGCTCATCTGGAGCGACGAGCGCATCGCACGCTGGAAGGAAACCGGCGAGAAGCCCTCGCCGGTCATGGTCTGGACCCCCGACCAGACCGCGACATTCCTCGACTTCGTCGCGGATGACCGCCTGTACGTGCTCTGGCGGCTCATCGCTTTCCGTGGCACCCGACGAGGCGAGGGCTGCGGGGTCCGGTGGGAAGACCACTCGGCCAAGGCGCGCTCCCTGGCCATCGCCACCCAGCTCGTCCAGGACGGCTGGGACGTCCACGAGGGCGCTCCCAAGACCGACAGCGGCATCCGCCTGATCGCCCTCGACGAGGAAACCAACCAGGACCTCCTCGCCCACAAGGCCCGCCAGCAGCAGGAGCGCGAGGCGTGGGGCGAGGGCTGGCAGGACACCGGCCGAATCTTCACCCAGGAGGACGGCTCCCTCCTCCACCCCGGCAAGGTCAGCGACCTCTTCGAGCGCCTGGCGGAGGCCGCCGGCCTTCCTCCGATCCGGCTCCACGACCTTCGCCATGTCGCAGCGACACTGATGCTCGCCGCCCGGCGTCGACATCAAGGTGGTCTCCGAGACCCTCGGGCACTCGGACACCCGGATCACCCGGGACATCTACCAGTCGGTCCTGGACGATCTCGCCCGTGACGCAGCCGAGAAGGTCACACAACTCGTCCCGCACACCCGCAGGCCCTTGACGGCCGTCAAGGACGCTGACCCGCCCGCCGCCTCCCGCCGACCGAGGATGACGCCACCCCGCAAGAGCAACGAGGCAAAAGGAGAGCGCTCCGCCTGATCACAGCGAGAAGGAGCCCCCGGTAAGCGGGCATCAGACCGGGGCTCGGGGCACTCTCGCGAAACTCACTGACCTGGAATTCCCGACAGTGGGCGTTCGTCCATGACCCTGTGGTCCGCGCATCGGCCGCACAGCGGTTACGCCTGAGCGACGTGTTGGCACTTCCGGGGAGCGGGCTGGAGGCCGCCGCCGAGATCGAGCAGATCGCGGCGCAAGTCCGGTCCATGTGGGGAGTTCCGTCCGGTACAGCCCTGAACGTCGTCGACCTGCTGGAGGCTCACTAGGGCGCCGTGATCCGACTCGCCCTCGAACGCGCGGACGTCGATGCGCTCTCCCTGACCCTTCCCCAAACCACCCGGCTGTCGCCCTGGGTGAGGCAACCAAGCCTCCGAATCAAGATCGTTAGGGGTGTCTACCCGATCGCAGTGTCGTCCAAGTGGAGGTGACGAGCTTGAGATAGACGTCGCCCTTCGCCAGGGAGATCTCCGCAACCGAGTGGGCCAGCCGGAGCGCAGCTACGGCGTCTTTCGTCCCAAGAACCTGCAACTCTTCGAGGATCTCCACATAGTCACAGGGAAGCCGCCCGAGGCTCGACACGAGACTACTCTCGGCGAACGACGCTATGACCTGTGCAGCCGTCTCGCCTGGGCGGAGGGTGTACTTGCTCCACCTCCTCTCGACCTGACCTTCATGGTGCTGCCGGCTCGCCCTCGGCAGATTCAGATTGAGGTCGGCTGCGACCTCCGAGTGGTCCGGAGGTAGCGGAAGGCATGGGCGAGATCCAGGTAGTGCTGAGAGTACCGGGAAGATTCCGGTGACTGCGGCCCCATGCCGTCCATGAGGCCGACGATGAACTGCACCTCTTCGCCACCCCAACTGCTCGCCGCTGGTCGCAGATTCTCGATCAGCTGCGTGACGACCCCGATCTCCGTACGGACGTTCAGGTCCTCCTTCGCGAGCAGCTGTGCCTCCAACTGGGTCCTCGTCCCCAGGTATTGGCTTCCGCTGTCGTTGTCGGTCAAACGAAAGATGTCGAAGGTCCCGACGAGCTCCATGATGCGGCTGGACCCCTCGCGGCCGAGGATCCTCAACGGAAGTTCCAACGGAATCCTCAGCCCCCGGCAGCCGGCCACTAGCAACATCGACGTCAGCTGCTCGGCCGAGCTCCTCGCTTCGAACGAGAGGTCGGCCAGTTCTCCGTGCGGGTGGTCGGCAGGCATGAGCTCGTCGATGTTGAAGCCTGCGGCTTCGAGCGCCTGTGCCACCGCGCCGAGCCGTGGTCGATCAGACGAGGCGGCGACGCGGGACAACATTTCCAGGCCGCTCTCCGCCGCACGCATCTCGCGGGCCAGCCCCCGCCGCAGTCCCCTGTGAGTATCGGGCAGCACACGGTAGAGGAAGGCGAGGAACGAAGAGTCCACCGCGAGGCTGGTATCGCTCGGCATGGGTACGTCGAATCCACTCAACCAATCCTTCGCCCGGGCGATCTCGCTTCTGCTCAGAACAGCGTGGACACGGATGACGTTCTTGCTGTGCACCGGGGGCAGATAGCTGCTGCCGACGATAAGGACGCGCCGCCCCCTGGAGCGCAGCCTGCGCTGCAGTGTGTAGTACTCATCCATGTTGGCCATGCCGTCCCACACGAGCAGGGTAGGCAGCCCATGGTGCTCATCGGCCCAGGCGGCGAACGCATCGATGTCAGCGAGGTTGGGTTGGTCCCCGCGCCGGGAACGGTGCAGGACAGCTGCCTGCCCTGCACGCGCCACGTCCAGTGCCAGCGCGCACAGGGCCACCGACTTACCCGTCGCCGTCTGGCCGGCGACGACAATTGGCTTCGAGGGCACCGGCCCGTCGAGGCCGGCCTGCACCCGGCGAAGCAGGTCGGCCTCGAAGTCCCGTCTCAGGTTGTACCCGCTCGCGACCGCTTTCCAGTGCGGAGCACCTTCACTCGCTCCAAGGAAGTTGCGAAACCGCTGGTACCTGAGTGCGGAGGAAGCCGAGGTGAACGGTTCGAGTAGTTCGACATCGATGGGGCGCGGCGCCGATGATCCGATTCCATGTGCTTACGTCACGTCCGCGAAGCCGTCGCGGACCGGAATGAACCGCAGGCTCCTCGCGTCCCGGTCCACCATTCCCGGCCGGAGCTGCCCCGCCGCCTCCAGCTCGGCGAGCACGGCGGCGAAGGACTCGTCGTGCAGGACCAAGGTGCCCCGGTCAACTGCGGCACGTACAAACCGGTCTTCGCGCAACGTATCGGGGGCCGAGAACAGGTGCGCCTGGCCAGCCTGCAGTCGGCTGACGAAGGTGAACAGCTCCTGTGTAGTCAGCCAGTCGCCCACGCGGTAGCCCTCGATGACCACCACTCCCCGCGGGGTGACAAGCGTGTCCGCCAGGGTGTTCAGCGTCTCGACCGCACGGGAACGCGTCTCCACCTCCTGGATCACATCCGCTGGGGGACGCTCGTCCTCCGGAAGGCCCAGGCCTCCGAACAGGTAGCGGAGTTGGAGCTCCGTGGTGCTGCGCGGGTGTCTGCCGAGTTGAGCCTGCGCGGTCGGCACCACGCGGCGCCAGCCGGTGCTGAAGACGTCGGGCAGCACGGAGTCGATGCGTGAGGTGAAGACGCCGTTCCACGGGTACGTCGCGATCTCGGAGAGCCACGCAGGCACCTGCCGGATCCTGGCGGCGCTGTCGAACCTCCGGTACGCGGCAGCCATGTCCTCGTCGGCCGAGCCCAGAAGATCGGGCAGTCCCGGATCCGGTCGGCTTTGCTCGTCATCAGCGGCATGCTGGCCCAACAACAACATGGCGGGGCCCGCCAGCAGGCGAGCGAGCAAGGCGTGGATCGAAGCGTCCATATGCCTTCAGAGTAGCGGCAGCATCAGCTGGCAGAGCCCGCAATGATCCCCTTCCCATCTGACACGCCAGGCGAGAGTGGCAGTGCCTCGATGCCATCCAGGCTGCCAGCCGCATCGCTGACGGGTCTGCACTGTCGTAGCTCCCGAAAGCCCGGTGACCTCTACGTGGCGAGCCTTCCAGCCCCCCTCATTCCATGAGTGGATCGAGGAGAACCACGCCGCGCTGCTGGAACTGGCGTTGATCCGCTGTAACCGGCTGCTCGCCGAGTGGGCCACCACTCGTGTCTGGTTACTGCCCGGTTCCAGCATGCGGACCAGGTCAGGGCGTATCAGCATGGGGATATGAGCGCGCGCCGGGATCTGTATCACGCCGCCGCCGCGTTTGCCCTAGTTGCGTTCATGGCCTCCTGTTCAGGCAGCTCTGATCGCTCGCCCGGCGCGGACGGCAGCGCTGGCACTGCTGAACCGACGACAACCGACGCTGGTCCGCAGGCAGGCGTACCGCCGGGCGCCGAGGTACTTGGTACGGCGCGACCGGGCATGCCCTTCACCCTCACCGTCCTGGCCTCGGACACCGCCGCCGACCCGCACCGCTGGCAGTTCACCGTACGCAGCGTGGTCTGCGGCAAGCCGCTGGACCACGCGGTGCTGGCGTACGCCGCCGACGCGGTCGGCTCGCCCACCGCGACACCGACACCGGAGTCCAGCAAGCAGTTCTGCGTCCTGACCATGGAAGCGGTCAACGTGGGCAAGAGCATGGCGTTCTGGGACGCCAGCGACAGGGTAAGCCTGAACGTCGTAGACACCCGCTACACCGAGTCACAAAGGGACGCGCACTACGCCCTGGACTATGCCCAGTACTGGAACAGCAAAGGTGAGACCGCGCCGACCTTCGGTATCAACCCCGGCAGCAAGGGGCCGGTGCACGGGGTGTTCCAGATCCCGGCAGGGGAAAAACCCACCAGCCTCTGGGTCACATCCGGAACAGCCATCACGACGTTCGACGGCGTCCAACCCGGCTACCTGGTTCACCTCCCATGAGTCCGCCAGCTGAAACCGAATACCAGGACAGCGACTGGAGTGACCCGGCACTGGGCCAGGAGACCTTCGGCAAGTACGTAAACCGCTGGTACGAGGCTCAAGACCTGGCCGCCTCGACCATGCAGAACTATCGGCGTCATCTCGAGAAGCACCTGCTCCCCGAGTTCGAGGACAAGGCGCTCGCCAGCATCCTGCGCACGGACGTCAGCCTGTGGGAGAAGAAGGAGAAGGCCGTCTACGCAGCCTCCAGCGTCAAGACCTGGCGCTCGACCCTCCACCTGATCTTCGAAGACACATTCGACGAAGGTCTGATCACCTCTAACCCGGCCGCAAGGCGGCGCGGGCGCGGCAAGCGCGCCGGCCGCTTCCGGGGCCGTGGCCCGGAGAAGGTCATCACCGACGCACTCGGCATCCTGCTGACCGCCGAGCGGACCGCCATACTGTCCGGTCGCGACGATGAGTTCGTCGCCGTGGTCCTCACGGGTTACACGGGCATGCGCTGGGGCGAAGTCGTCGGCTTGGAGACGGAGTTCGCCCGCCGCGGCTCGATCCGCGTCGAGTGGCAGCTGTACGAACTCGACACCGGTGAGCTGGTGCGCTGCCCGCCCAAGGACGACAGTTACCGCAAGATCGACGCGATGGACTGGCTGTCGGCCCTGGTCGCCGACCACGTCGCCCGCACGAAGCCGACCCCTTGCCCGTGTCATGGCAAGACGTACGTCTTCCGCGGGCAGGGCGCGGCTCGCACCGGTGGCCACCAAGGCGCGAAGCTCGTCGACGTCGCTCGCCGTGCCGAAGTCTCCACGGGCACGGTGTCCAACGTTCTCAACCACCCCGACCGCGTCACCGAAGCCAAACGGTTGAAGGTGGAGCAGGCCATCGCGGACCTGGGTTTCGTGCGGGGCGGCGCGGTTTCGGAGCACGCTGCCCACTGGCGCCGAAACGGCTTCGCGACGTGGCTGTTCACGCCAGCAGTCTCCGGCTGGTACCCGAAGAAGGCACCGCAATCGGCACGCCCCGTTCCACTGCTTGGCGAGCCGTGGCCCGGCATCCCGGTACGAGGGCGCGGAGCCAGCCAGCGGGCCGACGCCTGCTGGCTCCCGATCGCCGAAGGACTCACACCCCACGGCCTTCGCCACGCCCACCGGACCGTGATGGAGGACCTCGGCACCGAGTGGGTCCTCATGGACGAACGCATGGGCCACATCGACGGCTCGGTCTCGGCGCGTTACGCCCATGTCACCCCAGGCATGCGCAAGCGCCTCATGCTCCATCTGACCGAGCAGTGGGCGGGAGCGCTCGACGCCCGACTGGCCCTATGCCCGACATCTCCGGTGCACGTGCTCGATGATCTCCTGCGCGCACGCGCGTCCGCGGTCCAATCCCCTCGCCATCGATCTCAACCCTGCTGCCGATCGCGATCGCGTTGCCCAGCCCACAGGTGTTGAGAGAGATCCCGGTGTGCCGCCCGGCGCCCCCGCCTTCACACGCCGCGCTCCCCCGCACAGACCGGACAACAAGGCCAGCGCCCGCGAGGCCCAAGCGGAAGACGGAAGCGATGACAACCATGCGGGTCTGCTCCGGCCCATCCCTCACGGCGCGTGAGTGAAAAACCGTTGGGCCCGGCCGCAAGTCCTACACATCGGTTCTGCTTGGCAATGACTTGTAGGGATGGAACAACGGCCAAGCGGTCGCCAGCATGCTCCCAGCAACCCCCTTGGCCACCGCTGCTGCACGCCCCTTGCACGTTTGGCCACCGGTCGGCCACCAGGAAGCGCCTGACCGGGCTTCCAGCCTGGCACTCCAGCAGAAGCAAGGTAAAGAAATAACAAAAGACCCAGGTCAGAGGCTATCTAACCTGGGTCTTCACTGAGCCGCTTTCGGGATTCGAACCCGAGACCTACGCATTACGAGTGCGTTGCTCTGGCCATCTGAGCTAAAGCGGCATGTCGCCCGCAACTATGGTGCGATCGGCAACGTCGGTAAGTCTACACAGTTTCCGAGGGTGCTTCGTACACGCCCCGGAAGGCGACCTCCGGGGCGTGCGGCGGGCTATGAGCAGCGCTTTCCGTTGGCCGGAGGGGTTCCCTCCAGCAGGTAGGCGTTGATCGCGGAGTCGATACAGGCGCTGCCGCGGCCGTAGGCGGTGTGGCCGTCACCGGCGTAGGTGAGCAGGCGGGCGGAGGAGAGCTGGTGGGCGAGGGACTTGGCCCAGGGGTACGGCGTCGCCGGGTCGCGGGTGGTGCCCACCACCACGATCGGATCCGCGCCCTTGGCCTCGATACGGTGCGGCTCCCCTGTGGCCCGCACCGGCCAGTACGCGCAGTTCAGGGACGCCCAGGCAAGGCCCTTGCCGAAGACGAGGGACGCCTTCTCGAAGGCCGGGAGGTCCTTCTCGACCTGTTCGGGGCTGTCGAAGGCGGGCGGGGTGTCGAGGCAGTTCACGGCGGCGTTGGCGAACATCAGGTTCGTGTACTGGCCGTCGCCGTCACGCTCGTAGTAGCTGTCCGAGAGCGCCAGCAGGCCGGCTCCGTCGTTGTTCTTCATCGCCGAGGTGAGCGCTTCGCGCAGCCGCGGCCAGGCCGCCTCGTCGTACATCGCGGCGATCACCCCGGTGGTGGCGAGGGCCTCGCCGAGCCTGCGGCCGTCTGCGCCGCCGGCCGGAACCGGGTGCGCGTCCAGCTTGCGGAAGAAGGCCGCGAGGTGGTCGCCGACCTGGGCCGGGGGCGTGCCCTTGCCGCCGAGCGGGCAGTCGGCGTGCCGGACGCAGTCCTTCGCGAACGCCTGGAACGCGGTCTCGAAACCCCTCGTCTGCTCCAGGTTCAGCTGCCGCGCGGACAGCGACGGGTCCATCGCGCCGTCCAGGACGAGCCGGCCCGCCCGCCCGGGGAACAGCCCGGCGTACGTCGCCCCGAGGAAGGTGCCGTAGGACGCGCCCACGTAGTTCAGCTTCCGGTCCCCGAGCACCGCCCGCAGGATGTCCATGTCCCGGGCGGCCTCCACCGTGGACACATGGCGCAGCAGTCGCGACGAGCGGGCCCCGCAGCGCTCCGCGAACTTCTTGAACCGCGCGACCAGTGCGTCCGTCTCCTTGCGGTCGTCGGGTGTGACGTCCGTCTGCGTGTACGCGTCCATCTGCCGCCCGTCCAGGCACTCGACGGGCTCGCTGCGGGCGACGCCGCGCGGGTCCATCGACACCATGTCGTAGCGGGCGCGGACCTCGGCCGGGTAGCCGATGCCGGCGAACTGCTGGAGGTAGCCGACCGCGGAGCCGCCCGGGCCGCCCGGGTTGACGAGGAGCGAGCCGAGCGGCCTGCCTTCGCCGGTGGCCTTCTTGCGGGCGACGGCGAGCCGTACGTCGCCCGCGCCGGGCTTGGCGTAGTCGAGCGGCGCCTTCAGGGTCGCGCACTGGAAGCCCTCGACGCCGCAGTCGCGCCAGGCGAGCTTCTGCCCGTAGTACGGCGCGAGCGCGGGCGGTGTCGAACTCGGCAGCGGGGCCAGCGCGGGCTGCGCCCCTTCGCTCGTCGCCGTCATCGAGCCGCCGGCGGAGCACGCGGTGAGGAGCAGCGCGGCTGCCGTGAGGGCGGTGGCCACGGCGCGGGCCGTGGCCTTGGTCTGGCGGGGGGTTCGCCTGGTGTGCATCAAGTGAGCGTAACGCTGAGCGATGAACTGGATGCGATGCGTGCTCTTCATGGCCCTTACGGGTGATGACGTCAACAACGCGATGGCCTGATCCCTGGACGAGTGAGCGACGAGTCCCGGACCGGCGCCCGGGCTCAGCCCGCTCTCAGAGCCATCGTCATCGCCTCCACCGCGAGCAGCGGCGCCACATTGCGGTCCAGGGCCTCCCGGCACGCGGAGATCGCCTCGATGCGGCGCAGTGTCGCCTGCGGTGAACTGGCGTGCGCCACCCGCTCCACCGCCTCCTCGGCGTCCGTGCTGGCCATCGCCACGCGGGAGCCGAACTGGAGGGCGAGCACATCGCGGTAGAAACCGGTGAGGTCGCCGAGGGCGACATCGAGGCTGTCACGCTGCGTCCGGGTTCTGCGCCGCTTCTGCATGTCCTCCAGGTCCTTCATCACGCCCGCGGTGCCGCGCGGCAGCCGTCCGCCCTGGGCCGCGCCCAGCGCGGCCTTCAGCTCCTCCGTCTCCTTGCCGTCCATCTCCTCGGCGAGTTGCTTGGCGTCCTCGGCCGCCGCGTCGACCAGTTGCTGGGCCGCCTTGAGGCAGTTGCCGACCTCGTCGAGGCGGATCGGCAGCTTCAGCACGGAGCCGCGGCGCTCCCGTGCGGCCGGGTCGGTGGCCAGCCGGCGGGCCCGGTCGACATGGCCCTGGGTGGCGCGGGCCGCAGCGGCAGCCACGTCCGGCTCGATGCCCTCGCGGCGTACGAGCATGTCGGCGACGGCGTCCACCGACGGTGTGCGCAGGTTGAGGTGCCGGCAGCGGGAGCGGATGGTGGGCAGCACATCCTCGATGGAGGGCGCGCACAGCAGCCAGACCGTGCGGGGTGCGGGCTCTTCCACGGCTTTGAGGACGGCGTTGGCCGACTTCTCGTTCAGCCGCTCGGCGTCCTCGACGAGGATCACCTGCCAGCGGCCGTTCGCCGGTGCCGTGAACGACTTGCGGACGGTGTCCCGCATGTCCCTGACGAGGATCTCGCTGCCGACCGCGGCGACCGTGGACACGTCCGCGTGGGTGCCCACCAGCGCCGTGTGGCAGCCGTCGCAGAACCCGCAGCCGGGGGCGCCGCCGAGCGCGCGGTCGGGGCTCACGCACTGCAGGGCCGCGGCGAAGGCCCGCGCCGCCTGGTTGCGGCCCGCACCGGGCGGGCCGGTGAACAGCCACGCGTGCGTCATCCTGGACGCCTCCGGCGGCGGCGCGTCCGCGGCGGCGGCGGTGACGAGGGCGTCGGCGTCCCGGGCTGCCGCGTCGAGCAGTTCGCTCAGCTTCTCCTGCCCGACGAGGTCGTCCCACACGGTCATGGGTCACGCCGCCCTTCCGTCACGTTCCGCGTTCCGGCATCCATTGTGCGGGCGCCCACTGACAACGGGTGCCGACCGCCTTCACCGACCGCTGTCCCCGACCGCCTTCACCGACCGCTGTCACCGACTGCCTTCGCGGACCGCCTTCACCGACCGCATCCGCGGACCTCATTCGGTGACCGGCATCCTGCGGCCGACCGGTCGCGGCAGGTCCCGTACCAGTTCGTGCCAGGTGCATGCCCACGCGGCCAGGCCCCGCGGAGCGGTCAGCCGCGCCGCCCCCGGCCCCGCCGGTCCTGGTTCTCGTCGTACTCCTCGGCCTCGTACGACCCGAGCAGTTCGTCCGCCAGCGACGGCAGGTCGTCCAGCGGTGTCTCCTCGGCCCAGTCGGGCCGCGGGCGGCGCCGGGCCGCGCCGCCGGCCTCGGCGTCCGCGTCGACCTGCGGCATCTCGCGCGTACGGTCCTCGGTGTCGCCGCCTGCCGCCGACGGCCGCTCGTCCCGGAAGAAGTCCCGCGGGACCCGGTCCACCGGATCGTCGGCCGGTACGGGCGGCAGCACGGCGGTCTCATCGGCCGCGCCCGGGGTGACCGGCGGCAGCACCGCCGTCTCGTCGGCGGCCCCCGGCGCGACCGGCGGCTGCGGCAGCTTCGCCGTCACCTCGGACTCGGACTCCGTCTCCCGGCCGGGTCGAACCCCGCCGTCCCGCTCCTCGCGCACCGGCCGCAGCACCGCCGTCTCGTCCGCTCCGGGCGTCACCACCGGCGTCTCCACGGTCGTGGCCTCCGGCGTCACTCCGGGAGCCGCCGGCCGCGGTGCCGCGGGCTGCTGGGCCACGGCATCGGCCGCGGCCGCCGCCTCGGCGGCCCGGCGCCTGGCCTCCTCGGCCCGCAGCAGCGCCTCTTCGGCCTTGCGCTGCTTCTCCTGGCGCCGCGCCTCCTCCTCGGCGCGGAGCCTGGCCTCCTCCTCGGCCTGCTTGCGCCGGCGGTCTTCCTCGGCCTTGCGGCGGGCCTCCTCCTCGGCACGGGCCTTCTCCTCGGCGAGGAGCCGCTGCCGCTCCTCCTCCGCCCGGCGCCTTGCCTCCTCGGCCCGCTGCCGGGCCTCCTCCGCCTGTCGTTCGGCCTCGCGCCGCTGCGCCTCTTCCAGCTCGCGCTGCTTGCGCTCCTCCTCCTCGGCACGCAGCCGGGCCAGCTGTTCCTGGCGCTCGCGCTCCAGGCGCTCCTCCTCGGCCTTGCGGGCGGCCTCTTCCTCGGCCTTGCGGCGGGCCTCCTCCTCGGCGGCCTTGCGGGCCTCCTCCTGCGCCTTGATCTCGGCCTCGGACAGCGGCAGCACGATGTCGAGACGGTGCCGGATGACGGTGGTGACGGCCTCCGGTTCCTGGCCCGCGTCCACAACGAGGTAGCGGCCGGGGTCGGAGGCGGCCAGCGTCAGGAAACCGGCCCGCACGCGCGCGTGGAACTCGGCGGGCTCCGACTCCAGCCGGTCCGGGGCCTCCGTGAACCGCTCGCGGGCGGTCTCCGGGGACACGTCCAGCAGGACGGTCAGGTGCGGGACCAGCCCGTTGGTCGCCCAGCGGTTGATCCTGGCGATCTCCGTCGGGGACAGGTCGCGGCCCGCGCCCTGGTAGGCGACCGACGAGTCGATGTAACGGTCGGAGATGACGACCGCGCCCCGCTCCAGAGCGGGCCGCACGACCGTGTCGACATGCTCGGCGCGGTCGGCGGCGTACAGCAGCGCCTCCGCGCGGTGGGACAGTCCGGCCGACGACACGTCCAGCAGGATCGACCGCAGCCGCTTGCCCACGGGTGTGGCCCCGGGCTCCCGGGTGAGGACGACCTCGTGTCCCTTGGCCCGGATCCACTCCGCGAGAGCCTCGGCCTGGGTGGACTTCCCGGAGCCGTCGCCGCCCTCCAGGGCGATGAAGAAGCCGTTCGCGGCGGGCGTCTGCGCCGGGTCGTCGCCGAGCAGCGCGTCGCGCAGGTCCTGCCGCAGCGGGACGCCGGCCCGGTCGTCGACCTTGGCCAGCACCAGCGCGGCCACCGGCAGCAGCAGCGCGCCGACCAGCATCAGTGTGAAGGCGGCGCCGCCGTGCGCGAACACGAACCTGCCGTTCTCCAGGCGGTGCGGCCCGATGAGAGCGGCCACCAGGGGCGCGATCAGCGCGCCGATCGCCACGAAGACCCGGACGACGGCGTGCAGGTGCTCGGTGGTGCGCGCCCGGCGGTGGTCCTCGGTCTCCTGGTCCAGCAGCGCGTGCCCGGTGTTGGCGGCCGCGCCCGCGCCGACCCCGGCCAGCGCGACGATCAGCAGCACGCTGGTGACGTCCGGGACGAGCCCGGCGGCGAGCAGGGCCACACCGGTGAACGCGATGGCCAGCGACAGCAGCCGACGGCGCGAGAGCGACGGCAGGACGGCGGGGGCGGTGCGGATGCCGACGACGACTCCACCGGTCAGCCCGAGCACCAGCAGGCCGTAGAGCACGGGGCCGCCACCGAGTTCCGTGGCGTGCAGCACCGAGACGGCTACGGCGGCGGAGATGGCTCCGGCGACGGCGGCGCAGGCCGGCACCAGCAGCGGGATCGCGCCCGTGCGGCCCTTGTCCACGCCGGTCCCGGTCCTGGGGCGGCGCAGTCCTTCGAGCGGGGACCGCGGGCGCGGGGTGCGCGTATCGGGCAGCTCAAGGAAGGTGACCACCGACAGGGACGCGGCGAACAGCCCGGCCGCCACATATGAGCCGAGCGCCACCTGGTGCTGGTCGAACCAGCCGACGCCGGTGCCGAGCAGGTTGTTCAGGAGTGCCCCGACGACCAGGGCGGCGGCGGCCAGAGGGACCGCGGTGAAGCTCGTACGCAGCGCAAGCCGGCGCAGGGCGTCCAGGTGGTCCGGCAGCGGCCGCACCGTCGCGCCCTCCGGGGGCGGGGCCGGCAGCAGCGCGGGGGCCGCGCTCTCCCGGCACACGGCCCAGAAGCGCTCGGCGACGCCGGTGACGAAGACGGTCACCAGGATGACGGCGAGCGCGTTGTCCGGTGTCCAGTCGATCCACAGCGGGGCGACGATCAGCAACGCGGCCCGCAGGCCGTCGGCGCCGACCATGGTCCAGCGGCGGTCGAGCGGGCCTTCCTGGGACGTGAGGGAGGCGAGCGGGCCGAGGAGGACGGCTCCGAAGAGCAGCGTCGCAAGGATGCGAACCGCGAACACGGCCGCCACCGCGAACGCCACGCCGCGGTAGCCGTCGCCGAACGAGCCCTCGACGATGGCCGCCTGAAGGGCGAGCACAACCAGCACCAGCAGCGCGAGGGTGTCCCCCACGCCGCCGACCAGCTGCGCGCTCCACAGGCGTTTCAGCTCCGGCTGGCGCAGCAGGGCACGGACGGCACGCTCGCGGGAGTCCGCCACGAGTGCGTCGTCGGGGGTCGTGCTGTGGGCCGTTGGCTGATCGGCTCGCGTCATGCGTTCAGCCTATCGGCAGCCACCGACAGCCAGCGGCGGCCGTCCGAACGTGCGCACGCCCCGACACCAAAGTGATGCCTGGGCGTGCCCTTCACGCACCGGATGTGCGCGATGTGGAGGACCGACGACGCCGGGCCCCCGCTGTCCGGGGCCGTCAGTCCTCCACGGACGCCCTGGAGGCCGTCGCCTTCTTCGCGGTGGTCTTCTTGGCCGTGGTCTTCTTCGCGGCGGTGGTCGCCTTCGTGGCCGACGTCTTCTTCGCCGCGGCCTTCTTCGCCGGGGCGGCCTTCTTGGCGGCCGTCTTCTTCGCCGTCTTCTTGGCAGGACCCTTCGCCCGCTTCTCAGCGAGCAGTTCGAAGCCGCGCTCCGGGGTGATCGTCTCGACGCTGTCGTCGGAGCGCAGGGTCGCGTTGGTCTCCCCGTCGGTGACGTACGGTCCGAAACGGCCGTCCTTGACGACCACCGGCTTGCCGCTGACCGGGTCCGCGCCGAGTTCCTTCAGCGGCGGCTTGGCGGCGGCGCGGCCACGCTGCTTCGGCTGGGCGTAGATCGCCTCCGCCTCCTCCAGCGTGATCGTGAAGAGCTGGTCCTCCGACTGCAGCGAGCGCGAGTCCGTGCCCTTCTTCAGGTACGGCCCGTAGCGCCCGTTCTGCGCGGTGATCTCCACGCCGTCCGCGTCCGCGCCGACGACCCGCGGCAGCGACATCAGGCGCAGCGCATCCTCCAGCGTCACCGTGTCCAGCGACATGGACTTGAAGAGCGAGGCGGTGCGCGGCTTGACGGCGTTCTTGCCCGTCTTCGGGGTTCCCTCGGGGAGGATCTCCGTGACGTACGGGCCGTAGCGGCCGTCCTTGGCGACGATCGGGCGGTCCGTCGCCGGGTCGGTGCCCAGGGAGCGCTCGCCGCTCGGCTTGGCGAGGAGTTCCTCGGCCAGTTCGACGCTCAGCTCGTCGGGCGCCAGGTCCTGCGGGACGTCGGCGCGCTGGTGCTGCTCGGTGTCCTTCTCGCCCCGCTCGATGTACGGGCCGTAGCGGCCGACCCGCAGCACGATGTCGTTGCCCACCGGGAACGACGACACCTCGCGCGCGTCGATCGCGCCCAGGTCGGTCACCAGTTCCTTGAGGCCGCCGAGGTGGTCCCCGTCGCCGTTGCCTGCGTCGGCCGCGCCACCCGTGGCCGTGCCCTCGCCGAAGTAGAAGCGCTTCAGCCACGGCACGGCCTTGGCCTCGCCGGCCGCGATGCGGTCGAGGTCGTCCTCCATCTTGGCGGTGAAGTCGTAGTCGACGAGCCGCCCGAAGTGCTTCTCCAGGAGGTTGACGACGGCGAAGGACAGGAAGGACGGCACCAGGGCCGTGCCCTTCTTGAAGACGTAGCCGCGGTCGAGGATCGTGCCGATGATCGACGCGTACGTCGACGGGCGGCCGATCTCTCGCTCTTCCAGCTCCTTGACCAGGCTGGCCTCGGTGTAGCGGGCCGGGGGCTTGGTGGCATGCCCGTCGACCGTGATCTCCTCGGCGCTCAGCGCGTCGCCCTCGGCGACCTGCGGCAGCCGGCGCTCACGGTCGTCCAGCTCGGCGTTCGGGTCGTCGGCACCCTCGACGTACGCCTTGAGGAAGCCGTGGAAGGTGATCGTCTTGCCGGACGCGCTGAACTCGACGTCCCGCCCGTCGGCGGCCGTGCCGCCGATCTTCACGGTGACGCTGTTGCCGGTCGCGTCCTTCATCTGGGAGGCGACCGTCCGCTTCCAGATCAGCTCGTAGAGCTTGAACTGGTCTCCGGTCAGACCGGTCTCCGCGGGCGTGCGGAAACGATCACCCGAGGGCCGGATCGCCTCGTGCGCCTCCTGCGCGTTCTTGACCTTCCCGGCGTACGTACGGGGCTGGGACGGCAGGTAGTCCGCGCCGTACAGCTGTGTGACCTGGGCACGGGCGGCGCTGATCGCGGTGTCGCTGAGCGTCGTGGAGTCCGTACGCATGTAGGTGATGTAGCCGTTCTCGTACAGCTTCTGCGCGATCTGCATGGTCGCCTTCGCGCCGAAGCCGAGCTTGCGGCTGGCCTCCTGCTGGAGGGTCGTCGTACGGAACGGGGCGTACGGCGAGCGGCGGTACGGCTTGGACTCGACGGACCGGACCGAGAAGCGGGTGTTCTCCAGGGCGGCGGCGAGGGCGCGGGCGTTCGCCTCGTCGAGGTGGAGGGTGTTCGCGCTCTTGAGTTGTCCCAGGGAGTCGAAGTCGCGGCCCTGCGCGACCCGCCTGCCGTCGACGCTCTGCAGGCGGGCGACGAGCGACGACGGGTCCGACGGATCCCCCGCGCGGCCGGTCGCGAAGGTGCCCGTCAGGTCCCAGTACTCAGCAGAACGAAAAGCGATGCGGTCGCGTTCCCGCTCGACCACGAGCCGGGTGGCGACGGACTGGACCCGGCCGGCGGACAGGCGCGGCATGACCTTTTTCCACAGGACCGGCGAGACCTCGTAGCCGTAGAGGCGGTCGAGGATGCGGCGGGTCTCCTGGGCGTCGACGAGCTTCTGGTTGAGCTGGCGCGGGTTGGCGACGGCGGCGCGGATCGCGTCCTTGGTGATCTCGTGGAAGACCATCCGCTTGACCGGGATCTTCGGCTTGAGGACCTCCTGGAGGTGCCAGGCGATCGCCTCGCCCTCCCGGTCCTCATCGGTGGCGAGGAAGAGTTCGTCGGAGTCCTTCAGCAGGTCCTTGAGCTTCTTGACCTGCGCCCTCTTGTCGGCGTTGATCACATAGATGGGCTGGAAGTCGTGCTCGACGTCCACGCCGAGGCGGCGCACCTCGCCGGTGTACTTGTCCGGCACCTCCGCGGCGCCGTTGGGAAGGTCGCGGATGTGCCCGACGCTCGCTTCGACTACGTAGCCGGGGCCCAGGTAGCCCTTGATCGTCTTCGCCTTGGCAGGCGACTCGACGATGACGAGTCGGCGGCCGCCCTGTGCGGTCTCGCTGGTCGGGGACAACTTCGCTCTTCTCTCCGGTCGACGCTTGGGCCTCCCCAGGCCATTGTCCCGGGGTCGGGTGGTGGTGACGCTGCGGAGTGTGACGGTACATCCCGCCCCCGTGTCAAACGGGAAAAGCCCGCAACGGCCACTCGAACGGTAACCCGACTACCGCCATTCCTGCCGCCCGGACCTCTCGGGGGCCCGTGCGGGCGTGCCCGGAGGGTGGCGCTCCCCTTACGCCCGGAACAGCAGGCGGGGCGCCGTCAGATGCGGGTGAAGCAGTACGCCCCGAGGCCCAGCGCGATCACCGAAGCGAGGCCGGTGAGGGTCGTCGATGCGACCCGACTCACACCGTGGGCGATGGGCTCACGGCGGTGCAGCCGCGTGCCGGTCCAGGCCAGCAGAGCGCCCCCGAACAGGGCGAACACCACTCCCGCGAAGATCGCCGGTCCGCTCTCCATGATTCCTCGCGCCCCTTTCCCCCCGTCCATGCATACCCAGCGCCGGGAGACTGGCACGCGCGGGCGGCGGACGGGCGAATCCGAGGTGAACGCGCGGTCGTCGCCGCTTCCCTCCCGCGTCCGGACCCCCACCCGTCCCAAACCGGCCGCCCACCTTGTTCCGGCCGATTTCCCGCACGGATGACACAACGGATGACACAGGTCACGGAGGGCGCCGGCTACGGATCACGGAGGGCCTATGGAGCACGGTGACGCACGGGTCACGGCGGCGCGCAAGTTACGTAGCCGCGTGGGTCACGGCTGGCACTCAGGTCACGGCAGGCACCACACCGCTGGCACGCGGGTCACGACTGGCACGCAGACCACGGTAGCTACACATGTCACCGATGGCATACAGCAGGCCCCTGATCACAGCAGACACGCATGCCACAAAGAGCGCATCAGTCACATGGCGCGCCTGACCGAACGGCCGGGAGCCGCACGAGGTCACCGCGGCGCGCACTCCACAGACACCACGGAAGCCACAGAGCGGCCCCCGCCAAGGGCGGGCGCCTCGTCACGCCGGCTCCAGGAAACCCTGTTCCACGAGGAGGCGGATCTGCGCCGGCGTACGGTCGCGCAGGACCACCGGGTCCTCGCCCAACAACTGGGCGATGGCGTCCAGAATGCGGCCCGCGCTCAGCGTGCCGTCGCACACGCCCGCGAAACCGGCGCCGACGGTGTCCACCTTGGTGGCGCGCCGCATCCCGCGGTTCTGGCGCAGCACGACATGCTCCGGGTCCTCGGCGCCGGGCAGTCCGACCTGCTCCTGCACGACCTCCGCGACGAGCCGGAAGTGGCTGTCGAGCAGGGCCGCGTCGTCATACTCCCGGAGGTAGTCGAGGCGGGCGAAGTGCGCCCGGACCGCCTCGCCGAGCGGCTGTTCGATCGGATGCGGCCATTCCTCCACGGTGACGGAGGGCGCCGCGTCCTCCGTCCTGCGCAGCGTGATCCATCCGAACCCCACCGCCCTGACCTTGCGCGCCTCGAACTCGTCGAGCCAGGCGTCGTACCGCGCCTGATACTCGGCGGCGTCCCCACGGTGGTCGCCGGCGTCCCTCAGCCACAGCTCGGCGTACTGCGTGATGTCCTGCACCTCGCGCTGCACGACCCAGGCATCGCACCCGCGCGGCACCCACGATCTGATCCTGTCCTGCCAGTCCTCCCCTTCCACGTGTTGCCAGTTGGCGAGGAACTGCGCGAACCCGCCCACGTTCAGCCGTTCCCTCGACTCCTGAACGAGCGAGCGGCACAGATCGTCCCCGCCCATTCCACCGTCCCGGTAGGTCAGCCGGGCGCGGGGCGAGATCACGAAGGGCGGGTTCGAGACGATCAGGTCGTACGTCTCCCCCTCCTTGACCGGCTCGAACAGCGATCCCTCGCGCAGGTCGGCGGCAGGGGCACCGGACAGGGCGAGGGTCAGTGCGGTCATATGCAGGGCGCGCGGGTTGACGTCGGTCGCCGTCACGCGCGTGGCGTGCTGGGCGGCGTGCAGGGCCTGGATCCCCGAGCCGGTGCCGAGGTCGAGCGCGGCGGCCACGGGCGTGCGTACGGTGATGCCGGCGAGCGTGGTGGAGGCGCCGCCGACCCCGAGCACGACCCCCTCGTCACGGTTCCCGATGCCGCCCGCGCCGCCGACCGCGCACCCGAGGTCGGACACGATGAACCAGTCCTCGCCGCCCGGACCGCCGTACGGCCGTACGTCCACGGTCGCGGCGACCTCGTCCCCGCCCGTGCGCACCAGCCAACTGCTGTCCAGGCACTCCGGCAGGGGCAGCACGTCCGCCACGCGCGCGTACAGAACGGGCTGCTGGAGCAGGAACAGCCGTACGAGCGTCTCCAGCGGCGTGTCACCGCGGGTCGCCCGGAGCGCGGGCACGGTCTCGCTGCGGGCCAGTGCCGCATAGGCCGGGGCGCCGAGCAGTTCGAGCAGCCCGTCGGCGGTGAAGGAGGCGCCGAGCAGGGCCTCACGCAGCCGGGCGGCGACATCGGGGCGGTCGGAGGACGGCAGGGAGCGCAGGGTGGCGTTACTCACGTGTCCCATTGTGTCCGCTCGTACGGGCGGTGCACGCACCCGAGCCCTCCCGGAGTCGGCCCCGCCACAGCCCCCGGATCAGCTCGCGGTCTGCGAGGCCGACGCGGACGCCGACTTGCAGGTCTCCTGCTTGGCCATCGCCTTGCCGACGTCGCCCTCCTCCAGGTTCTTGAGCGCGTCGTTACCGGTCTTGCTCAGCTTGGACAGCTCCGTCGCGATGTCCTTGAGACCGTCGGCGAACTTCCCCTGGTTCTTGGTGTCCAGCTCGTCGACCTGCTTCTTCAGGGACGCGTACTGCGCCGAGATGGCGTTCAGCTCCTTGACGGCGTCCTGCTGCTTCTTCTCACCGCCGTCGACGGCGGGCGCCCCGGCCGAGCTGACGGCGGTACCGATCGCCTTGTAGGCGTTCGACATGTCCTGGAAGGCCCGCGCGTCCGTCTTCTGCACGTCCGCCGGTGCGCTGTTGTCCGAGGTCTGCTTCTGTATCGCGGTGTTGGCGGCCGCGATCTTCTTGGCCTGCGGCTGCACCGCGTCGCAGACCTGCTTGGCCCAGGCGTCCAGCTTTTCGTTGGTGTCGTCGCCGCTGCATCCCGTCAGCGCCAGCGCCAGTACCGCGCCGCCGGACAGTGCGGCCGCGAGCTTCTTGTTCACCGGATCGGTCCCTTCCGTGGCTCTCGGCCCCCGGACCTTACACGCCGCACCGTCCGCATCCGCACGCCATACGTCCGTTAAGAGAACTTTTAATGGCATTTACTCCAGGGGAGAGAAGGCTCACGGTCGCAGCGGCGGGCGCGCGCACGTGAAGCGGGCGGGCGGCGCGTCAGTACGCGCCGCCCGCCCTTTGAGCGACCTTGGCAGGACCGCCTACGGAACCACCGCGGGACCGGCCGACTCGGACACCCGCTCGGCGTCCTCCTCCTCGTCCCCCACGGCGATGCCACGCCGCTTGGAGGCGTACACCGCGCCGACGATGACCACGAGCGCGAGGACCGCGATCAGGATCCGCACGCCGAGGCTCTTGTCGCTGCCGTAGGAGAACTTGATGATGGCCGGCGCGATCAGCAGCGACACCAGGTTCATCACCTTCAGCAGCGGGTTGATCGCGGGTCCCGCGGTGTCCTTGAAGGGGTCGCCTACGGTGTCGCCGATCACCGTGGCCGCATGGGCCTCACTGCCCTTGCCGCCGTGGTTGCCGTCCTCCACGAGCTTCTTGGCGTTGTCCCAGGCGCCGCCGGAGTTGGCGAGGAACACGGCCATCAGCGTGCCCGCGCCGATGGCGCCGGCCAGATACGAGCCGAGCGCGCCGACGCCGAGCGTGAAGCCGACGAAGATGGGCGCCATCACGGCCAGCAGGCCCGGCGTGGCCAGCTCCCGCAGGGCGTCCTTGGTGCAGATGTCGACGACCCTGCCGTACTCGGGCTTCTCGCTGAAGTCCATGATCCCGGGCTTCTCGCGGAACTGCCGGCGCACCTCGAACACCACGGAGCCCGCCGACCGCGACACGGCGTTGATGGCGAGCCCGGAGAAGAGGAAGACGACCGCAGCGCCCGCGATGAGGCCGACGAGGTTGTTGGGCTGCGAGATGTCCAGCATCAGGGTCATCGGCGCGCCCGCCCCGGAGAGCTTTTCACCGACGTCGTGCGCCCCGGTCGTGATCGCGTCGCGGTACGACCCGAACAGCGCCGAAGCCGCCAGGACGGCGGTGGCGATCGCGATGCCCTTGGTGATGGCCTTGGTGGTGTTGCCGACCGCGTCCAGGTTGGTGAGCACCTGCGCGCCGGCGCCCTCGACGTCGCCGGACATCTCGGCGATGCCCTGTGCGTTGTCGGAGACCGGGCCGAAGGTGTCCATGGCGACGATCACACCGACGGTGGTGAGCAGGCCGGTACCGGCCAGCGCGACCGCGAACAGCGCCAGCATGATCGACGTACCGCCGAGCAGGAACGCGCCGTAGACGCCGAGTCCGATCAGCAACGCGGTGTAGACGGCCGATTCGAGGCCGATCGAGATGCCGGCGAGCACGACGGTGGCCGGGCCGGTGAGCGAGGTCTTGCCGATGTCGCGCACGGGGCGGCGAGAGGTCTCGGTGAAGTAGCCGGTGAGCTGCTGGATCACCGCGGCGAGCAGGATGCCGATCGCCACCGCGACCAGGGCGAGGATCCGCGGATCGCCGTCCTTGCCGCTGATCGCCGCGTCCGTGACGCCGCTGAGGTCGGAGTACTTCCCCGGCAGATAGACGAAGACCGCCACCGCCACCAGGGCGAGCGAGATCACGGCCGAGATGAAGAAGCCACGGTTGATCGCGGACATGCCGCTGCGGTCGGCCCGGCGCGGGGCGACCGCGAAGATGCCGATCATGGCGGTGATCACACCGATGGCCGGCACCAGCAGCGGAAAGGCGAGCCCGGAGTCACCGAACGCCGCCTTGCCGAGGATCAGCGCGGCGACCAGGGTCACGGCATACGACTCGAACAGGTCGGCCGCCATGCCCGCACAGTCGCCGACGTTGTCGCCCACGTTGTCGGCAATGGTCGCGGCATTGCGCGGGTCGTCCTCCGGAATGCCCTGCTCGACCTTGCCGACCAGGTCGGCGCCGACGTCGGCGGCCTTGGTGAAGATGCCGCCCCCGACCCGCATGAACATGGCGATCAGGGCGGCCCCGAGGCCGAAGCCCTCAAGCACCTTCGGCGCGTCGGCCGCGTACACCAGCACGACACAGGAGGCGCCCAGCAGGCCGAGCCCCACCGTGAACATGCCGACGACGCCGCCCGTACGAAAAGCGATCTTCATGGCCTTGTGAGAGACGGTGGTGAGATCCTTTTCCGGTTCTCCCTCCGCCGGTGTCGCCTCCCGGGCCGCCGCGGCGACGCGCACATTACTGCGCACGGCGAGCCACATGCCGATATAGCCGGTGGCCGCCGAAAACGCCGCGCCGATCAGGAAGAACACCGACCGTCCGGCACGCTGATTCCAGTCGTCCGCGGGCAGCAGCATGAGCAGGAAGAACACGACGACGGCGAAAATGCCGAGTGTGCGCAGCTGGCGGGCCAGATAGGCGTTGGCGCCTTCCTGGACCGCCGCAGCGATCTTCTTCATGCTGTCGGTGCCCTCGCCGGCCGCGAGCACCTGGCGCACCAGGATCCCGGCTACCACGAGCGCGGCCAGCGCGACGACCACGAAGACCGCCACCAGGACACGGTTGCCGTCGGTCAGGACTGCGGCTGCGAGGGTTGTGGGGTGGCCCAACTGATGAGGGGTAGAAAGCCCCGCCATTCGTCCTCCTTGACGCTTGGGCTGAGCTCAAGATGTGGACGGATTGTAGGTACCGGAACCTGATCAAAACAGAGCGCGGTAGACGGAATTAGCCTTCACTTGCTCTTCAGCAAATGATCGACGCCACGCCAGCGAACCCGAAAGCGGTAATGCCTCAAAAGCATTGACGCCCGCATTGACGCTTGATCAAATTATCGGGTCATTGATCGTGAATTTCTTCACGAATTCCGGCGGCGGTGGCAGACAACAACACGAAAGGCCCTGCTGAGCAGGGCCCTTGAGTGTGACGCCCGACGGGGCGCACGCCACGGACGGAGCCGGCAGGGTGCCGACGGGGTGCCGGTGGCAGGTGATCGCACCGGCGGAGAGCCGGTGGTACGGAACGTCTCAGCCGAGCGCGACCGCCGGCGGCGTGGTCGGCCAGGTCATACGGATCTGCCCGCCGTGCTCTCCGGCGGTCACCTCCACGTCGTCGACGAGGCCGCTGATGACCGCGAGGCCCATCTCGTCCTCCTCGGCCTCCGCGTCCGCGTCGTGTCCGGGCCCGCCGGGCGCCCGGTCACCCGGGGCCGAACGGGGCGCCTCGTCGCCGACCTCGATGGAGAACTGCTTCTCCTCCTCGACCAGCACCACCTTCACCGGCGCGGTGATACCGGAACTCTGGTGCAGCCCGACGGCGCGGGAGCATGCCTCGCCCACGGCGAGCCGGACCTCGTCGAGTACGGCCTCGTCCACCCCGGCCCTGCGCGCCACCGCTGCCGCCACCAGTCGGGCGGTCCGGACGTGCTCGGGCAGCGCGCTGAAACGGAGTTCAACGGTGGCCATGCATCCCCCTCGGAACTTCGGGCGTGCGGTCGGGGGGCCGGGCCGCCGAAAGCCCCGCCCCCCTGATCAACTTGTACGGCCCGGGCCATCGGCCCGGGACGTGGTCCTACGGCGGACCGGGCCGCTCAACGACCCGGATCCGGTCGACGGACCAAGGTCAGTCGGTGGCCGCAACCGCTTCCTCGACCGAGGTGTGAATCGGGAACACCTTGGTGAGGCCGGTGATGCGGAAGATCTTGAGAATGCGCTCCTGGTTGCAGACCAGGCGCAGGGAGCCCTCATGGGCACGCACTCGCTTCAGGCCACCGACCAGCACGCCGAGCCCGGTGGAGTCGAGGAAGTCCACGCCCTCCATGTCGACGACGAGGTGGAAATTCCCGTCGTTCACCAGCTCGACCAGCTGCTCGCGCAGCTTGGGCGCGGTATATACGTCGATTTCGCCACCGACCTCGACGACCGTACGATCGCCGACGGTACGGGTCGACAGGGACAGGTCCACGGATCCTCCAGCACCTTGCTATCGAGCGGTCGCCCCTCGGGACACCTCGGCTTGCGGCCCCCGGGACGTACGCCAGCCGCGATGGCATTCAATCACTTACCGGCAGGCGTGCACGACGCCTTGGCCCCATTGTCCGTCACACCGGTGACACACTCGGTCCCGATGGCCAAGAATCACCGATCCGATCGACCCCCGACGGACGCCGCATCCCGCTCCCCGGGCACGGTCCTGCACCGGCTCGCCTCGGGGCCGAGCCGGTCTGCGCGCATCACTCATACGGAGCACTTGCCCCCGCGCGCGGGACGCCATGCCGTCTGGCCCGACCGGATCCGTGCGGAGGTCGTCGCGGCCGTCCAGGCCGCGGGCATCGACCACCCCTGGGCCCATCAGGCCCTGGCCGCCGAGCACGCCCTCGACGGCGACTCGGTGATCGTCTCCACGGGCACCGCCTCCGGCAAGTCACTGGCATACCTCGTGCCGGTCCTGTCGGCCCTCCTGGACGGTTCCGAGGCCCCGAACGGCCGCGGCAGCACCACGCTGTACCTGGCCCCCACGAAGGCCCTCGCGGCGGACCAGTGCAGATCGGTGAAAGAACTTTCACAACCGCTCGGCACCGCGGTACGTCCCGCCGTCTACGACGGAGACACGCCGTTCGAGGAACGCGAGTGGATCCGCCAGTACGCGAACTACGTCCTCACCAACCCGGACATGCTGCACCGGGGCATACTGCCCTCACACGCCCGCTGGTCCTCCTTCCTGAAGTCCCTGAAGTACGTCGTCGTCGACGAGTGCCACACCTACCGGGGGGTCTTCGGCTCGCACGTCGCCCAGGTACTGCGCCGACTGCGCCGCCTCTGCGCCCGCTACGGCGCCTCCCCCGTGTTCCTGCTGGCCTCCGCGACCGCCGCGGAGCCGTCCGTGGCGGCCCGCCGGCTGACCGGCCTGCCGGTCGTCGAGGTCGCCGACGACGCCTCTCCCCGAGGGGAACTCGTGTTCGCCCTCTGGGAACCTCCGCTCACCGAGCTGCACGGCGAGAAGGGCGCACCCGTCCGCCGCACCGCCACCGCCGAGACCGCCGACCTGCTGACCGACCTCACCGTGCAGGGCGTGCGCTCGGTCGCCTTCGTCCGCTCCCGGCGCGGCGCCGAGCTGATCTCGGTAATCGCCCAGGAACGCCTGGCCGAGGTCGACCGCTCCCTGCCCGGGCGCGTGGCGGCCTACCGGGGCGGCTACCTCCCCGAGGAGCGTCGCGCCCTGGAACGCGCCCTGCACTCCGGCGAGCTGCTGGGCCTGGCCGCCACGACCGCCCTGGAACTCGGCGTCGACATCTCCGGGCTGGACGCCGTGGTGATCGCCGGATACCCGGGCACGCGCGCGTCCCTGTGGCAGCAGGCGGGCCGCGCCGGACGCTCCGGCCAGGGCGCCCTTGCGGTCCTGGTCGCCCGCGACGACCCGTTGGACACCTACCTCGTACACCACCCCGAAGCCCTGTTCGAGCAGCCCGTGGAGTCCACGGTCCTCGACCCCGACAACCCGTACGTCCTGGCCCCGCACCTGTGCGCGGCCGCCGCGGAAGTCCCGCTCACCGAAGAGGACCTGGAGCTGTTCGGCCCGGCCTGCGCGGAGCTGCTGCCGCAGCTGGAGGCCGCGATGCTGCTGCGCCGGCGGACCAGGTCCTGGCACTGGACGCGCCGCGAGCGGGCCGCCGACCTGACCGACATCCGCGGCGCGGGCGGCACGCCGGTGCAGGTCGTGGAGGCCGGGACGGGACGCCTGCTGGGCACGGTCGACGCGGGCGCCGCGCACTCGACCGTGCACGAGGGCGCGGTCCATCTGCACCAGGGCCGCACCTACCTGGTGCGCTCGCTCGACCTGGAGGACTCGGTCGCCCTGGTCGAGCAGGCGGAACCGGCCTACTCGACGGTCGCCCGCGACACCACGTCCATCTCCGTCCTGGAGACGGACATCGAGGTCCCCTGGGGCGCGGGCCGGCTCTGCTACGGCTCCGTAGAGGTCACCAACCAGGTCGTCTCCTTCCTGCGTCGACGTGTCATCACCGGTGAAGTGCTGGGCGAGTCGAAGCTCGACCTCCCTCCTCGTACGCTGCGGACGCGCGCGGTGTGGTGGACGGTCACCGAGGACCAGTTGGACGAGGCCCGGATCAACCCGGAGATCCTCGGCGGCTCCCTGCACGCCGCCGAGCACGCCTCGATCGGCATGCTGCCGCTCTTCGCCACCTGCGACCGCTGGGACATCGGGGGCGTCTCGGTGCCGCTGCACCCCGACACGCTCCTGCCGACGGTCTTCGTGTACGACGGCCACCCGGGCGGCGCGGGCTTCGCCGAACGCGCCTTCCACACCGCCCGCGACTGGCTGGCCGCCACCCGCGAGGCCATCGCCGCCTGCGAGTGCGACGCCGGCTGCCCGTCCTGCATCCAGTCCCCCAAGTGCGGCAACGGGAACGAGCCGTTGCACAAGCGAGGAGCGGTACGACTCCTCACGACCCTGCTGCGGGATGCCCCGCGGGAGCCGGGGCCCCCGCAGGAGACGCCGGATGCCGGGCACGCGCCGGGGGCTGGGCACGCGCCAGAGGTTGCGCACGCGCCGGAGGCTGGGCAGACGCCGGGCGCTGAACGGACTCCGGGGCTGGAGCAGGTTCCAGAGGTCGGGCACGCGCCGGAGGTCGGGCAGGCGCCAGAGGTCGGGCACGCGCCGGGCGCTGAACGGACTCCAGGGCTGGAGCAGGCGCCGGGCCCCGGGGAGACGCCGGGACCTGCGCGGGTTTCGGAATCCCAGTAGCCGCCGCGGCACGAGAAGACATCGCGATCTGAGCAGCCGTCTGAACGGACGCCGGTTCCTGTGCGGACGCCGGCCCCCGGTGGGAGGCCGCGTCCGGAGCCGGCGCAACGGTCGGCGAGGGTGCGGGCAGCGGGTCCCGCGCAAGCGGCCCCGCAGGACCGGCCCGCGCCCTGACCTGCGCCGCGAACGGCCCGCCACCGGCCGCCGCGGTGACGTCCGAGGTCTCCCCGACGATCACGCACCGCACCAGCCGCGTGCCCTGCGCGCCCGCCACCCGCTCGGCCCGGGCACAGGCCCCCTGCGTGCCCTCGGACCAGTGGTCCGCCGCCGCGAGTGCCGCGAGATCCGCGCCGCCCGCCGCCCGATGCCGGATCACGACGGCCTGCCCCAGGGCGAGCACGACGCCGAACACCACGCACAGGACAGCGATCGCCCCGACGCTCCAGACGGTGGCGGACCCCTCGTCCGAAAACCGCGCGGCGCCCCACCCAGGTGAGCGCCCCGAGAGCCGCCCCCGAAGCCGTCCAGTGAGACCACCCAGGAATCGCCCCCGATGCCGCCCACTGAAACCACCCGGCAACCGTCCCCGGCGCCCGCCAGTCGGACGGCCCGAGAGACAGCCACGACCCTGCCGGGGAAGACAGCCGAGACGGTCCGGGCGGCGGCCCCCGCGCCATCCGGGCAACCGGCTCCGGACGGAGCAGCGGAAGCGCTCCGGCACACGGCGTCTCATGGGCTCGCCTCCCCCGTCGGCGGTGCCCCCACTGTCTCCTCCGCGGCCGCCACGGCCTCCTCCCGCACCTCCAGGGGCAAGGCGCCGAGCAGTGGCGGCCGCGCCACGACCGTGACGCGCACCTGGTCCCCCTCGCGGGCGACCGTGACCTTCGCGCCGCCCGGTGCCGCCGCGCGGGTGACCTCCACGACCGCATCGTCGGGATCCTGCCGGGCCGCCGCCCGCGCACCCGTCCTGGCCGCGTCCACGCACTGGATCTGCGCCGCCACCACGAACAGCCCCCAGACAAGTGCCATCGTGAACGCCACCAGTACGGGCAGCACCACGGCCGCCTCTGCCGTCACGAACCCCGCGTCGCGCCTCTCCTGCCGCTCACATCCGCGCACTGAGGGCTCGCTTCACGATGGCCTGCAGTTCCGCACGAACCTGGCCGCTCGTCACGACCTCGTAGAGCAGCAACGCGAACCCCACCGCCGCGACGATCCCCATCGCGTACTCGGACGTCACCATCCCCGAGTCCCGGCGCCGCGTCACACACAGCCGGGTCCACGCCTTCTTGACCTTCACGTTCATCTCAACTCCCTTGTTCAGTGGCCTTGTCGGCCGTGTCTGCCCTGCCAGTCGTGCGGTTCCGCCACTCATGTCGCCTTGTCGGCGGGCCGGTTGGGCCGGCGGATCAGGCCGCCGCCATCGCCGCGCCGCCGTCTCACCTCGTCATCCGCCACCCCCTCGCACCACTCCCCCGGCCAGCCCGATCACCACGGGCAGGACGCCGACGGTGACGAAGGCGGGCAGGAAGCACAGCCCCACCGGCGCGGTGACCATGACGGCCGCCCGGCGGGCCCGCGCCGTCGCGGTGCGCGCCCACTGCGCGCGGGCGTCCGTGGCGAGCCGGGCTACGGGTCCCGCCGCGGGCAGCCCGGACTCGTCGGCCCGCTCCAGCAGCCGGGCCAGCGGCCGGGCGCCCGGCAGAGCCGCCAACCGCCGCCAGGCCTCGGCCGGTTCACCGCCCAGCCGCATCTCCGCCGCACCCCGCGCGAGCCCTTCCCCGACGGGTCCCGCGAGGGCCTCGCCGACGGCCTGAGCGGCGATCACCGGGCCGGCACCGGCCGCGATGCACGCCGCCAGGAGATCCGCGGCGAGCGGCAGTTGGCGAGCAGCCTCGGCGGCATCGGCCTTTTCCGCCCCACCCGCGGCCCTCTGCCGGCGCCGCCACCGCCACAGCGCCGCGGCCACGCCCAGCCCCACCACGGCCCCCGCGACCCCGCCGGCCAGCACCCAACCGGCGCACACCGCACCGGCCCACGGCAGCCACCGCCGTACGGCAGCGTGCACCTCGAAGGCCGACCGCCCGGCAGCCCCGCGCGAGGTGGGCACCCGCGCGGCCGACGCACGGGGCGTCAGCAGCCGTGCCAGCCGTCCGCGCATCAGGCGCTCTCGCCGCCCCACCGCCAGCTGCCGTACCAACCAGCCGAGCACCAGCGCCGCTCCGGCGGCCGCCCCCAGCCTGTGGACAACGTCCGCACTCATGCCGCCTCCGCTCCCCGTACGATCCGCGCCGCCCACCACAGCCCGGCGGCCTCGAAGAGTCCGCCGACCACCAGGCAGCCCAGTCCCGCTCCGGTGTGCAGGAGCACCCGCAGCGGGTCGGCGCCCATGGCCGTACCCAGCAGGAGCCCGAGGACGGGCAGGGCCGCGAGCATCACGGCCGTCGCCCGAGCGCCCGCCAACTGGGCCCGCAGATCGGCCCGTTGGTCCCGCTCGGCGCGCAGGGCCGCGTCGAGCCGGTCGAGGCCGGCCGCGAGCCCGGCGCCCTGGTCCACGGCCACCCGCCAGCACGCCGCGAGCCCCAGCAGCCCCTCGGCACCCGGCTGCCGGGCCACCGCAGCGAGCGCGCCCGGTACGTCCCCACCGAACCGGGCCGCCGCAAGGACCGCGGCCTGCGTGTCCCCGAGCCCGCCGCTGTCACGCGCGGCGCGCAGCAGCGCGTCCCCGGGCTGCCGTCCGGCGCGCACCTCCCCGGCGAGCGCCCCGCACAGGGCGATCACCACGTCCGTCCGCCGCTCCCGGGTCCGCCGGGCCGCCCTGGCCAGCCGCATCCGGCGCAGCACGGGCACGCCGGCCGCCCCCGCGACGGCCGGAATCACCGATGCGCCCAGCAGCGCGAGCAGCAGCCCGATACCGAGGGCCCACCATTCGCCCCGCAACCGGCCGCGCAGGCGCTGCAGTTCGCCCGCCGCCAGGCCCCACTGGGGCGGCCCCGTCCCCACGGCTCCGCCGCCTGCTAGCAGCAACCGCGCCCGCCGCGCGCCGCGGTGCCGCTCGCCGAACAGCCACACGGCCACCGCGACGCACACCCCCGCAGCTCCCGTCGACATCTCATGGGTCACTCTCATCGCCCCCACAGTCCTGTTCACTTCTGTTCACTTGCGTCACCGCGGAGCAGCCCGCTCAGCCGCTCCCATCCGCGCTCCCGCGCGAACGCCCCCGGGGCCCAGCGCAGCGCCGGGACCGTCCGGACCAGGCCCGCGGGGTCCCGCTCCAGGACGTGCACTTCGGCGATCCGACGGCGGCCGGTCGGGTCCCGGATCAGGTGCAGCACCACCGACAGCGCGGCCGCCAGCTGGCTGTGCAGGGCGGCCCGGTCGAGCCCGGCGGCGGTGCCCAGGGCCTCCAGGCGGGCCGGGACGTCCCCGGCGGCATTGGCGTGGACGGTGCCGCAGCCGCCCTCGTGCCCCGTGTTGAGGGCGGCCAGCAGGTGCACGACCTCGGGACCGCGCACTTCGCCCACGACCAGCCGGTCGGGGCGCATCCGCAGCGCCTGGCGCACCAGGTCCTCAAGGGTGACCAGGCCGGCGCCCTCCTGGTTGGCGGGTCTGGTCTCCAGCCGCACGACGTGCGGATGGTCCGGCCGCAGCTCCGCCGAGTCCTCGGCGAGCACGATCCGCTCCCCGGGTCCGACCAGCCCGAGCAGGGCACTGAGCAGGGTCGTCTTCCCGCTTCCCGTACCGCCGCTGATCAGGAAGGACAGCCGCGCCCGAAGCAGTGCCCGCAGGATCCGGTCCCCGCCGGGCGGCACCGTGCCCGCCGCCACCAGCTCGTCGAGGGTGAACGCCCGGGGCCGTACGACCCGCAGTGACAGGCAGGTGCAGCCGACGGCGACCGGGGGCAGCACCGCGTGCAGCCGGGTTCCGTCGGGCAGCCGGGCGTCGGCCCAGGGCCGCGCGTCATCGAGCCGGCGTCCCGCCACGGCGGCCAGCCGCTGCGCGAGGCGCCGTACAGCCGCCGCGTCCGGAAAGGTCACCGCGGTCAGCTCCAGGCCGCCGCCCCGGTCCACCCACACCCGGTCCGGGGCCGACACCAGGACGTCGGTGACCGACGGATCGGCGAGCAATGGTTCCAGGGGGCCGCTGCCGACCAGTTCGGAGCGCAACAGGGCAGCCGCGCCGAGGACTTCGGCGTCACCGAGCACCCGTCCCTGGTCGCGCAGCGCCTGCGCCACGCGCGCGGGTGTCGGCTCGGCGCCGCTCTCGGCCAGTCGACGCCGCACGCCGTCGAGCAGCCGCGCGCCGTCCGCCGGTTCGAGGCCGGGAATCGCCCTCATGCGGCACCCGCCTCGACCAGCGTGCGCTCCCAGAAGTCCTTGCAGAACCGGGCCAGGGGTCCCCGGCCGGCCGCGGCGGGCGGTTTCCCGCTGTGGTGCGGGCGCAGCAGCCCCGACTCGACGGGCACTTCGCCGACCAGGGGAAGGCCGAGCAGGCGGGCCACCTCACGGTCGTCCAATCCGGGCGCGTACGGCCCGCGTACCGCCAGCCTCAGGTCGCGCAGGACCATGCCGACGGCGGAGGCCACCCGTCCGGCCGCCGCGACGGCGCGCAGTTCGGCGGGGACGACGAGGAGCGCGAGGTCGAGCTGGGCGAGGATCTCGGCGACGCCGTCGTCCAGTCGCCTGGGCAGGTCGACGACGACCGTGCCGCCGCGCCGCCGGGCGGCGGCGAGCACCGCCCGCACGGCCTGCGGCGGGACGGCGACGCAGTCGCCGCGATCCCAGCTGAGCACCCTCAGGGAGTGCAGCTGGGGCAGGGACTCCTCCAGGGCGCCGCCGCCGACCCGGCCACGCGAGGCGGCGAAGGCCGGCCAGCGCAGTCCTTCGGCCGTCTCACCCCCGAGGAGTACGTCGAGTCCGCCGCCGAGCGGATCCGCGTCCACAAGCAGCGTGCGCAGTCCCTCGCGCGCGGAGGTGACGGCGAGCGCGCACGCGAGCGTGGAGGCTCCGGCGCCGCCCCGGCCGCCGATGACGCCGACGGTGAGCGCCGGGCGTCCGACTCCCTCGGCGACGTCGGCGATGCGGTCGACCAGCCACTGCTCGCCGTCGGGAAGCATCAGGACGTGGTCGGCGCCGATCTGGACGGCCCGCTTCCAGACCCCGGAGTCGTCCTGGTCCCGGCCGACCAGCACCACTCCGCGTCGGCGCGCGGCCCCACGCACGCGCCGCGCGGCATCGTCACCGACCAGGATGAGCGGCGCCGCCTCCCAGCTGCCCCTGCTCTCCGGCACCCCGTGGTGGACCTCGGGTGTCGCGCCTGCCGCCGCGCACAGGCGCAGCAGGTCGTCGAGGAGTTCGGCGTCCTCGGTGACGATGAGCGGCCTGCCCGGGCGTCCTCCGACGGCGGGCGGTGGATCGTGAGTGACGGTTCCGGCCATGTGTGGTCCCCCTTCGCTGCATCTGCGCACGGCCCGATGCGGCCACGCGATTCCCGAACGTGTGAAGAACCGGCGACCGGCCTTCATATGAACGGCCGATACGAACCGGCCAAACGCGCGCCGACAAACGGAACCGGCCACGAACTCGCGGCGGGCGGAGCGCGTTGGAATCACGGTGCAGCGATCCCGGAAATCATGTGGATCTTGGTCGAAAACTGTGGACAACTCGGTGGTTGTGAATATCGCCGTCACCCAAACCGGTGACCCGCGCACGAGGCGCCGTACGACTTCCGCAGCGCACCCTCGCCACTACGTTCCGTGACGGATCATGGGCAGAAGAAAAGGGCGGTCGACGCCGCCCTGCCGCGGCACCGAGGCCGCCTGGAGAAGGAGAAAACCCACCCGGACATGCGACGACCCCCGCCGGGGGGGAGAGCGGGGGTCGTCCCCACGGCCGACTCGGGGGGGGAGGAGTCGGACCGGGTTAGCACGGTCGCGAACGATCCGTGACTTCCATGGTGTACCCGAGAGCTCTCTCAGGCAAACCCACGCGCCCCACCTTACGCCGAATGGTGGGCGCCTATGCTCAGGCTCGTGGAAAACCACCCCTTGGCCCGCACCGCGGCCTTCTTTGACCTGGACAAGACGGTCATTGCGAAGTCGAGCACGCTCACCTTCAGCAAGTCGTTCTACCAAGGCGGGCTGATCAACCGCAGGGCCGCACTGCGTACCGCATACGCGCAGTTCGTCTTCCTGGTCGGCGGCATGGACCACGACCAGATGGAGCGCATGCGTGAGTATCTGTCCACCCTGTGCCGCGGCTGGAATGTCCAGCAGGTGAAGGAGATCGTGGCCGAGACCCTGCACGACCTGATCGACCCGATCATCTACGACGAGGCGGCCTCCCTCATCGAGGAACATCACACGGCCGGGCGCGACGTCGTGATCGTGTCCACGTCGGGTGCCGAGGTGGTCGAGCCGATCGGCGAACTGCTCGGCGCCGACCGGGTGGTGGCCACCCGCATGGTCGTCGGTGACGACGGCTGCTTCACCGGGGAAGTGGAGTACTACGCCTACGGACCCACCAAGGCGGAGGCGATCAAGGAGCTGGCCGAGTCCGAGGGGTATGACCTCGACCGCTGTTACGCCTACAGCGATTCGGCGACCGACCTGCCGATGCTCCGGGCCGTCGGGCATCCGCACGCCGTGAACCCGGACCGGGCGCTGCGCCGCGAGGCACTCGCGCGCGGGTGGCCGATTCTGGACTTCCACCGGCCGGTCCGGCTCAAGCAGCGGCTGCCCGCGTTCTCGGCACCGCCGCGTCCTGTTCTGGTGGCCGCGGCCGCGATAGGCGCGGCGGCGGCCACGGCGGGTCTGGTCTGGTACGCCTCCCGGCGCCGCAGCTCAGTCGCCTGACCCCCTCGCCGCCGCCCGATTGATAGGCGTTTGAACCTAAAAGTAAAGAACCATGGCCAGGGGTTCCGCTTGCTCCGGGCTTGCAGTACAAAGGACTCAACGGCCCGCGAGACCAAGGACATCCGAGAGGATCACCTTTTAAGACGCTTTCGGCCCCACGGACCGAGCATGAACACCGGGCACCCACGCGACGTCGACCCGTCGATTACGGGCCAGCTGCACCAGGTGACGGGCGAAGATCCCGGCCTGATGGGCAATACATCGAGGACGCTTGGTAACCCGGTGCGCATGCCAGCGGCGGTACGAGGATTCGTACCGCCGCAGCCCTGTTCTCAGGCCGCGCCGCGCTGCAGCGCCTCACACACCGCCGTCGACTCACGCACCCCCAGCTCGACCGCCTTGCCGCAGTGGGCGATCCAGGCGGCCATGCCCTCCGGAGTGCCCGAGACATAGCCGTCGAGGGCCGCCAGATAGGCCGCGCGGCCCAGTTCCGCATGCCCCGCCTCGGCCGGGCACACCGCCTTCGGGTCCAGGCCGCTGCCCACCAGGACGATCCGCCCGGCCGCGCGCGCGACGAGGCCGTTGTGGGAAGTGAAAGGGCGCAGCGCAAGCAGTTCGCCGTGCACGACGGCCGCCGTCACCAGGGCGGGAGCGGCGCTTCCCGCGACGATCAGCTCCGCAAGCCCCTCCAGCCGGCCGGACACCTCGTCCGCACCGGGCAGCGGCAGCTCGATCAGCGGCTCGTCGACGGGCTCGCCGTCCCGGCGCGGCCTGCCCGCCTCGTCCGCGCCGCTCGCGGCGGCCACCAGGTGCAGCCGGGCCAGCACACGCAGCGGCGACTGCCGCCAGACCGACAGCAGTTGGCCCGCCTCCGCGGTCAGCCTGAGAGCGGCGCCGAGCACGCGCGCGTCGTCGTCGGCGCCGAAGTCGGTGCGCCGCCGCACCTCCTCCAGAGCCCAGTCCGCACCGGACACCGCCGCGGAGCCCCGGGCGCCGCGCAGCGCCGCCTCGGAGGTGATCTCGTTGCTGCGCCGCCGCATGATCCGGTGCCCGTAGACCCGGTCCACCGCTTTGCGCACGGACTCCACGGACTCGGCCACACCGGGCAGTGAACCCAGGGCCGCGAGCGGATCGGCGGTCGCGCCTGTCGTACTCATGGGTACGACACTACGCACCCCACACACCCGCCCCACGAAGGAGTGGTCTTCTCCTCACACTCTGCGACACAACGCCATCGCGCGACTACTCTTCGTGAACATGAAAATTGCTTTCGTCGGGAAGGGCGGCAGCGGCAAGACCACGCTCTCCTCCCTCTTCGTCCGCCATCTCGCGGCCACGGGCGCGCCGGTCCTCGCCGTCGACGCCGACATCAACCAGCACCTCGGCGCGGCCCTCGGCATCGGCGAGGCGGAAGCGGCCGCGCTGCCCGCGATGGGCGAGCAGCTGCCGCTGATCAAGAACTACCTGCGCGGCACCAACCCGCGCATCGCCTCCGCCGAGACGATGATCAAGACGACCCCGCCGGGCGAGGGCTCGCAGCTGGTCCTGGTGCGGGAGCCGAATCCGATCTACGACGCCTGCGCGCGACCGGTGGAACTCGACGGCGGCGCCGTCCGTTTGATGGTCACCGGGCCCTTCACGGACGCCGACCTGGGGGTCGCCTGTTACCACTCCAAGACCGGAGCGGTGGAGCTGTTCCTCAACCACCTCGTCGACGGCCGCGACGAGTACGTCGTGGTCGACATGACCGCGGGCTCGGACTCCTTCGCCTCCGGGATGTTCACCCGCTTCGACATCACGTTCCTCATCGCCGAGCCGACCCGGAAGGGGATCTCCGTCTACCGCCAGTACAAGGAGTACGCCCGGGACTTCGGGGTGATCCTTCAGGTCGTGGGCAACAAGGTGCAGGGCGAGGACGACCTCGACTTCCTCCGCGCGGAGGTCGGGGACGACCTGCTCGTGGCTTTCGGGCACTCGGACTGGGTGCGCGCGATGGAGAAGGGCCGGCCGCCCCGATTCGAGTTCCTGGAGGACGCCAACCGCCGCGCCCTGCGCAAGCTCCGGGTCGCCGCCGACGCGACCTACGAGATGCGCGACTGGGAGCGCTACACGCGGCAGATGGTGCACTTCCACCTGAAGAACGCCGAGGCGTGGGGCAACGAGCGCACCGGGGCCGACCTGGCGGCGCAGGTCGACCCCGGGTTCGTGCTGGGCGAGGGCGTCGCCGCCCCCGCCTGACGGCCTTACTGCTTGACCGCCGGCGCCCCGGGCACCCCCTTCGGGGCCGGGGCCGGGCGGGCCGAGAGGAAGGACGCCCAGCCCTGCTTGGGCGCCTCGCCCACCTCCAGGGTGCGCAGCTTCTCCAAGATCTGCGGGTCCTGGGCGTCCAGCCAGTCGGCGAGCTGCCGGAAGGAGACGCAGCGCACCTCGGGCTTGTTGCACACCTGCTCGACGACCTCGTCGATGGCACGCATATAGGTGCCGCCGTTCCAGGACTCGAAGTGATTGCCGATGACCAGAGGGGCGCGGTTGCCGTCGTAGGCCCGGTAGAAGCCCTTGAGCAGACCGTCGCGCATCTGGTCGCCCCAGTAGTCGTACTTGTCAGGGTCACCCTGGGTCGAGGCGCCGGACTGGTTGACCATGAAGTTGTAGTCCATGGTCAACTGCTCGTAGGTGTGGCCGGGGAACGGCACGAGCTGCATCGACAGGTCCCACAGCCCTTCCTTCTTCTTGGGCCAGACCTGGTTGTTGACGCCGCTGGTGTCGTAGCGGAAGCCCATGTCCCGGGCCGCCTTCATGAAGTTCTTCTGGCCTTCCAGACACGGGGTACGGGCGCCGATCAGCTCCTTGTCGTAGTCGAAGGGCAACGGCGCGGACTTCGTCAGTCCGCTGTTGGTCTTCCAGTTCTTCACGAACTGCTTGGCCTGGGCGATCTCGCTCTTCCAGTCCTCCACGGACCATTCGCCGACCCCGCCGCCGGTGCCGCAGAAGTGCCCGTTGAAGTGAGTGCCGATCTCGTTGCCCTCCAGCCAGGCCAGACGCACTTGCTGAACGGTGTCGGCGATGCCCTTCTCGTCGTTGAAGCCGATGTCCGAGCGGCCCGGTGAGTGCTGCGGGGGACGGTAGAGGTCGCGCTTCTCCTCCGGCAGCATGTACACGCCACTGAGGAAGAAGGTCATGGTGGCGTTGTTGTCCTTGGCGACCTTGCGGAAGTGGGAGAACAGCTTCTGACTGTCCTCGCCGGCACCGTCCCAGGAGAACACCACGAACTGCGGTGGCTTCTCGCCGGACTTGAGCCGCTCGGGCTTGGGCAGGTGGGGCTGCGCCCCGGTGTAAGCGGTGGATCCGTCGCCGATCAGACGAAGCATGCTGTTGGGCGCCGGCGCTCCCTTCGCCGGGCCGGGTGCCCCCTCCTTCGAGCCGCTGGAGCCGGTCGCGCAACCGACGAGCGACGCGGCACACGCCGCGGCGACCATGGCACCCACGGCGATCCTCTGGTTGGCGGCCATGTTCCGCCCACCTTCTTCCTTCTCTCAGGCAAACGCTGATCAGGCGTTTTGCGGCGATGCGCCGGGTTGTGCCGACAGCGCCGCCAAGGTCGCACGGGACCGAGAAGGACTTAATACGACAAGCCGATAAACGGCCCACTTCACCTCAATAGGTGAATATCTGCACCATTTGCGTAGAAAAGATATGCATGACCTTTACTCGCAATTACGATTCGTTTACTGAGCGTTGATTCATCCCGCCGCTGCACGCCGTGACCCACGGCCGCGACCGCCCCGTCATGGACGGGACCCCCATTCCGCGACCGCGCTGCCCCGGAGGAGACGGGAACATGTCAGCCTGCGTCCACACCCGACCCAAGCACCCGCATCAACCGCACAGCCCGCCCCCTGCCCCGCACCGCCGGTTCCGCATCGCGGGCGCCGACCTGTCCGCGTCGATCGCGGTCTTCCTGATCGCTCTCCCTCTGTCCCTCGGCATCGCCCTCGCCACCGGCGCCCCGCTCCAGGCCGGCCTGGTCGCCGCCGCCGTCGGCGGGCTCGTCGCCGGATGGCTCGGCGGCAGCCCGCTGCAGGTCAGCGGCCCCGCCGCCGGGCTCACGGTCGTCACCGCCGATCTGATCCACCGCTATGGCTGGCGCACGACGTGCGCCATCACCGTCCTCGCCGGACTCTCTCAACTGGGCCTGGGGTGCCTGCGCGTGGCCCGCAGCGCCCTCGCCGTCAGCCCCGCCGTGGTGCACGGCATGCTCGCCGGCATCGGCGTCACCATCGCCATCGCCCAGCTGCATGTCGTGCTGGGCGGCACCCCGCAGAGTGAAGTCATCGACAACATCCTCGGTCTGCCCGCCCAATTGGCCGACCTGCACCCCGCGGCGGTGTCGATGAGCGCGCTGACCCTGGTCTTGCTCCTGGCCTGGCCGCGGCTGCCCGGCCGGCCGGGCCGACTACTGCGCAAGGTCCCGGCCGCCCTGGTGGCCGTCACCGGGGCCACGGTCACCGCCTCGCTCGCCGGGCTGGTCCTGCCCAAGGTCGACCTGCCGTCCTGGGGCAGCCATGCCCTCGCCGGGCTGCCGGAAGGACCGGTGCTGGGTCTGGCCGCCGCCGTCCTCACCACCACACTGGTGTGCAGCGTGCAGTCGTTGCTGGGTGCGGTTGCCGTGGACAAGATGATCGCCGCCCGCCCCGGCCCAGAACCCCGCGCCGGCCGCTCCGACCTGGACCGGGAACTGCTCGGACAAGGCGCGGCCAACATCGCCTCGGGGGCGCTCGGCGGGCTGCCGGTCGCGGGCGTGGCGGTGCGGAGTTCGGCGAATGTGCAATCCGGTGCCGTGAGCCGGAACTCCACGATGCTGCACGGCGTTTTCGTAGTAGTCGCCGCGCTGCTGATGGTTCCGGTCCTGGACCTCATCCCGCTCGCCTCGCTCGCCGCCCTGGTGATGGCCGTCGGCATCCAGATGGTGTCTCTGCACCACATCCGCACGGTGACCCGCCACAGAGAAGTGCTGGTATACGCCGTCACCACACTCGGCGTGGTGTTCCTGGGCGTCCTGGAGGGCGTGGCGCTCGGGGTCGCCGTGGCCGTCGCCGTAGCCATGCACCGCCTCACCCGAACCCGTATCACGCACGAAGAGAAGGGAGGAGTCCATCACGTACATGTATGCGGACAGTTGACGTTCCTGGCGGTCCCCCGGCTCAGCCGGGCCCTGCACCTCGTACCCCAAGGCGCCTACGCCGTGGTGGAGTTGGACGGTTCGTTCATGGACCACGCGGCGTACGAGTCACTGCAGGACTGGCGGACCTCACACACCGCGCTGGGCGGCACCACCGAGCTGACCGGTTGCCGCACGGGGATCCGGACCAGCGAGCGGCCGACCTCCGCCGAGTGCCACTGCCGCCCTTGGACACCATGGCGCAACCACCAGTGCGCCATGCCGTCCGGCGGTCAGGGCGGCCGGGACGGCTCATCGGGCGACTACGCGACCGGACACCGGGCGCCTGACGAGGCCGGGCTGCCGGGCGGCGAGACCGGCGTGCGAGGCGGCGTAGGCGGTGGAGGAGGCGACGGCGCGGGTTCCGGCACCGGCCCATTCCCCGCCACCTCCGACCCTGGCACGCGCCCGGTCACCTCGGGCCATGGCTCGGGCTCGACTCCCGGCTCCGGCACGGACTCAGCCTCGGGCACGGGCTCAGCCTCGGGCACGGGCTCAGCCTCGGGCGCGGGCGCTGGCTCGGAACCGGGTTCCGGCTCGGGCCAAGGCTCGCGCTCCGGCACAGGCCCAGGCGCCCGTGTCGGCGTCGGCTCCACAGGCAGTCTCAACACTCGCACGGGTACCGGAGCCCTCACCGGAACCGGTGCGAGCGCAGCCCACAGCTTCGGTGGGCATGAACTAGCCCGTGGGATCAGCGCGTTCCAGCGCAACACCGCACCCCTCGTGCGGGATGAGCTGGCACGGCTGGCGCGGGAGGGGCAGCGGCCGTCCCAGCTCTTCCTCACCTGCGCCGACTCCCGGCTCGTCACGTCGATGATCACTTCCAGTGGTCCCGGCGACCTCTTCGTCGTCCGCAATGTCGGCAACCTGGTGCCGCCGCCGGGCGAGGAGTGGGGTGACGACTCGGTGGGGGCCGCGATCGAGTACGCGGTGGACGTACTCAAGGTGCGGTCCATCACGGTGTGCGGGCACTCCGGGTGCGGGGCCATGCAGGCCCTCCTCAACTCCGCCCCCGGGGACGGGCAGACACCGCTCGGCCGGTGGCTGCGGCACGGGCAGCCGAGCCTGAAACGGATGGCCGACGACAGCCGCCCCTGGGCACGGCTGGCCGGGCGGCCGGCCGCGGACGCGGTCGAGCAGCTCTGCCTGACCAATGTGGTCCAGCAGTTGGAGCACCTGCACGCCCATGACTCGGTGGCGCGGGCGCGGGCGGAAGGCGGGCTGGAGCTGCACGGGATGTACTTCCACGTGGGCGAGGCTCAGGCGTATCTGCTCGGTGGGACGGTCGGGGACGAGGTGTTCCAGCACGTGCCGGGGGCGGAGGAGCTGCCCAGCCTCGCGTGAGCGGGCGGGGCGGGCCGAAGCGGGGTGGGGAGGCCGGTGTGCGGCCGCGCGCGTAGCGGCCGCACACCGGGACCCCGACGCCACTCGCCCCAGGAGCCAGGGGCAGCCTGATTGGCCCGCCCCGCCGTGCGTCACGAGGGACACCGCGAGCAGCAGCGCCCCGCGGGACAGGCTGCCCGACGGTTTCTTCTTGCCCGTCGGTACCGGGAGGAGCTGAGGGCCTTCGGGACGCAGGCCCGCCGTGGCTCGGCGACACGCCGGGCCGTGGCGGGGGGCGGTGGTGGGTCCGCTTGGCGCTGGTGGCACTCTTCGCAGTGCGGGTCCGTGCCGCCGTGGCCGAAACGCCCGTGTTCCTCCACGGAGGGCGCTAGGTGCCGGTGGGTGTGAACTCCGGGCGGTCGGCGTCCGTGGGTAGAAGTAGCCGAGCCCCCGCACAGAGGTCTAAACCAATTGGAGGTCGACCCTTGTCATCGGCCCCCTGGGTCTGATGAGCTGTGGCCTGGGACACAACGGACACCCTTCGAAAGGGAGATGTCGTGAGCAACGAGAGCCTGGCCAACCTCTTGAAGGAGGAGCGACGCTTCGCGCCGCCCGCTGACCTGGCCGCGCATGCCAACGTCACGGCAGAGGCGTACGAACAGGCCAAGGCTGACAGGCTCGGCTTCTGGGCCGAGCAGGCCCGCCGACTTACCTGGGCCGAGGAGCCGACGGAGACGCTGGACTGGTCGAACCCGCCGTTCGCGAAGTGGTTCAAGGACGGTCGGCTCAACGTCGCGTACAACTGCGTGGACCGGCATGTCGAGGCCGGGCATGGCGACCGGGTCGCCATTCACTTCGAGGGCGAGCCCGGCGACAGCCGCGCGATCACCTACGCCGAGCTGAAGGACGAGGTCTCCAGGGCCGCGAACGCTCTGCTGGAGTTGGGGGTCCGCGCCGGTGACCGGGTCGCGATCTACATGCCGATGATCCCGGAGACGGCGATCGCGATGCTGGCCGCGGCCCGTATCGGCGCCGCGCACTCGGTCGTCTTCGGCGGGTTCTCGGCGGACGCGCTCGCCACGCGCATCCAGGACGCCGACGCCAAGGTGGTCGTCACCTCCGACGGCGGCTGGCGGCGCGGCAAGCCGTCCGCGCTCAAGCCGGCCGTGGACGAAGCGATCGCGCGCGTGGACAACGTGGAGCACGTGCTGGTCGTGCGCCGCACCGGCCAGGAGGTCGCCTGGCACGACGAGCGGGACGTGTGGTGGCACGAGATCGTCGAGCGGCAGTCCGCCGAGCACACGCCGGAGCCGTTCGAGGCGGAGCACCCGCTGTTCATCCTCTACACGTCCGGCACGACGGGTAAGCCGAAGGGCATCCTGCACACCTCCGGCGGCTACCTCACCCAGGTGGCCTACACCCACCACGCCGTCTTCGACCTCAAGCCGGAGACGGACGTGTACTGGTGCACGGCGGACGTCGGCTGGGTCACCGGGCACTCCTACATCGTCTACGGGCCGCTGGCCAACGGCGCGACCCAGGTCATGTATGAGGGCACGCCGGACACCCCGCACCAGGGCCGCTTCTGGGAGATCGTGCAGAAGTACGGGGTGACGATCCTGTACACGGCGCCCACCGCCATCCGCACGTTCATGAAGTGGGGCGACGACATCCCCGCGAAGTTCGATCTCGGCAGCCTGCGTGTGCTGGGGTCGGTCGGTGAGCCGATCAACCCCGAGGCCTGGATCTGGTACCGCAAGCACATCGGCGCGGACCGCACCCCCGTCGTGGACACCTGGTGGCAGACCGAGACCGGCGCGATGATGATCTCGCCGCTGCCCGGTGTGACCGAGGCCAAGCCGGGCTCCGCGCAGCGGCCGCTGCCCGGCATCTCCGCCACGGTCGTCGACGACGAGGCGAACGAGGTGCCCAACGGCGGCGGTGGCTATCTCGTCCTCACCGAGCCGTGGCCGTCGATGCTGCGCACCATCTGGGGCGACGACCAGCGGTTCCTCGACACCTACTGGTCGCGGTTCGAGGGCAAGTACTTCGCGGGCGACGGGGCGAAGAAGGACGAGGACGGGGACATCTGGCTCCTCGGCCGCGTCGACGACGTGATGCTGGTGTCCGGCCACAACATCTCGACGACCGAGGTCGAGTCCGCGCTGGTCTCGCACCCGTCGGTCGCCGAGGCGGCCGTCGTCGGCGCGGCAGACGAGACGACGGGGCAGGCGATCGTCGCCTTCGTGATCCTGCGGGGTACGGCGTCCGAGGACGACGGCCTGGTCGGCGAGCTGCGCAACCACGTCGGTGCCACGCTCGGCCCCATCGCCAAGCCGAAGCGGATTCTGCCGGTGGCGGAGCTGCCGAAGACCCGCTCCGGCAAGATCATGCGCCGTCTGCTGCGCGACATCGCGGAGAACCGCCAGCTCGGTGACGTCACCACGCTGACGGACTCGACGGTCATGGATCTCATCCAGGCGAAGCTGCCGGCGGCGCCGAGCGAGGACTGAGCAGGACCACCGGAGGGGACGCCTTGACAGCGGGGCGTCCCCTCCGCGCACAACTGTGCGTTTAGCGTGCCGAAGGTTCCCCGTGGCGCGTTGGGTAAAATAGGAAAAGCGTCGAAGAACAACAAGATCCACAAGGTGTGCCGGGAAGTCTGGTCGGCATGTGCTCTGCCATGCCCACCGACCGGAGGTCTTCGCTGTGACCGCGCCCCGCACCACCACCGCTCGCAAGGTTCTCGGCAGGCTCTCGCTGCCCGAGCGGAGGTTCGTCGCGGACGCGCTGCGCACCGAGACGGTCGGTGGCGTGCTGTTGCTCGTCGCCGCCGTCGCCGCGCTGATCTGGGCGAACGTACCCGCGTTCGGGCACAGCTACGAGAGCGTCGGCCACGTCCACCTGGGCCCCGCCGCCCTCGGCCTGAACCTCTCCATCGAGCACTGGGCAGCCGACGGACTGCTGGCCGTCTTCTTCTTCGTCGCCGGGATCGAGCTGAAGCGCGAGCTGGTCGCCGGCGATCTGCGTGATCCGAAGGCCGCCGTCCTCCCGGTCGTGGCGGCCCTGTGCGGGATGGCCGTACCGGCCCTCGTCTACACCCTGACCAATCTCGTCGGCGGCGGCTCCACCGACGGCTGGGCCGTGCCGACCGCCACCGACATCGCCTTCGCGCTGGCCGTGCTCGCGGTCATCGGCACCTCCCTGCCGAGCGCCCTGCGCGCCTTCCTGCTGACGCTCGCCGTCGTGGACGACCTGTTCGCGATCCTGATCATCGCCGTCTTCTTCACGAACCGGCTCGACTTCGCCGCGCTCGGCGGCGCCGTGGCCGGTCTCGTCGTCTTCTGGATGCTGCTGCGCAAGGGCGTGCGCGGCTGGTACGTGTACGTGCCGCTCGCGGTCGTCATCTGGGCGCTGATGTACAACAGCGGCATCCACGCCACCATCGCCGGCGTGGCGATGGGCCTGATGATCCGCTGCACCACCCACAAGGGTGAAGACCGCTCGCCCGGCGAGCGGATCGAGCACCTGGTGCGCCCGCTGTCGGCAGGGCTCGCCGTGCCGCTGTTCGCGCTGTTCAGCGCCGGCGTGTCCATCTCCGCGCGGGCGCTCGGGGATGTGTTCACACAGCCGGAGACCCTCGGCGTCGTGCTCGGCCTGTTCATCGGCAAGACGGTCGGCATCTTCGGCGGCACCTGGCTCACGGCCCGCTTCACCCGGGCCTCGCTCAGCGACGACCTCGCCTGGGCCGACGTGTTCGCGCTCGCGACCCTCGCCGGCATCGGCTTCACCGTGTCGCTGCTGATCGGCGAACTCGCCTTCGTCGGCGATGCGGTGCTGACCGACGAGGTCAAGGCGGCCGTACTGACCGGCTCGCTCCTCGCGGCCCTGTGCGCGACGGTCCTGCTGAAGGTACGCAACGCCAAGTACCGCCGCCTGTGCGAGGAGGAGGAACGGGACGACGACAGCGACGGCATCCCGGACGTCTACGAGGAGGACGATCCGGCCTACCACCTGCGCATGGCGGACATCTACGAGCGCAAGGCCGCCGCACACCGTCGACTGGCCCAGGCGAAGGCCGACGCACGCGATGGGCTTGCCGAAGTGCCGGGCGGGGCAGGCGAGGAGAACGACCGTCCGGCATGATCTGACGAGACGGTACAAATTACGGGACCGTACGCAGTCAGGCAGAAGACGGAACCGTACGCGCGGCGTACGCAGAAGAGGGAGACCGCGATGAGCGCACCCGACGGCAGCCCGGTCGGCGCCGAACGGAGCATCGGCCAGCTGGTCGCCTCGGCGACCAGCGAGATGTCGGCACTGGTGCACGACGAGATCGCGCTGGCCAAGGCCCAGCTGAGGCAGGACGTCAAGCGGGGCGCGGTGAGCGGCGGCGCCTTCACGGTGGCCGGCCTGATCCTGCTGTTCTCCCTGCCGATGCTCAACTTCGCCCTCGCCTACGGCATTCGGACCTGGAGTGGCTGGAACCTCGCCGTCTGCTTCCTGCTGTCCTTCGCGGCGAACGTCCTGGTCACCGCGGTCCTCGGACTGATGGGCCTGTACTTCGCGCAGAAGGCCAAGAAGGGCAAGGGACCGCAGAAGGTGGCCGCGTCGGTGAAGGAGTCGGCGGGCGTCCTGCAGAACGCCAAGCCGCACCCGCGTCCGGAGCTGCCGCAGGATCGTGTGCCCGAAGCCATCGAGGCTGTGGCACGCTCGTCGTCATGACGGATCCCGCCGCTCCCTCGGCCGTACGGATCGAAGGTCCCTGGACACACCGGGACGTCGCCGCCAACGGCGCCCGCTTCCACATGGCGGAGCTGGGCGACGGCCCGCTGGTGCTGCTGCTGCACGGCTTCCCGCAGTTCTGGTGGACCTGGCGGCGGCAACTGGTCGCGCTCGCCGACGCGGGCTTCCGGGCCGTGGCCATGGATCTGCGGGGTGTGGGCGGCAGCGACCGCACCCCGCGCGGATACGATCCCGCCAACCTCGCCCTCGACGTCACCGGGGTGATCCGCTCCCTGGGCGAGCCGGACGCCGCGCTGGTCGGCCATGATCTCGGCGGCTATCTGGCGTGGACGGCCGCCGCGATGCGCCCCAAGCTCGTCCGGCGCCTCGCGGTCGTCTCGATGCCGCACCCGCGACGCTGGCGCGCCGCGATGCTGCGGGACGCCAGGCAGACGGTCGCCGGCTCCTACATCTGGGGCTTCCAGCGGCCGTGGGTGCCCGAGCGGCAGCTCACCGCCGACGACGGTGCGCTCGTGGGCCGGCTCGTCCACGACTGGTCCGGGCCCAAGCTGCCGGACGAGCACACGGTGGAGACGTATCAGCGCGCGATGTGCATCCCCTCGACCGCGCACTGCGCGATCGAGCCGTACCGCTGGATGGTGCGGTCGCTGGTCCGCCCGGACGGCATCCAGTTCAACCGCCGCATGAAGCGGCCGGTGCGCGTGCCCACGCTGCATCTGCACGGCTCCCTGGATCCCGTGATGCGCACGCGCAGCGCGGCCGGCTCGGGCGAGTACGTCGAAGCGCCCTACCGCTGGCGGCTGTTCGACGGGCTGGGGCACTTCCCCCACGAGGAGGACCCGGACGCCTTCTCCTCCGAACTCGTCAACTGGCTGAAAGACCCCGAACCCGATCGGTGACCGCGCCGATGCGCCCGGTATCCGGACGGGAACATCTGTCGTACGAACGGCCACATGCCCGGCGCATAGGCCAATTGAGGGGCCTCGGCGCGGTTATCGACCTTGGGGCAGGGGCAGAGGTCCCGGTATGGGCTGGACGCACGACTACAGTGACGCACCCCGCAACCGCCGCTCCGCCAGTGGCCTGAATTCCCATCGGCCGGGCACGCCACAGGCGCCGGACACGGACCTGCGCGTGGGAATCCCGCGCATCCTGCGCCGCCGGGCCCGCTGGGTCTCGGTACGCCTGCGCCACGCCCGCGACTGAGCACCCCGCCGGGCCGCCCTACAGGGCGCAGCTGTCGGTCCCCACCTGCTCGTTCGCCGTACGTCCTCGGACGATGTCCTGCTGGATCTCGTCGGCCGTGAGCGCGTACCCGGTCTCGGCGTCGTCGAGGGACTTCGCGAACACCACGCCGTACACCTTGCCGTCGGGCGTGAGCAGCGGGCCACCGGAGTTGCCCTGGCGGACGGTCGCGTACAGGGAGTAGACGTCGCGGCGGACGGTGCCGCGGTGGTAGATGTCCGGGCCGTTGGCCGTGATGCGGCCGCGCACGCGCGCGGCACGGACGTCGTACGCCCCGTTCTCCGGGAACCCCGCGACGATCGCGCTGTCGCCGCTCGCCGCGTCCTGGGACGTGAACCGCAGGGCGGGCGCCCTGAGGTCCGGTACGTCGAGTACGGCGATGTCGCGCCGCCAGTCGTAGAGGACGACCTTCGCGTCATACCTGCGGCCGACCCCGCCTATCTGCACGGTGGGCTCGTCCACGCCGCCGACCACATGCGCGTTGGTCATGATGCGGCGGTCGGCGAAGACGAAGCCGGTGCCCTCCAGGACCTTGCCGCACTTCTGGGCGGTGCCCATGACCTTCACGATGGAGTTCTGGGCGCGGGTGGCCACGGCGCTGCCCGCCAGCGCCGGGTCGGGCGGCTGGACGTCGGTGATCGGCTCGTTCGAGAACGGGCTGAAGACCTGCGGGAAGCCGTTCTGCGCGAGGACCGAGGAGAAGTCCGCGAACCAGGTGTCGGCCTGCGCGGGCAGCGCCCGGGAGACCCCGAGCAGCACCTTGGAGCCGCGGACCTCCTTGCCCAGGGTCGGCAGTGTCGTACCGGCGAGGGCCGAACCGATCAGCCAGGCGACCAGCAGCATCGCCACGACGTTGACGAGCACGCCGCCCGTCGCGTCCAGGGCGCGGGCCGGTGACCACGTGATGTGCCGGCGCAGCTTGTTGCCGAGGTGGGTGGTCAGTGCCTGCCCGACGGAGGCGCAGACGATGACGACGACCACCGCGACGACGGCGGCGGTTGTGTTGACCTCCGCGTTGTCGGTGAGGGCGTCCCAGATCACCGGCAGCGCATAGACCGCGACGAGCCCGCCGCCGAGGAAGCCGATCACCGACAGGATGCCGACGACGAAGCCCTGGCGGTAGCCCACGATCGCGAACCACACGGCAGCGATCAGCAGCAGGATGTCCAGCACATTCACTTGTTCAGGCCTCGCCTCGTCACGCTCCGGTCCGACCGGCCCGGCCGGAGTGCCGAGGGGAGCCCCCCGGGAAAACACAGCACGGACGCCACCCTGTCATGACCGCCAGTCGAGCGGGACCTGCCTGTCTCCGTCCCATGGGCGCTCCCAGCCCGCGTAGTGCAGCAGGCGGTCGATGATCCCTGCAGTGAAGCCCCACACCAGTGCCGATTCGACCAGGAATGCCGGACCTCGGTGGCCGCGGGGGTGGACGGCGGTGGCTCTGTTGGCCGGGTCCGTGAGATCCGCCACGGGGACGGTGAAGACCCGCGCGGTCTCGTTCGGATCGACGACGCCGACCGGGCTGGGCTCACGCCACCAGCCGAGGACCGGCGTCACGACGAAGCCGCTGACCGGGATGTACAGCTTGGGCAGCACGCCGAAGAGCTGGACCCCGCAGGGGTCGAGCCCGGTCTCCTCCTCGGCCTCGCGGAGAGCGGCCCGCAGCGGCCCGTCGGCCGTCGGGTCGCCGTCCTCGGGGTCGAGGGCGCCGCCGGGGAAGGCGGGCTGGCCGGCGTGCGAGCGCAGGGAGCCCGCGCGCTCCATGAGAAGCAGCTCGGGGCCGCGCGCGCCCTCGCCGAACAGGATCAGCACGGCCGACTGCCGCCCCGTCCCGTTCTCCGGTGGCAGAAAGCGGCTGAGTTGCAGCGGCTCGACCGTCTCCACGGCGTGCACCACCGGGTCAAGCCAGCCGGGGAGCCCCTCCTTGCTGAGCGTCACCGGTCCGGTCCGCGTGCTGAGCGGGTGCATGCTCTTCGCGTGCGCAGCGTCGGCATGCGTCCCGTTCGCGCGCGCGATGCTCGTACGCGCAGTGCCCGAATCCGCATTGCTTGAAGGCGGACCGCCGGTGTGCGTCCCGCTGGTGTGCGTCATGACCACCCCCGTTCTGCCGAGTCCAACGCCCTGCGGGCCCTGGATCGTTCCGGCCGGTCAAGCCAGGTTGACCGGGCCGTCACCCGGCCCCCAGTGGCGGCGCCGGCCTGCCGCCCGCGTCGAGGTAGGCCTGCGGCGGCTTGAGCCGCTGGCCGGGGAAGCCGCCCTTCTCGTACTTCAGCAGCTTCTTGGCCTTCTCCGGGTCGGTCTCGCCCTCGCCGTACGCCGGGCAGAGCGGGGCGATGGGGCAGGCGCCGCAGGCTGGCTTGCGGGCGTGGCAGATGCGGCGGCCGTGCCAGATGACGTGGTGCGAGAGGTCCGTCCACTCGTTCTTCGGGAACAGCGCGCCGACGGCCGCCTCGATCTTGTTGGGGTCCGTCTCCTCGGTCCACTGCCAGCGCCGCACCAGCCGCTGGAAGTGGGTGTCCACGGTGATCCCGGGGCGGCCGAAGGCGTTGCCGAGGACCACGAAGGCGGTCTTGCGGCCGACGCCGGGCAGCTTCACGAGGTCTTCCAGGCGGCCGGGGACCTCGCCGCCGGACTGCTCGGTCAGCGCCTTGGACAGCCCTATGACCGACTTCGTCTTCGCCCGGAAGAAGCCGCACGGCCTCAAGATCTCCTCGACCTCCTCCGGGTTGGCGGCGGCCAGATCCTCGGGCGAGGGGTACTTGGCGAAGAGCGTCGGGGTCGTCTGGTTGACCCTGAGGTCGGTGGTCTGGGCGGACAGGACCGTGGCGATCAGCAGCTGGAAGGGGTTCTCGAAGTCCAGCTCGGGGTGGGCGTACGGGTACACCTCGGCGAGTTCGCGGTTGATCCGGCGGGCCCGGCGGACGAGCGCGGCACGCGACTCGTTCTTCGGGGGCTTCGCGACGGCGGCCTTCTCGGCACCAGCCGCTCCGGCGGCGGCCACCTTCTTGGCGGCCACCTTCTTGGCGGGTGCCCTCTTGGCGGGTGCCTTCTTGGCGACGGCCGGCTTCGTGGCGGCTGCTCTCTCTGCCGCCTTCTTGACGGCCGTCGACTTCACGGGTGCCGCCTTCTTCGCCGGGGCCGCCTTCTTCGCGGCGTCCGCCTCGTTCGCGGGCGCCGGGGCCGCCTTCTTCGCCGGTACCTTTTCTACCGATTTCACCTTTTTACTACCACCGCCCGGGTCCTGTTCGCCCACAGCGGAATCGCGACGTACAACCACCCGCCCAGCCCCCTCGGCCTGTGCTCTACCGGCGATTTGGACACCCGGCCAGCCTAAGCCCCGGCACCGACATCCGCCCCGGACCCCCGGGATCAGCCCCCGATTGGCCCCCTGCCGCTTACCTCGGGACACCTGTGCGGCATCCTTGTGACAGATCACACTGTTTGGACCGTCCGGCAAGATGGGGAACACGGTCCCCTGGTACACCGGGGGAGCAAGATCCCTTGAGCAGGTCGACAAGGAGAGAACTCGTGGACGACGTTCTGCGGCGCAACCCGCTCTTCGCGGCTCTTGACGACGAGCAGGCCGCGGAGCTGCGCGCCTCCATGAGTGAGGTGACCCTGGCGCGCGGCGACTCCCTCTTCCACGAGGGCGACCCGGGCGACCGGCTGTACGTGGTCACCGAGGGCAAGGTCAAGCTGCACCGCACCTCCCCCGACGGCCGCGAGAACATGCTGGCCGTCGTCGGTCCCGGTGAGCTGATCGGCGAGCTGTCACTGTTCGACCCGGGCCCGCGTACGGCGACCGCGACCGCACTGACCGAGGTAAAGCTGCTCGGTCTCGGCCACGGCGACCTCCAGCCCTGGCTGAACGCGCGTCCGGAGGTGGCCGGCGCCCTGCTGCGCGCCGTCGCCCGCCGCCTGCGCAAGACCAACGACGCCATGTCGGACCTCGTCTTCTCCGACGTGCCCGGTCGTGTGGCGCGCGCCCTGCTGGACCTCTCCCGCCGTTTCGGCGTGCAGTCCGAGGAGGGCATCCACGTCGTCCACGACCTCACGCAGGAGGAGCTGGCCCAGTTGGTCGGCGCGTCCCGCGAGACCGTGAACAAGGCGCTCGCCGACTTCGCCCAGCGCGGGTGGCTCCGCCTGGAGGCGCGGGCCGTGATCCTGCTGGACGTCGAGCGGCTCGCCAAGCGTTCCCGCTGACCCTCCGAGGCAGCCCGCCCCGATGAAGGCGAGGCCGACGCCGGGACGATCCCGGGTACTGGCCTCGCCCCGAGGGCGTGCGGCGGCCTCCACGCGCGCGTGTCGGCCGTGTACACGTCCGTGGGGCGCAATATCCGCCTCTACGCGCGCGTGGGGCGCGAGCTGCGGGGGCGGGGGCGGGGGTTCCGGGGCGCCCTTACTCTCCGCCTCTACGCGCGCGTGCGGCGCGATGTCCGCCTCGCCGTTGCAGCCCGCCCTCGCCCACCTGCCCAGACGTTCAGGACGCGCCGCGAGACCGCCCGATCACTCGGGCGACGCTCGACACGGGTTCCCACGGACCGACGGGATGGGCACGCCACTGCCTTCACCGGCGCGAGCGGACCGCGGGCGCGGCAGCTGCTGACGACGGTCGAGTACGGCTGGGAAACGGTCGGCGGCCCCTTCTTCCCGCGGCGTACCTCGACGACCTCGGACCGTGGCGCGCGGGAGTACGCGCGCGTGCAGGGCGTGGAAAACCACGGGCCGCAACATCCCGGGCCCGGCCGGCCCTGCCCGGCCGGCGGATGCACGTCGGCCCCGCCCTGGCGACGAGCGGATTAGCCCGGCCCTGCGCCCGCGCAGCTCGACCCCCCGGCGCCCGCGCATCTCGACGCCCCGCGCCCGCGCACCTCGACGCCCCGCTCGGCACCTCGCCCGACGCCGGCGTCCGTCCCCGCTAGATCAGTCCGTGCTCGCCGAGGTATTCCAGCTGGGCCCGTACCGACAGTTCCGCCGCCGGCCACAGAGAGCGGTCCACGTCGGCGTAGACGTGGGCCACGACCTCGGCCGGGGTGCGGTAGCCGTCCTCGACGGCCGTCTCGATCTGGGCGAGCCGGTGGGCGCGGTGGGCGAGGTAGAACTCGACGGCGCCCTGGGCGTCCTCCAGGACCGGGCCGTGGCCCGGCAGCACGGTGTGGACGCCGTCGTCGACCGTGAGGGACCTCAGCCGTCGCAGGGAGTCCAGATAGTCGCCCAGGCGGCCGTCGGGGTGCGCCACGACCGTCGTGCCGCGGCCGAGGACGGTGTCCCCGGTCAGCACCGCCCGGTCGGCCGGGAGATGGAAGCACAGCGAGTCCGCGGTGTGGCCCGGGGTGGGTACGACCCGCAGCTCCAGGCCGCCGGTGGTGATCACGTCTCCCGCGCCCAGCCCCTCGTCGCCGAGCCGTAGCGCCGGGTCCAGCGCGCGCACCTTGGTGCGGGTCAGTTCGGCGAACCGGGCGGCCCCCTCCGCGTGGTCGGGATGGCCGTGCGTGAGCAGGGTCAGCGCGACGCGTCTGCCCGCCTTCTCGGCCGTGTCCACGACCGTGCGGAGGTGGTCGTCGTCCAGGGGGCCCGGGTCGATGACCACGGCCAGGTCGGAGTCGGGCTCCGAGACGATCCAGGTGTTGGTGCCGTCCAGGGTCATGGCGGAGGCGTTGGGCGCGAGCACGTTGACGGCCCGCGCGGTGGCTGGGCCCGAGAGGACCTTGCCCCGGGGCTGGCCGGGCAGGGCTGCTGCGTCCGTCATGCGGGGCCTCCACCGGTGGGGGCGGTCGGTGCGGTCGGGATGTGCTTGGTGAACTCGTCGTGGCCCGGCCAGGCCAGCACGATCCCGCCGTCGACCACGCGCGCGCGGGCCAGCACGGGCGTCATGTCGCGCGCGGGCGCGGCGGCCAGCGCCTCGGCCGCGGTCGCGTACGACGACAGCTGCCGCAGGGTCGCGATGGTGGGCGGCATCATCAGCAGCTCGCCCCTGTCGTACCCGGCCGCGGCCTCGGCGGGCCGGATCCACACCGTGCGGTCGGCCTCCGTGGAGGCGTTGCGGGTGCGCTGGCCCGTCGGGAGCACGGCAACGAAGAACCAGGTGTCGTAGCGGCGGGACTCGAACTCCGGGGTGATCCAGCGGGTCCAGGCGGCCAGCAGGTCGGAGCGCAGCACCAGTCCGCGGCGGTCCAGGAACTCGGCGAAGGACAGCTCGCGGGCGACCAGGGCCGCCCGGTCCGCCTCCCAGTCCTCGCCGGTGGTGTCGCCGGCCACCGACGCGGCCGTCGGCCCGGCCAGCAGCACGCCCGCCTCCTCGTACGTCTCCCGTACGGCAGCGCAGACGATCGCCTGCGCCCCCGTCTCGTCGACGCCCAGCCGCTCGGCCCACCACGCGCGCGTGGGGCCCGCCCAGCGGACCTGGTGGTCGTCGTCGCGGGGGTCGACGCCGCCGCCGGGATACGCGTACGCGCCTCCGGCGAAGGCCATGGAGGCGCGTCTGCGCAGCATGTGGACGGCAGGGCCGTGCGGGGTGTCCTTCAGGAGCAGCACCGTGGCCGCGCGCCTGGCAGGCACCGGTGTGAGGGTGCCTTCCGAGAGCGCGCGGATGCGGTCCGGCCACTCCCGTGGGTACCACTGCCCGTTCGCCATGGGCGGAGGCTATCCCGATGTGAGCGAATGTTCGAGAGGTGCCCGGGGCCGGGGCCTCACGGCACCAGCTCGACCTGGACCTCCACCTCCACCGGGGAATCCAGCGGCAGCACGGCGACGCCGACCGCGCTGCGCGCGTGCACGCCCTTCTCGCCCAGGACCTCGGCGAACAGTTCGCTGGCGCCGTTGATGACACCGGGCTGGCCCGTGAAGTCGGCGGCCGAGGCCACAAAACCGACGACCTTCACCACGCGCGCGATGCGGTCCAGGTCGCCCGTGACGGACTTGACGGCGGCCAGGGCGTTGAGCGCGCAGGTGCGGGCCAGGTCCTTGGCCTCCTCGGCGGTGACCTCGGCGCCCACCTTGCCGGTGACCGGCAGCTTGCCCTCCACCATCGGCAGCTGGCCGGAGGTGTAGACGTACACGCCGGTCTGTACGGCCGGCTGGTAGGCGGCCAGCGGGGGCACGACCTCCGGCAGGGTCAGACCGAGTTCGGCGAGCCTCGTCTCGACGGCGCCCATCACTGCTTCTCCCGCTTCAGGTAGGCCACCAACTGCTCGGGGTTCGGCCCGGGCACGACCTGGACGAGCTCCCAGCCGTCCTCGCCCCAGGTATCCAGAATCTGCTTCGTGGCGTGCACGAGCAGCGGCACGGTTGCGTATTCCCACTTGGTCATGCGGCGACTGTATCCGCTGTTATCCACAGCCTCCCGCGTAGCCCGACGGCGGACTGGTTAGGCTCGAAGATGTGAGCAGGCTCCAGGTCGTCAGCGGCAAGGGCGGGACCGGAAAGACCACGGTCGCCGCGGCTCTCGCGCTGGCCCTCGCCACCGCGGGGAAGCGAACGCTTCTCGTGGAGGTCGAGGGCAGGCAGGGCATCGCACAGCTCTTCGAGACGGAGGCGCTGCCCTACGAGGAGCGGAAGATCGCCGTCGCTCCCGGGGGCGGCGAGGTGTACGCCCTCGCCATCGATCCCGAACTGGCTCTTCTGGACTACCTCCAGATGTTCTACAAGCTGGGCAGTGCGGGCCGCGCCCTGAAGAAGCTCGGCGCCATCGACTTCGCCACCACCATCGCCCCGGGCCTCAGGGACGTCCTGCTGACCGGCAAGGCGTGCGAGGCGGTACGCCGCAAGGACAGGCACGGCCGGTTCGTGTACGACTACGTCGTCATGGACGCGCCGCCGACGGGACGCATCACCCGCTTCCTGAACGTCAACGACGAGGTCGCGGGCCTGGCGAAGATCGGCCCGATACACAATCAGGCGCAAGCCGTGATGCGGGTGCTGAAGTCCCCCGAGACCGCCGTGCACCTGGTCACCCTCCTGGAGGAGATGCCGGTCCAGGAGACCGCGGACGGCTTCGCCGAACTGCGGGCCGCCCGGCTGCCGGTGGGCCGGATCATCGTGAACATGGTGCGGCCGGAGGTACTGGACGCGGCCGGCCTCGACCTCGTACGCACCGTGCCGCGCACCGCCGTCGCCCGTTCGCTGTCGGCCGCCGGGCTGGGCGGGGCGCGGCGCGGCGGGAACGCCGAGCGGCTGGTGAACCCGCTCCTTGAGCAGGCCGCGGAGTACGCCGAGCGGTACGCGCTGGAGCAGGAGCAGCGCGCGGTCCTGGGCGAGCTGGAGCTGCCGCTGCACGAACTGCCGCTGCTCGCCGAGGGCATGGACCTCGCGGGCCTGTACGAACTCGCCACCGAGCTGCGCGAACAGGGGATGACATGAGTCCGGACCCGGCCCACGCACAGGACAGCGCCCGCCATCGTCTCTCCCCCGCGCGCGTGCTCGACATCGATCCGCTGCTCGACGATCCCGAGACCCGGATCGTGGTGTGCTGCGGTTCGGGCGGGGTCGGCAAGACCACGACCGCGGCGGCCCTGGGGCTGCGGGCCGCCGAGCGCGGCCGGAAGGTGGTCGTGCTCACCATCGACCCGGCGCGGCGGCTGGCCCAGTCGATGGGCATCGACTCGCTGGACAACGTGCCGCGCCGGGTGAAGGGCACCGAGGACCGAGGAGGGGCATCGGGCGGCGATCCGGCCGGGGACGGTGGCGGACGAAGGGCGGGCGGGGAGCTGCACGCCATGATGCTCGACATGAAACGCACCTTCGACGAGGTCGTCGAGGCGCACGCGGATCCGGAGCGGGCCGCCGCGATCCTGGCCAATCCCTTCTACCAGTCGCTCTCGGCGGGCTTCGCGGGCACGCAGGAGTACATGGCGATGGAGAAGCTGGGCCAGCTGCGGGCGAAGGACGAGTGGGACCTCATCGTCGTCGACACCCCGCCGTCCCGCTCCGCGCTGGACTTCCTGGACGCGCCCAAGAGGCTCGGTTCCTTCCTGGACGGGCGGCTGATCCGGCTGCTGACGGCGCCGGCGAAGCTGGGCGGCTGGGCGGGGATGAAGTTCCTGAACGCCGGGATGTCGATGATGACCGGCACCCTGGGCAAGCTGTTGGGCGGTCAGCTGCTGAAGGACGTACAGACGTTCGTGGCCGCGATGGACACCACCTTCGGTGGCTTCCGCACCCGCGCGGACGCCACGTACAAGCTGCTCCAGGCACCCGGCACGGCGTTCTTGGTGGTGGCGGCCCCGGAGCGGGACGCACTGCGCGAGGCCGCCTACTTCGTGGAGCGGCTGGCCGCCGAGGACATGCCGCTCGTCGGTCTGGTGCTCAACCGCGTCCACGGCAGCGGCGCCGACCGGCTGTCGGCCGAACGGGCGCTCGCCGCCGCGGAAAATCTTGAGGAGCCCGGCATTGTGGATCAGAGGGACGGGAAAGCTGGACTTCGTAACTCTCCCGAGCCGTATGACACTTCAGAGTCCCCCGCTGCTTCCTCCGCATCCGAGCCCCGCTCCCCGGGCACGGACCCGGACGTCGACCAGCTGACCGCAGGCCTGCTGAGGCTGCACGCCGACCGTATGCAACTGCTCTGCCGCGAGCAGCGCACACGTGACCGCTTCACCGCGCGCCACCCCGAGGTGGCCGTGGTGGAAGTGGCCGCGCTCCCCGGTGACGTGCACGACCTCGCGGGGCTGCGGGACATCGGCGACCGGCTCGCGGCCAAACGGCCGGAGCTGCCCGAAACGCGTACCGATGCGTGAGAGGGGACGCCCTCTCACGCATGAGAGAGGACGGCCTCTCAGCTGACCGCCGCGTAGTTCTCGTACACCTCGTCATCGTCGAGGGGCACGATCCCGGCTCCGCGTTCGTACTCCGAACGCGCGGTCTCCAGGAGCCTGCGCCAGGAGGTCACGGTGGGCCGCCTGCGCAGCAGTGCGCGGCGCTCGCGCTCCGTCATGCCTCCCCACACACCGAATTCGACACGATTGTCCAGCGCATCGGCCAGGCATTCGGTGCGTACCGGACATCCGGTACACACCGCCTTGGCTCTGTTCTGCGCTGCTCCCTGAACGAACAGTTCATCCGGATCGGTAGTGCGGCAGGCAGCCTGCGCACTCCAGTCGGTAACCCAGCCCATACCGGCGCCGTCCTCTCCCGAATCGAGGCTCCCCCACGGCGGCAGCGGCATATTCACCGCCGCCAGTTGAGGACGTTACGGAAGGCGGGCACAGCGCAACACCCCCTTCGGGCCCAATCTTGAATGGCCCGAACGGACTATGGGTAAGCGGCAGATCACCCGCGGGAGTGAGCTGGTGACATGCGTGATCATCCCGGCAAAGCGGGACAGTTATGGTGCGTCACAACGGACGCCAAGTGATACACGAGGCGGATTCGGACACGCCTCCAACACGCCTCGACATGCCCGACGGAGGAACCCGTCGGAGAAAGCCGAGAAGATCCGGAACGATTCGGGGTCGCCGGACGTATTGATAGGTGACCGCGCTGCTGTGACAGTTGAGAGCAGCTTAGGCCAAGGCATATACGCGTGTCCGGCGAATGAGAACGTAGGCTGCCCCTATGCCAAAGAAGCGCTCGGGCGGTGGTCTGTCGCCAACGCAACAGGCCGCCAAGTTCCTCGGTGTCAGTGTCCTCGCAGGAGCCGTCATGGCCGGCATCGCGCTGCCCGCGGCGGGCGCGCTCGGCCTCGCGGCCAAGGGCTCGGTGCAGGGATTCGACGAGATCCCGGCCAACCTGAAGAGCCCCCAGCTCAGCCAGCGGACCACGATCCTGGACAGCCAGGGTCAGCAGATCGCCTCGGTCTACTCCCGGGACCGCACGGTGGTGGAACTCAAGGACATCTCGCCGTACATGCAGAAGGCGATCGTCGCGATCGAGGACTCGCGCTTCTACCAGCACGGCGCGGTCGACCTGAAGGGCGTGCTGCGCGCCCTGAACAAGAACGCGCAGAGCGGCGGGGTCGCCCAGGGCGCCTCCACGCTCACCCAGCAGCTGGTGAAGAACTACTTCATCGAGGAGGCCGGCGACGACCCGACCAAGGTCGCCGAGGCCACCCAGCAGACAGTGGGCCGCAAGATCCGCGAGCTGAAGTACGCGATCCAGATCGAGGAGAAGCTCGGCAAGAAGAAGATCCTGGAGAACTACCTGAACATCACGTTCTTCGGACAGCAGGCCTACGGCGTCGAGGCAGCCGCCCAGCGCTACTTCTCCAAGCACGCCAAGGACCTCAGCCTCCAGGAATCGGCGCTCCTCGCGGGCATCGTGCAGTCCCCCAGCCGCTACGACCCGGTCAACGACGAGGCCGAGGCCACCAAGCGGCGCAACGTGGTCCTCCAGCGCATGGCCGAGGTCGGCGACGTCTCCCAGCAGGAGGCCGACAAGGCCAAGCAGGCCCCGCTCGGCCTGAACGTCAGCCAGCCGAAGAACGGCTGCATCACCGCGGCCAAGGGCGCCAGTTTCTTCTGCAAGTACGTCGAGAACGTCTTCCTCAGCGACCCGGTCTTCGGCAAGACCAAGGAGGCCCGCGCGAAAGTCTGGAACCGCGGCGGCCTGACGATCCGTACCACCCTGGACCAGCAGGCCCAGGACTCGGTCCAGGCCTCGCTCAAGGACCACATCAACAAGTCGGACTCGGTCGCCGCAGCCGCCACCCTGGTCGAGCCCGGCACCGGCAAGATCCTCGCCATGGGCCAGTCGAAGCCGTACGGCTACGCGAAGGACGAGACCGAGTACAACTACTCGGTCAACCGCGACATGGGCGGCTCCAACTTCGGCTTCCCGACCGGTTCGACCTTCAAGCCGTTCGTGGCCGCGGCGGCGGTCGAGGGCGGCAAGCCCCCGACGCAGGAGTACGCGTCGCCGTACAAGATGGAGTACCCGAGCCCGGTCCAGCGCTGCGACAGCCAGCCCTACGTCAACGCCGACCACACGACCGCCGAGAACGAGAACAAGTCGGAGGTCGGCCCGTACCGGATGAAGGAGGCGATGGCCAAGTCGGTCAACACCTACTTCGTCCAGATGATCGCCGACATCGGGCTGTGCCCGGTGATGAAGATGGCAGACGCGCTGCACGTGGTGCAGGGCAACGGCGACAAGCTGCCCCAGGAGCCCGCCATCGCACTCGGCGCGGTGGGCCTGTCCCCGCTGACCATGGCGAGCGCGTACGCCGCCTTCGCCTCGCGCGGCATGTACTGCACGCCGGTCGCCATCGAGTCGATCACCCAGAAGGTCGGCAACAAGCGGAAGTCCCTTGAGGTGCCGAAGTCGACGTGCTCGCGCGCGATGAGCGAGCAGACCGCCGACACGATCAACACCCTGCTGCGCGGCGTGGTCGACTCGGGCACCGGCCAGCAGGCCGGCCTCACCGACCGCGAGAGCGCCGGCAAGACGGGCACCACGGACGAGCGCAAGAACGCCTGGTTCGCCGGCTACACGCCGAACATGTCCGGCGCGGTCTGGGTCGGCGGCCCCAAGCAGAACGTGAAGATGAGGAACATCACCATCGGCGGCGTCTACCGCCCGCTCGTCTACGGCGGTGAGGTCCCCGGTCCGATCTGGAAGGACGCCATGTCCGGCGCCCTGCAGGGCAAGCCAGTCCAGTCCTTCAACCTCGTCGACATCCCGGACGACGGCGGGGACGGCAACGGGCACGGCAGGGACCGGGGCGACGGAAACGGCAACGGCGACAACCGCGGCGGGGACAACGGCGGCGTCATCGGCGGCCTGACGGACGGCGGCGCGAACGGCAGCCCCAACCCGGCACCCACCCTCTCCTTCCCGGGCAACTTCATCCAGGGCCAGGGCAACGGAGGGCGCGACGGCGGGCAGCGGCCTTAACCCCGGGGCGCACCGGGCGGAGGGACGGCGGATCGGCCGGGGCCAGTGGCTGCGCTTCAACTGGGGGCCGGTGGTTCGGGGCGCCTCGGTCGGGGGCCGGTGGCTCCTGGCGCTTCGCGCAGGGACTGGCGGCACGGGCGCCTCGGCTGAGGGCCGGTGGTTCGGGGCGCCTCGGCTGGGGACCAGTGGCTCGGGACGCCTCGCGCAGGGACTTCCGGCGCGGGCGCCTCGGGCGGAGGCTGGTGGCTTGAGACGCCTCGCGCAGGGACTGGCGGCACGGGCACCTCGACTGAGGGCCGGTGGCTCCGGGCGCTTCGGCTGGGAGGCCGAGTGGTTCGGGGCGCGTGGCTGATGTTTGACGTGGCGGGGCCGCATCCTGACTTGGGTGCGGCCCCGTTCCGTGAGGTGGGGGTGGGGCGGGTCGGCCCTGGAACGACGCATGCCGTACGGCCGGTCGCTGTGGGGCCCGGGGCCACTCCCGGTAAGCAGGGGTCGACCTGCCGGAGCAGTGGGCACTGGATGGCTGGGCCGGGCCCGGGCCCGCCGGGCTCGCCCGGGATGAGCGGTTCAGCACCCGGCCGCCGGCTCGACCAGGACGAGCGGTTCAGCATCGGACCGCTGGGCCGGGCCGGGGGCCGCCGGGACCGCCCGTGACGAGCGGTCCGCCCAAGGGTCTGCTGGGCCACCAGCGCGGAGGGGCTGACCCGAGCCGGCCCCGGAGAGAGCCCCGGGTCAGCCCTGCTCAGCCCAGCTCAGCCCCGGGTCAGCCCTGCTCAGCCCAGCTCAGCCACGGGTCAGTCCTGGAGCAGCTTCTTGACCGCCGCGGCGACCCGGCCGCCCTCCGCCTGCCCCGCCACCTTCGGGTTCACGATCTTCATCACGGCGCCCATGGCCCGCGGCCCCTCCGCACCGGCCGCCTTCGCCTCCGCCACGGCCTGGGCGACGATCGCGTTCAGCTCCTCGTCGGACAGCTGCTTGGGCAGGTACGCGGCAAGCACCACACCCTCCGCCTTCTCCCGCTCGGCCTGCTCGGCCCGGCCGCCCTGCGCGAAGGCCTCCGCTGCCTCCCGGCGCTTCTTGGCCTCCTTGGTGATCACCTTCAGGACCTCGTCGTCGGACAGCTCACGCTTCTCCTTGCCCGCGACCTCCTCCTTGGTGATCGCGGCGAGCGTCAGCCGGAGCGTCGAGGAGCGGAGCTCGTCGCGCTCCTTGATCGCGGCGTTGAGGTCGTCGTGCAGCTTCGACTTGAGCGTGGTGGTCATGGATCCGATTGTCGCAGGTGCGCGAGCCCGGTCGCCCGTTGATTTCGGGGGCGGCCGGACGCCGCGCGGGTGTCCGGATCTGACACGATGGTCATATGCGCGCGCGATACGGAGTACCCCTGGGAGTCATGGCGGTCGGCGCCGCCGGTCTGGCCTACGCGGCGGGGTTCGAGGTCCGTTCCTTCCGGCTCCGCCGGGTCACCGTCCCGGTCCTGCCCCCGGGCATGCGCCCGCTGCGCGTGCTCCAGGTGTCCGACATCCACATGGTGAGCGGCCAGCGCAAGAAGCAGCGCTGGCTGCGCTCGCTGGCCGGCCTGCGCCCCGACTTCGTGATCAACACCGGCGACAACCTGTCCGACCCGGAGGGCGTCCCCGAGGTACTGGACGCGCTCGGCCCCCTGATGGATTTCCCCGGTGCGTACGTCTTCGGCTCCAACGACTACTACGGCCCCAAACCCCGCAACCCCGCCCGCTACTTGCTGGAGAAGGTGAGCGGCCGCCACGGCCTGAACGGCAACCCGCCCGTCGTGGGCGCGATCCACAACCCGTGGGAGGACCTGCGGGACGGCTTCGACGCGGCGGGCTGGCTGAACCTGACGAACACCAGGGGCGTGCTGAAGATCGAGGGCGTCTCGGTGGAGATGACGGGCCTGGACGACCCGCACATCAAGCGCGACCGCTACGAGCGCGTGGCCGGCGGCCCGTCGAGCGGCGCGGACTTCTCGATGGGCGTGGTGCACGCTCCGTACCTGCGCGTACTGGACGCGTACGCGGCGGACGGCTACCCCCTGATCCTGGCCGGCCACACGCACGGCGGTCAGCTGTGCCTCCCCTTCTACGGCGCCCTGGTCACCAACTGCGACCTGGACGCGGACCGGGTGAAGGGCCTGTCCACGCACACGGCGGAGAACCGTACTTCTTACCTGCACGTCTCCGCGGGCTGCGGCACCAACCGCTACACACCCGTACGGTTCGCGTGCCCGCCCGAGGCGACGTTGTTGACGCTGGTGGGGCGGGAGTAGCGGGGAGCGACTGAAGCGGGCGGTGCCAGGCGGGGCGACGCGGGCGAGACGGGGAGCGCACAGCCAGCTACACCGGACGACAACAAGGAATAGGCCCGAGGACCCGACCGAGAACCCGGCCAAGGAACAGGCCCGAGGACCCAGGCCAAGGACCCGGCCGAGGACTTGGCCGAGGACCCGTCCGATGGCTTGGCCGATGAGCATTCCGACTCCCCATTCCGAATTAACCCACCCAGCCCACCCCATATCGCCCGTTTCGCCCACTCTGCTTAGCGTGAGGGCATGACGGCCCCGATACCCAGGGAGATCCCGGACCTGCCCGCGGTCCCGGGCATGCCCGCACTGATGCCCTCGTACGTCCCCGCCGCCGCAGTGATGGCCCCCGTCCCCCGCCCGCTGACGGCGCTGTACCGCATGCTCATCGCTCTGATGGCCCTCGCGGGCGTCGCACTGGAGCTGCTGCTCGGCTCCCCGACCCGCGCGCTGAGCCACTTCAGCGTCCAGAGCAACGCCTTCCTGGCCCTGGTCATGATCATCTCGGCCCACCGTGCGTGGACGGCCCGCCACCCCCTGCCGGCCATCGTCACAGGAGCCGCACTGCTCTACGTCCTGACCACGGGCCTCACCTACCACCTACTCCTCGGAAACACCACGCCACCGTTCTCCATAACGGGCGCGACCGCACCGCCGACCCCGTGGCAGGACCAGTGGACAGCCCTCCAGCTCCTCCACACCGCAACCCCGGTCGCGGCGCTCCTGGACTGGCTCCTGCTCACCGCCCGCGGCCACCTGCACCTCCGCCAGACCGCCGCCTGGCTCGTCTACCCCCTGGCCTACCTGGCCTTCTACCTCGGCAGGGCCGAACTACTGATCCCCGGGACGACCGGCCGCTACCTCTACCCCTTCCTGGACGCCGACCGCCACGGCTACCGCGGCACCCTCGCCAACGCCCTCCTCCTCGGCCTCGCCATCTACGCCCTGGCCATCCTCCTGGTCCTCCTCGACCACACCCGCCCGAACCCCGTCCGCCGCCGCGCCAGAATCGGATTTCGTCTCCGGCCACCGGTGGGCTAAAGTAAACGACGTCGCCGCGACAGCAGCGACACCGGGGTGTAGCGCAGCTTGGCAGCGCGCTTCGTTCGGGACGAAGAGGTCGTGGGTTCAAATCCCGCCACCCCGACAGCCAAAACAGCAGGTGAGGCACCTACGGATTTCCGTAGGTGCCTCACCTGTTTCTGTGTGCGTGTCTATCTGCGTGACTACCGCTCCGGATCCCGCTTGAAGATCCCGTCCATGACCACAGCGCCGGTCTGGATCACGGGCCGGATCTGCTTCCGGTAGACCTCCTCGGTCACGGCCGTCCAGGAGTGTCCGACGAGCCGGGAGATCTCTTCCAGCGGGACACCCCGGTCGGACAACAGATCCACGAAGCTGTGCCGCAGCTCCCTCGGAGTCCACTCGTCGGCGTTGATCCCGTCGATGCCCTTGAGTGCCTGGCGGAAGGCTCGGCGGACATTCGCCGCGTCGAGCGGCTTGCCGACGGCGGAGTTCGAGGTCCATGCGCTGATCTTCAGCAAGGACGCGGTCAGCCTGAAGACGGAACTGCACCGGCAGTTCGCCGCACGGCGGGTCAACCACCAGTTGAGCAGCCGCAAGGAGTTCTTCTAGTACCACACCAACGGAGGTGCGGGATGCGCTACGGCGGTTCGCCGGACAGCATCTGGTCGAGTTCACCGAGTAGCACCGGGCGTTGGAATGGCGGGCCGACAGACAGTGGGAGAAGGCAGTGCGCTCGCGGGGAGCGCAGGAGCAGGCGCGCCCCGGACAACGTGATGTCCGGCGAGGGGCTATTACGATTCCGGTCATGGATTGGCTGGAGCGCGCCGCGAGTCTGAGGCAGTGGAGTCGGGACGGGGTGCGGGCGCCGCACAAACCGTTGCTGCTGCTGTACGCGCTGGCACGTTTCCAGGCGGATGCCGAGAGCGAGTTGCACTACACCGCGGTGGAGGCCGATCTGAAGCAACTGCTGGCGGAGTACGGTCCGGCGCGCGGGACCACGCCCGCCTATCCCTTCCACCACCTGGTCAGCGACGAGGTGTGGGAAGTACGGACCGAGCGCGGCGTCGGCAGCCCCGGCACCGGAGTTCGGAAACTGCGGGCCAGTGGTGCCGCCGGGCGGCTGGCCCCGGACCTGCGGGTGGCGCTGCGACGGGAGCCGTCGCTGCTGGGCCGTATGGCAAGGGTTCTGCTGGATCTGCACTTCCCACCGTCGCTGCACCAGGATCTGTGCGAGGCGGTGGGCCTGGAACTGGAGCTGGCGGAGACGGACGCTCTGGCAACGCCCGAACAGCGCCGACGGGACCGGCGGATGCGGGAGATGGTGCTGACCGCCTACGAGTACCAGTGCGCCTTCTGCGGCTACGACGGCATGATCGGTACCGTGCCCGTCGGGCTGGAGGCCGCGCACGTGCGCTGGTGGGCGTACAACGGTCCGGACGACGTAGACAACGGACTGTGTTTGTGCTCGCTGCACCACAAGCTGTTCGACAAGGGCGTCCTCGGCATAGGCGACGGTCACCGCATTCTGGTCTCGCAGCGCTTCGTCGGCCGCAGCCCCGCCGCCCGCGAGCACGTCACCGCACTCGCCGGCCGCCCGCTCATCGGCCCTCAACCCGGCATTCGACCCGTCGCTGAGATCTACCGCTCATGGCACACCAGCCAAGTCTTCCGAGGCTCCCCACGCCCCGGGGCCACCTGACTTGAACCATCTCGGGTTTGATGGAGGCGCTGATGTATCCCGGGTCTGGTGGAGTCACATTGCTGAGCAGAAGACAGCGACCGCACGGCACGGGTCTGGTTAGACGCCTTCCACAACCACCAAGGCGGCCTGGTGCGAGCCGATCTCACCTGCGCCGCCTACGCCGCGTCAGCGGCCTCAGCCGCATCCGCGATCTGAAGCAGCCGAACCAGCTCCTTCCGCCCGCGCCTGATCACATCGAAGGCCACCGTCGTCTCCGTGTCCGGCGGCAGCGGGGTATCGGTGAGGAGATCCGTAAGGGTGTACCTGCCGAGTAGCCACCGTTGCAGTGCGCGCCAGTCGGTGCCCCGGCCGAGGGGTAGGTCGGCCGCCCATGGCAATGCCTCGTAAGGGGTGCCGTCGGTTCCGTTTGCATGGAGTAGCCCGGAGCGACGCACCAGACAGGGGAAGCAAACGCCGCAGTTGGCGATGGGAGGGCCGCCGCTGCGGCGGGCGGGCGGCTTGCCGCAGCTCAGAGTGGATTCCAGGTCGGATGGGGTAAGGCCCGCGTCACGTGCGGCCTTGCACACTTCACCTTTCGTCAGCCGTGCCAAGGGGTTGACCACCCGTACCGTGCTCCCGGCGTCGCTCACGGCGCTTACTAAGGCGTTCAGACGGTCCAGCGTCCATGGGTGCACGGAACGGGTGGAGCAGGCGGCCGAACGCGCGGGCGTCAGGGGCGGATTGAGGGCGAGCTGGCCGTTCTCGGGAATGTGGACGGTGCCCACTCCGTGCGCCGTAGCAGCGCGGATCGCGCCCGCCGCGTACAGCAGACCGCGGGTGCGGGAGGAGGTTTCAAGCCGCATCCCGGAGCCGTCGCCCGCCGGGGTCTGGCTCATCGGTAGCAGCATCACCGGCCGGCGTCCGCCCAGTCGCTCGACGGCCTTGTACACCTGGTGCTGGAGACGCAGCAGGCCGATCTCGCGGAACATCACGAGCAGCAGCGGTCGAGGGTCGTCGGAGCGCGAGCGGGTGGCGGCCCAGCTGAGGGAATCCAGTCCGCCGGAGAACAGCGCGACTTCCGAGGCACGTGGGTCGTCAGCGGAGACCATCGCCTCCTCGACGTGGTGACCGGTGAGAGGCCGGAAGTCCACATCCCAGAGGTCCCCGGTGAGGATCTGGAGGAGCGCGGCGAGGTGGGCGCGGACGGCAGCGCTGTGCCACCGCTCGTGTTCCGTGACGGGCACGGCAAGACTGATGCGGCGGGTCCATCGGTCCCGTACGCCGGACCGGCGGACGTACTTGTCGGCGATGAACGCGGCCCTGGCGACGCGGAACAGGTCCTCGGCCCAATCGGGGACCGGACCGGGCAGGTGGTGCCGCCCGGTGATACGGCGCTCCTTTTCCTGGAAAGATTCCTCTCCGATCTCCATCCAGCGGTCATCACGGGGCCGGTCCCTTCGGGGGCCGCGCCACCATAGGAAATGGTCGGAACCGGTCACGCCGCAGCTCCCTCTTCTCCGGTGACCTCCTCAGTGATGAGGCCAAGTACCTTTCCGACCGCCCGCGGTACCAGTGACTCGGCGATCTTGGGCAGCGCAGCCGACGGATCCTGCACAGCGCCCACCACCGACTGCGCGGTGTCTACGGCCTCTGCGAGCTCCGTCGCTTCGGCGGACTCCTCGCAGGGATTCGGCACCAGGTCCACCACCTTCTCCGCGACCCAAGCGGCGATCGTGCCTTCCGGATCCGTCGCGATGAGCCCTGGCACGGCCAGTTTGATGTGCTCGGCGACAACGGACCGGAGGAACTCCCCCACCATGTCGGCGAAGAACACCTGGTAAAGGTCGCACAGGATGTCCCAGGCGAAGCCGCCGGCCGCTGCACCTCTGCCCATGGCGTCGTCCAACTCGGGATGCCTGTCCCGGACGTCCCGGACCGCCGCTGCCATCGCCCTACGCACCGCAGCGTCGACGAGTGTGCCGCCGTCTCCGCCTACCTCCGAGACAAGACGTGCGACGAGCGCGTCCTCTGACTCCGCGCCCCCTGCCGCCAGCGAGCCGAGGGCCCCGGCGAGCCGTTCACCGGCCGCACAGGCCGTGTCGTACAACCCGAAAGCCGATCGATCGGCCCGGAGCGTCTCGTGCAGGGCGCGTAGGTGGTCCGCGGCGATCTCCTCCAGCCGCTGATCCGCGTTGTGCGAGTCCTTTTGCCAGCGCGCCAGCCGCCGCGCCGCTGAGCTCCACCGGTCGCCGTTCGGCCCCTTCCATCGCGTGGATGTCCCCACAGCACCCCCAAGCCCGATGGTGCCCCGACCCGCTCCTCCAGCCATGGCATCAGACCGGACGATCCCCAGGTAGAGCGCAACTCGGCCACAACGGCGCGGACCGGTCCGGCGAACAACTGGCCTGGGCATCACTTTCGGTGACACATACGCCCACGAAGAGGTTGTGGGTTCAATTGCGCCACGCCGACAGTGCAGTAAACAGGTCAGGGGCCTGATCCGCAGCGCGGGTCGGGGCACTGGTTGTTGGTCCGGCACTGCTGGGTGTCAGCTGGGGCGTGCTGTCGACCGCAGGGGGTACCTCGCGGTGGCTGATGCGTGGTCGTCCGTGTGCCGAGGTCTGTGACTGAGTGATCGTGTATCGATGCGCGATCGCACCGTCCGTATGCCACCATCCGGGCCGACCTCAACCGAACCGCTGGCCGAAGCCGGACGACGCCGCACACGGCGTGGGTCACTGGGAAGGCAAGACCGTCACGGCCGTCAGGAAGGACCTTCGCGGCAAGCGGCGCCGCACCGCGCGGCACTCCGCCTAACGCCGGCATCGTCCGTGCAGTAGAGGAGGTCTGGCGTCTTGCCCTCGGTTGATGCCTGGGGCACCTGCTGAAGGTGATGCGCCGCGTCGTATCGGGTGCCGCCTCCTCGGCCGGTGCAACACCGTTACGAAAGTGGTGGCTTGGCGTCGTCGGCTCCGCCAGACTCGCGTTATGAGCGAACGCCCTGAGCCTGGAACTCTCGCCCCTGGTCGACACTCCGTACTGGAGGACGCGCTCGAACTCTTTGAGGCCGATCTCAACCAGGACGACGCCGTTCACCGGCAAGCGGCGCAACTCGCCAACCTCTGTGTACAACTCGCCGGCGCCTACGCCCTGCTCATGCGCGAGGCACACGAACGGCTGTCCCCCGAGGACCGTAAGGCGATCATCCCGCCCCACCAGGACCGCGGGGTCGAAGCCCTGAGCCGCTTGCAAGAGATCCTCGGCATCGAAGAGTAGGCAGGCCGCGGCCATGCTTCCGGCTGTCCACGAGGTCATCGTCGACTACAGACTCGCCAACCGATAGCGATCCCGACGACACTCCCTGACGGGGGTGACGCCAGTGCTGTACGTCAGCACCGATTCCCCGGCCGCCGGGAAGTCCAATGGGATGGAGGCGCGCGCCGCGTGCTTCACAAGGGCAGGGCGAGCGCGTCGGCGGGCGTCCGGCCCGGTCATCGGTCGACCCCGGTGCCCTCGCTGATGGCCTCGTTGAGGCGGATCTGTGTGAGGAAGCGGTCGCGTAGCAAGTCCTCTGTGATCAGGGCCGCCTTGCGGGCGATCTCGTGCCGGGCCCGTTCCAGGAGGGCATACGCCTCCTCCCGCGCACCCCCGGCGGCCTGCACCACGGCGGAGTGGTACAGGACCTCCTCCGTGCGCAGAGCAGGCATGTCCCCGACCTCGTCCAGCATGCGCATGGCCTGGGCGGCCTGGTCCTGGGCGGCAGCTGTGTCGCCCTGGCGGAGCAGGATGCGACTGCGCAGGGAGTGTGCGGCGATCTCGCTGCGGATCATGCCGCTGCGCTGGGTCTCGATGCAGGTGGCGATCGCCAGCCGGTCGGCCTGGTCGAGGAGTTCCCCGGGTGTGTCAGCGGCGACCAGCAGGATCTCGGCGTACAGGTTGCGGACGATGGGAACGAGGTTGGCCAGCCATGTCCGCTCCGTCTCCGCCCACGCGTCGACGATCAGTTCCAGGGCCTGGTCACGCCGTGTCGGCTGCTGGACGACACGGTGGGCGAGCAACGCCTTGTTGTAGGCGTGCCAGCCGCTGTCGCCGCCGCGGCCGGCCTCGAAGTCGAGCGCTTCGCGCAGGACCTCCTCGGCTTCCCCGTAGGCACCGAGGCCCGTGTGCACCTGTGCCAGGTAGTTGAGCGCTATGGGCAGCTCGGCCTTCAGCGGCTCGTCACGCAGCCGCTGGGCGCAACGGGTCAGCCTGGTCAGCGCGTCGCTGAGGTGCCCGCTGTCGAAGAGGGTGATGCCGAGCTGCATCTCCCCCAGATTGCGGGCGTGCTGGAGTACCGGGTCGCCGGTGCCTCCGAGGCGCGGGTCGGAGGCGTACATGCGCTCCGCCTCCCGCAGCTGTGCCAGACCGTCGGCCAGCCGCCGCTTGGACACCTGCCGTCCGTATTCGACGCGGGCCACGAAGAGCGGGACGGGATCGCCGTGCTCCTCGGCCAGTTCCACGGCCGCGCGGAGCTTGTCCAGGGACGGCACCAGACCCTGGGTCGCCAGGAGGGTCTTGCCGCGCAGGAGCGTCGTACGGATGGCCAGTTCGGGGGTACCACAGCGTCTCGCCGCTGCTTCGGCCTCGGCGGCCAGCGCGTCGATGTCCGGTCCGCCGGCCGACGGATGCTGGCCGCGCCAGCGCACCTCGGTCAGCGAGAGCAACAGTTCCACGGCCTGGACGAGCCACCTGTCCCGGCTCTCCTCGTGTTCCGGCAGGTCGCGGACCGCGCTGATCACCTCATCGCAGTGCTGCTCCGCCTCGGTGAAGGACAGCCCTTCCATCGCGGCGTCGCGCGCCAGCCCGTAATGGACCTCCGCCGAGGCGAGCAGGCACTCGGGGCCTCCGCCGCGGAGGTGACGGGCGATCTCCAGGCGGCGCTCCAGCGGCATGCCGTTCAACGGACCGGACATGAGGGCCGCCGCGATACGGGCGTGCCGGGACCGCTTCTGCTGAGGGGTCTGCTGGTCGTACACCACACCCCACAGGGCGCCGTGCTCGAACCGGTAGCAGTCGGACGCGTCCAACCGCGCCCAGGAAGGAGGCTCCGTCTGCCGGATGAGCCGGTTCTGGGCGGCGATGAGCCGTAGCCGTTCCATGACTTCGTCGTGCGGCGCCCCCTTGACCTCGGCGACCGTTCGCGAAAGGAACATCTCGCCCTGGGTCGCCCCGATCATGAGCAATGCGCGGTCCGGCTCGGTGAGCAGCCGGAGACGGTCCTCCACCACGCGCGACAGGCTGCGGGGCAGCCGGATACGGGGCCCGGAGTCCGGACGCCATTCCTCCAGGCAGAGGGTGACGAAGACGGCGTGGCCGGCCGTCAGCCGGATCAGCTGCTCCGACAGGGCCGGCGGAGCGTCCGGATGCCGGGAGCGCACCAACTCGGCAACCGCCTCCCGGGGCAGGCCGTTCAGCGTGCGCCGGCGCAGAAGCCGGTCCTTCGCCCAGTCGTGCAGCAGTTCCTCGACCATGGCTCCGGGACCGTCTGCGTAGGCTCCGTCCGTCGTGTGGCTGAGTACCACGCCGAGCGGCTGACCGGGCAGTCGTCGCAGCAAACGGTCGAGGACCATCAGGCTGCTGGGATCTCCGTACTGGTGTCGTCGATGACCACCACCGTGGGCGGGCCCTGCCGCACGAGGTCCAGCAGGGCATCCACGATCTGTGCGGCGGCGCCCTGTTGGAACGGGAGCAGGCTGTCGAACGGCATCGATCCCGAAGCGAGCGACGCCTGCGCGACCTCCTTGCCCAGGGTGAACAGCGCGCCCAGCCCGGGCACCATCGCGGAGAGCACTTCCGGCGCGGAACGTACGGCGCCCTGTCCGGTGAGGCTGAGCAGTCTCCGAAAGACACCCGGCTGCTTGACCTCTTGGTCTTCGGCCAGGTGCAGGAGCACCTCGACGATCGGCCCGTAGCGCAGCCCCGGGCCGATCGACGGCTGGCACCGCGCGGACACGACCCGGCAGGCGTCCCGTCCGCCGGAGGCGGAAACCTCCGCCTCGAATGCCCGCAGCAGCGCCGACTTGCCCATGCCCGAGACGCCGTCGATGACGATCGCCCGGCCGCCGCGTCCCGCAGCCACGTCCGCCAGCATCGAGCGCAGCTCGTCCATGTGCTCCACGCGGTCGACAAACCCGGTCCGCACCACAGCCCCCGCCTCGGTCACCTGTCATGGAACGTCCGTACGCACAACGTCACGTGCCACCTACCGTAGATCACGGGTCAACAGTGCGGAGGCGATGCGGGGCTTCGCCGTCGGTGCGTCTGTTCGGCGTGGGGGCGCGTGTTGGTGGGGCGTCCCGGTGGCTCGGGGGGTGGTTGTCTTTGAGACTGTCTGCCAGGCAGGTGGGCGACGGCGGCAGGCAGAGGAGGGGTCGTGGATCTGCGGCAGATGGAGGTCGTCGTCGCGGTCGCCGAGGAGGGTGGGTTCAGTGCGGCGGCCCGGCGGCTGCACGTGGTGCAGTCCGCGGTGTCCGGCACCGTACGCGCGCTGGAGCGCGAGCTGGGCGCGCTGCTGTTCCACCGCACCACGCACCGCGTCTCCCTCACCTCCGCCGGCGAGGCGTTCCTGCCCGCCGCCCGGGCCACCCTGCGGGCCGCCGAGGAGGCACGGGCGGCGGTCGACCTCGCCCAGGGTGAACTGCGCGGCGAGATCACGGTCGGTGTGATGCAGGGCCTGTACGCCGGCCTCGCCCCCGCGCTGGCCCGCTTCCACCGCGAGCACCCGGGGGTGACGGTGCGGCTGCGGCAGACGCCGGCCGACCTGATCCCGCAGGCCCTGCGGGACGGCGCCCTCGGCCTGGCCGTCGCCGCGCTCGACACGTCCCGGCTGCGCGGACTGACCACCCGGTTGCTGGCCCGGGAGGAGATGGTCCTGGTGACCGCGCCGGGCGCAGGGCCGGGGCCGGGGCCGGCGGGGACGGAACGGGCGGTGACGACGCTGGCCGAGGCAACACGACTGCCCCTGGTGGACTTCCCGCCGGACTGGGCGATCCGGCAGGCGGTCGACAGGGCCTTCCGTTCGGCCTCCCTCGAACGCGCCGCCACCTTCGAGGTGAACGACCTCATGGCGGCCGCCGACCTGATCCGGCACGGGCTGGGCGCGAGCATCATGCCCCCGTCGATGGCGGCGTGGTTCCCCGAACTGCCCGCGCTGACCTTCGCCGCCCACGCCCCGGTGTGGACGCTCAGGCTCGTCCACACCCGTGCGGAGCAGCCCCCGGCGATCACCGCGCTGCTGCGTCACATCGGATGACCGGACGGCGGGGACGGCGGGTAGGTCAGGTCGCCGCTGCCTGGCGGGAGGCCAGCGCCCAGATCACGAACAGCGCGATCGCCATGATGACCACGGACCACAAGGGCGCGTACGGCAGGAACAGGAACTGGGCGATCAGCACGAGCGAGGCCAGGAACAGGCCCGCGTAACGGGCCCAGGCCATGTCCCGCAGCAGGCACAGGCCGGTCACGGCGGCGAACGCGCCGAGCACGATGTGGATGATGCCCCAGCCGGTCAGACTGATCTCATAGATGTAGCCGCCGATGCGGGCGTACACGTCGTTCGCGGCGACCGCCGCGATGCCCTGGAGGACGGCGAGGACGCCGCCGCACAGCAGCAGGACGCCGGCGAAGACCTCCCCACCGGTGACCCGGGCGCCCGCCAGTCGTGTGGCCTGCCCGGGCGGTGGCTGGCCTCCCGAGCCGGGGTGTGGAGTGCCGGACGGATGTGCCGCGTGGTCGCTCATGAGTGGTGTTCCCTTCTCCCACCCCGGTCGGCTGCTGCTCGGCTTCTGTCATCCCGTTGTCATCCCGTCGGATGCCGCTCGCCGGCGGGCGGCGCGCGCCCCGTCGGAGCCGCGCGCCCCGTCCACTCGCCGGGGCTTCGAGCCTCGGGCCCGTCGGGGCGCCCGGCCAGACGGCGAACGCCGAACGGGTGAGGACCGCGGACCCCGCGCGGACTCCGCGCGGGCGGCGCGCGGGCGGCGCGCGGGCCTCAGGCCGGGGGCGGGGACGGGGTGGGGGTGGGGGTGTGGGTGGGGCCGGCCGTGGTGTCAGGCGGAGACCCGGGGTGGGGCCGGCCGCAGCCTCAAGCCGAAGCCCAAGGCAGGCACGACCGCAGCGCCAAACCGACCTCCCGGGCAGGCACCACCGCAGCCCCAAGCCGACGTCCGGGGCGGGAACGGCCGCAGCCCCAAGCCCACCTCCGGGACGGAAAACGACCGCAGCATCAAACCGAAGCCCGGGGCAGGCACGACCGCGGCGCCAAGCCGACGTACGGGGGGCGGGGGCGGTCGTGGGTCAGGCCGAGGGTCGGGGTGGGGGCGGTCGTGGGGTTTCCTGCTCCGCGGCGTCGTCCTGCGCCGCCAGAAAGTCCACTACCGCGAGGGCGAACAGCAGCGCCAGCGCCAGGCCCACCACCACCCAGCCCGTGGGACGGCTCCACAGCAGACAGGCGAGGACGGCGGCGGCGACCAGCACCCAGGTCAGCCACCGGCGGTGGCGGCGCGCGAACGGCCCAACCGGCCCCGTACGCAGCCCCAGCCGGCCGGCCGTGCCGCGGGTGGCGCCGAGGCCCGCGTGCCACAGCCGCCGTACGGCGCTCGCGTACCGGCCCGGTCCGGTCAGCCACGCGGCGAGCGCGACGGCCACGCCCAGCGTCACCACCGCCCGCACCGTCGTGCGCAGGAAGCGGGTCAGCGTGTCGTACACGGCGCCGGCGGCCGGACGCGAGACGCCGGCCGGCAGGGCGTCGAGGTAGAAGGGGCGGAAGACGGTCAGCGCGATGCCGAGCAGGAGCGTGGTCAGGGCGATGCCGAGCGCGCCGGCGACCAGCGCGCGGCGGCGCCGTACGGCGAGCAGCACGCCCGCGGCGACCAGCAGGACCGCGATGACGGGCAGCCAGTTCCCGGCCACTTGCAGCAGCCGCAGGTACGTCCTGGCCCGGCCGATGTCCTGCGAGTGGGCGACGGTGAAGTCGGTGTGGACCGCGGGGATCTTCTGCGCGACGGTCAGTCCGGCGTCGACGAGACGCTTCTTGACCTGATCGATCACCGGGGCGAGGTCGATGGACACGGTATCGTCCTGGAGCTTCACAGCGCCGCCGCCCTGCCCCGTCAGGGCCTTCCCGACGGCGGCGTGGATGCGGCGGTTGGCGTCGGTCCAGAAGGTCTGGAAGGCCCGCGAGGCCATGACGTCCTCCGCCTTGTCGTGCACGAAGGCGCGGACGGCGCCCTCCAGGGCTCCGCCGAGGCCGCCCAGGGCCTGCCGCAGCCGGGGGCGGTCGGCCGGGGCGACGCCCTCCAACAGGGCGTTGAGGTCGAGGTGGGTCATCAGGGCGTCGGTGACGCGGGTGGCGGCGGCCGCCCGGACGGCGGGCTCGGCGGCGAGCGGGGCGACCGTGTCGACGTAGCGGTCGGTGTCCTCGACGGTGTCGGCGCTCCACGCGGCCAGCACCCCGAGGGGGGCCAGCGCACAGCCCACGACGACGAGCAGGACGGCGAGCAGCGAACGCGCCCGGTGCCGGGCGGGGCGTGCCCCGCGCCCGGCCTCCAACGCGTCCACCCGGGCCCGCAGTCGGGCCAGTTCGTCCGGGTCCGGGACAGGCTGCTCCGACATGGCGGTCTCCTGATCCTCGCTACGGCCGCTCCGACAGGGCGATCTCCCCGGCCCTGGCTACGACCGCTCCGGCAGGCCGGTCGCCCTGATCCTGGCTACGGCCGCTCCGGCAGGGCGGTCTCCCTGGCCCCGGTTACGGCCGCTCCGGCACGGCGGTCGCCCTGACCCCGGTTACGACCGCTCCCGCAGGGCGATCTCCCTGACCCCGGCTACGGCCGCTCCTCACAGCACAACCGCCCCCGCACTCCGGGTCGACCCCAGCGCCCCCACCCGAGTGACCCGCGCCCGCCACCGCCCCGGGAACCGACCGCAGCACATCAACACCACCGCGCCGCAACCGACCACGACACATCACACCGCCACCCCAGGAACCGACCACAGCACACCAACACCACCGGCCCGGAACCGTCCGCAGCCCATCGCACCACCGCCCCGCACCACGACGCCCGGTGGTCAGCTGTCGATCTGTTCCTCCGGGGTGGAGCGGGCCAGGGCGGCCAGGGTGGTGAGGGCCTGGGACAGGGCCTCGGGCGGAGGTGAGGCCAGGGCCAGCCGGACGGCGGGCGGGGCCTGCGGGCCGACGGTGAACGCGGTGGCCGGCACCACGCCGATGCCGTGCCGCGCGGCGGCGGCGACGAAGGTGTCCGCGCGCCACGGCCGCGGCAGCCGCCACCAGCAGTGGTAGGAGTACGGCTCGCCCCGCACGGCGAAGCCCGCCAGGTGCCGGGCCGCGATCTCCTGGCGCACGGCCGCCTCCCGCTGCTTGGCCGCCACCAGCGCCCGCACCGTGCCCGCCCGCTGCCAGCGGTCGGCGGCCTCCAGGGCGAACCGCATCGGGGCCCAGCCGCCCGAGCGCAGGGCGGTCGCGATACCGGCCGCGAGGTCGTCGGGCGCCACCGCGTAGCCGAGGGTCAGCCCGGGGGCGACCCGCTTGGAGAGGCTGTCGATCAGGACGGTCCGCTCGGGCGCGTACGCGGCGAGCGGCGGCAGGTCGTCGCGCAGGAACGCCCAGACGGCGTCCTCGATCGCGGGGACACCGAGCCGCCCCAGCACCTCTGCCAGTTGTTCGACACGGTGCGCGGGCATCGTGCGGGAGAGCGGGTTGTGCAGCCGCGGCTGCACGTAGAGCGCGTGCAGCGGGGCGGTGGCGTGGGCGTCCGCGACGGCCTCGGGCAGCAGCCCGGCCTCGTCCATGGCCAGCGGCACCAGGGTGATGCCGAGCCGGGCGGCGACGGCCTTGACGACGGGGTAGGTCAGTTCCTCTACGCCGAGCCGGCCGCCCGTCGGCACCAGCGCGGTGACGGCGGCGAAGAGCGCCTGACGGCCGTTGCCCGCGAACAGGATCCGCGCCGGTTCGGGGCGCCAGCCCCCGCGGGCGAGCAGGTCGGCCGCGGACTCCCGGAGGGCCGGCGGGCCCGAGGTGCCGGCCGGGCGCAGCGCCTGCCCCAGGGCGTCGGGCCGCAGCAGTCCGCCGAGCCCTTCGGCGAGCAGCGCGCTCTGGCCGGGCACCTCGGGGTAGTTGAGTTCCAGGTCGATCCGGCCGGCCGCGGGTTCGGTGAGCGCGGGGGCGGTGGCCGGCGCGGCGGCCCGGACGAAGGTGCCGCGCCCGACCTCGCCCACCGTCAGCCCCCGCCGGGCCAGTTCGCGGTACACGCGCGTGGCGGTGGAGTCGGCGATGCCGTGCCGGCGGGCGAACGCGCGTTGCGGGGGCAGCCGGTCGCCTGGGCGCAGCAGCCCGGCCCGGATCTCCTCGGCCACCGCGTCGGCGACCCGGCGGTAGTCGGCCCGGGAGTCGGCCCGGGAGTCGGCTGGGTTGCCGGTCCTGAGGTCGGCTGGGTCGTCGGCCCTGCGGTCGGCCCGGTCGCTGCGACGGTCGTCCTTCACGGCTCTCCCCCACTCCCCTTCGTACGGGCTGCCTCCACCCCACCACAGAATTGCACCGAGAGCAATTTTCCTTATTGCACCGAGATAGCGCGGGCAATAACCTCGCAGCCAGGCGGAATTGATTCGAGAAGGGAGCCGTCCATGGTGGAACCCGGCGGGCTGCTCGGCGTCGCGGTGGTGGCCCTCGGCATGGTGCTGACCCCGGGACCGAACATGGTCTACCTCGTCTCCCGCAGCATCACCCAGGGCAGAAGCGCCGGAATGACCTCCCTCGGCGGCGTGGCGCTCGGCTTCCTGGCCTACCTGCTCGCCGCGAACCTGGGGCTGTCGGTGGTCTTCGTCGCCGTACCCGAGCTGTATGCCGCGGTGAAGCTGGCCGGTGCCGCCTATCTCGCCCACCTCGCCTGGACCGCGCTCAGGCCCGGCGGGCTGTCCGTCTTCGCGCCGCGGGACGTGCCCCACGACTCGCCACGCAAGCTGTTCACGATGGGCCTGATGACCAACCTGCTCAACCCCAAGATCGCCATCATGTACCTGTCGCTGATCCCGCAGTTCGTCGACCTCGACCGGGGGCACGTGCTCCTCCAGGGCCTCGTCCTCGGCTCGGTGCAGATCCTGGTCAGCATCGCGGTCAACCTCGGGATCGTCCTGGCGGCGGGCACGATTGCCGTCTTCCTCGCCCGCCGCCCGTCCTGGCTCAGGGCGCAGCGCTATCTGATGGGCACCGTCCTCGGCGGCCTCGCCGTCTCGCTCGCCCTCGACTCCCCCAACGCCGCACACGCTGCGCCGAGATGACGAGCCGTCACCGCCCTGTGCGGTGCGGGCGTCCTGCGGCGCACTGAGCGTCCGCCGCTGGAACCACCCGTCTCCTTGGGGCAGTCTTTCCCCTCGTGGTGAGCGTTCCGATGCAGAGTGGACCGGGTGGCGCGCCCGCGCCCATGGTGGTGTGCGGCGACGACGGGCTGGCGCACCGGCTGGCCGCCGAGTTGCGCAGCGTGTACGGCGCGCAGGTCACGCTCGTCGTACCGGCGGGCGCCCGCACGGCGCGGCCACCGGTCGTCGGGCGGGCCCGGGCCGCGTCGGCGGCGCTGCTGGACCGGGTGAACGCAGCCGTCGGCCGCGCCGCGGGCAACGGCACCGTGCTCGGCGCCCTCGGCTCCGGCGGCTCGGGCGGCTCGGGCGGCTCGGGCGGCTCGGGCGGCTCCGGCGGTGAACCCGGGCGCGCCGACAGGGTGTTGGAGGCCGCCGAACCGACCGAGGCGGTGCTCGCCGAAGCGGGCGTGGAACGCGCCGCCGCGCTGGCCCTCGTGTACGACGACGACGAGACCAACATCCGGGCCGCGCTCACCGCACGCCGGCTCAACCCGCGGCTGCGGCTCGTGCTGCGCCTTTACAACCGGCGGCTCGGCCAGCACATCGAGGAACTCCTCGACCAGGCCGCCGCGTTGGCGGCCGGGGACGAAGCCGACTCCCCGGGCGACGCGTCCACGACCGTGTTGTCCGACGCCGACACCGCCGCCCCGGCGCTGGTCGCGACCGCGGTCGCCGGCACCAGCAAGGTCGTGCAGACGGACGGGTTGCTGCTGCGCGCGGTGGAACGGCCGCCGCCCGCACCGGGGGTCATCGCCGACCCCGGGCTGTGCACGCTGGCCCTGCTGTCGGCGACCAGCAGCGACCCGGCAGGCGCGGACGGCTCCGAGGGCAGCGGGGAACGCGGGCCGCACCTGCTGCCCGACGAGGCGGACGTGACGGCCGCCGCGGGCCGCGGGGCCGTCGTGCTGGAACAGGTCTCGTACGCCGCCGGGCCGCCGCTGCCGGCCGGCCGCACCGGGGTCGTGCCGCCGTTCGCCTCGCTGTTCTCACGGCGGCTGCGGTGGTCGCTGGCCGGGCTCGCGGGATGCGTGCTGGCGCTGGCCGTGGCGCTGTGGCTGGTGACCGGGATCCATCCGCTCGGCGCGTTCTATCTGACGCTGCTCGACCTGTTCGCGATCGACGAACCGGCCCTGGGCGAACCGCTCGGCCGGCAGATCCTGCAACTGCTGTCCGGGCTGGTCGGGTTGCTGCTGCTGCCGGTGCTGCTGGCGGCCGTGCTGGAAGCGCTCGGCACCTTCCGGACCGCGTCCACGCTGCGCAAGCCGCCGCGCGGGCTCGGCGGGCACGTGGTGCTGCTCGGGCTGGGCAAGATCGGCACCCGGGTGCTGACCCGGCTGCGGGAACTGCACATCCCGGTGGTGTGCGTGGAGGCCGACGCGGACGCGCGCGGCCTCGCCACGGCACGGCGGCTGCGGGTGCCGGTGGTGCTCGGGGACGTGACCCAGGAGGGCGTACTGGAAGCCGCCAAGATCCACCGGGCACATGCGCTGCTCGCGGTGACCAGCGCGGACACCACGAACCTGGAGGCCGTGCTGTACGCCCGGTCCGTCCGCCCCGACCTGCGGGTGCTGCTGCGGCTGTACGACGACGACTTCGCGACCGCCGTCTACCGGACCCTGCGGGCCGCGCATCCGGGGGCGCTCACCCGCAGCCGCAGCGTCACCCACCTGGCCGCGCCCGCCTTCGCCGGGGCGATGTTCGGCCGGCAGATCCTGGGCGCGATCCCCGTGGAACGGCGGGTGCTGCTGGTCGCCGCCGTGGAGGTCGACGGGCATCCGCAGTTGGAGGGGCGCAGCGTGGCCGAGGCGTTCCTGGCCGGGGCCTGGCGGGTGCTGGCGCTGGAGGGGCAGCAGCGGCCGTCCCCCGGCCATGTGCTGCGCTCCGGCGACCGGGTGGTGCTTGCGGCGACTCGGCGGGGTCTGGCGGAGCTGCAGGGCGGTCGCCGGGGGGCGCAGGACCGGCCCGCCTAAGGGGAAGGTTTTCGGGGGGCGGGGGTGGGGGGCGCGGGTGGTACTTGGCCGGTTGCGCAGTTCCCCGCGCCCCCGGGGAGGTGCAGGCGCGTTGCCCGGTGACGGTAGTACGTGGCTCGTCGCGCAGTTCCCCGCGCCCCTGGGGGGCGTGCGGGCGCGTTGTCAGGTGCCGATAGTACGTTGGTCCGTCGCGCAGTTCCCCGCGCCCCTGGGAGGCGTGCAGGCGCGTTTGCCGGGTGACGGTAGTACGTGGTCCGTCGCGCAGTTCCCCGCGCCCCTGGGAGGCGTGCAGGCACGTTGCCGGGTGACGGTGGTACGTGGCTCGTCGCGCAGTTCCCCGCGCCCCTGGGGGGCGTGCAGGCACGTTGCCGGGTGACGGTGGTACGTGGCTCGTCGCGCAGTTCCCCGCGCCCCTGGGGGGCGTGCAGGCGCGTTGTCGGGTGACGGTGGTACGTGGCTCGTCGCGCAGTTCCCCGCGCCCCTGGGGAGGTGCAGGCGCGTTGTCGGGTGCCGGTGGTACTTGGCTGGTCGCGCCAACCGACCAGCGCGGACCGAACACCCACCCCGACCGGCCGCACCACTCGGCCCCGGTCGGCCGAGTCGGCCCGACCCCGCCAGTCGGGCCGAGGGGGGCGGTTAGTTCAGGAGGTGGCGTTGGGCGAAGTCGAGTTCCAGGCGGACCTGTTTGATGCGTTCGTCGACCACCAGGGAGCCGTGGCCCGCCTCGTAGCGGTACACCTCGTGGACCGCGCCCCTGGATTCGAGCCGCTTGACGTAGTTGTCGATCTGGCGGATGGGGCAGCGCGGGTCGTTGACCCCCGCGGAGATGTAGACGGGGGCCTTGACGTCGTCGACGTAGGTGAGCGGGGACGAGGCCCGGAAGCGGTCGGGGACCTCTTCGGGCGTGCCGCCGAGCAGCGTGCGGTCCATGGCCTTCAGCGCCTCCATCTCGTCGTGGTACGCCGTCACATAGTCGGCGACGGGGACCACGGCGATGCCCACCGTCCAGGCGTCCGGCTGGGTGCCGAGGCCGAGGAGGGTGAGGTAGCCGCCCCAGGAGGCGCCGGTGAGGACGAGCCTGCCGGGGTCGGCCAGGCCCGAGGAGACCGCCCAGTCGCGGACCGCGGCCACGTCCTCCAGTTCGATCAGGCCCACCCGGTGCTTCAGGGCGTCCGTCCAGGCCCGGCCGTAACCTGTCGAGCCGCGGTAGTTGATCCGCACCACCGCGTAGCCGTGGTCCACCCAGGCCGCCGGGCCCGCGGCGAACGAGTCGCTGTCGTGCCAGGTCGGGCCGCCGTGCAGATCGAAGACCGTGGGGAGGGGACCACTGGCCCCGGCCGGCTTCTGGATCAACGCGTGGATGCGGCCGCCGGGCCCGGTCACCCACGCGTCCTCCACCACGACCGAGGGCGGGCAGGGCATCCCGGGCGGGTCCAGGACCACCCGGCCCGTCGTCGAACGCACCGCGGGCGGCTCCGCGGCCGAGGACCACAGGAACTCCACGCTGCCGTCGGGCCGGGCCGTCGCGCCGGAGACCGAGCCGGGCGGGGTCGGGATGCCGGTCAGCTCGCGGCTCGCCAGGTCGTAGCGGAACAGTTCGCTGCGCGCTTCGAAGCTGTGCGCGATGAGCAGCGCGGTGCCGTCCGGGTACCAGTCCGCGCTCACGTCACCGGGGAGGTCCAGGGCCAGATCGGTCTCCTCGCCCGAGGCCACGTCCCAGATCAGGGGCTCCCAGCGGCCCCTTCTCTGGTGGCCGATGAGCAGCCGGGTGTCGCCGTCGACCGGGGCGAAGCCCAGCACCTCAAGGCCCAGTTCCCGCGTGCCGCCCTTGCTGTCGTCGAGTTCGGCGACCGCCGTGCCGTCCGGGCGCAGGACGCGCAGCGCGGAGTGCATCGCGTCGCCGTGCTCCGTGTGCTCGATCGCGATCAGCGAACCGTCGTGGGAGAGGTCGCCGACGCCCGCCGACTCACGGTGGCGGTACAGCTCGAACGGCTCCTCGCCACCGCGGGCCACATGGATCGTCGTACCCTCCTCGTCCGTCGAGCGGCCGACGATCGCCGTGCGGCCGTCCCGGGCGAGGGCGAGGCCGGCCGGGTAGGAGGGTGCGAGGCCCGGTGTGGCGGGCTCGTCCGCGCCGCCGGTGAAGGGCTGCCGGCGCCACACGCCGAACTCGTCGCCGTCCTTGTCGTTGAACCACCAGATCCACGCGCCGTCCGGGGAGAGCAGCCCGTCCGTCGTGCCGTTCGGCCGGGCCGTCGCCTGGCGCTGCGCTCCCGTGGCACGGTCCCACGCGTACAGCTCGTACGTCCCCGTCGCGTTCGACACGAACAGGGAGCGGTCGGGCGCGTCCTCCGCCCAGTCCGGCAGCGACACCCGCGGCGCGCGGAAGCGCTTCTCCCAGTCCGGCATGCTGCTCTCATTCTTGGCCCCAGTCATGGCCCCATAGTGCCTGCTCCCACCGACCCTCCGCTGCCGAGTGCCCCCAGCCTGTGGACAACTTTCCCGGCCGTCGCCGCCCCGGCGGCCGAAGCCGCGGCGGCAGCCCGTACCGTGGTGGCGTGTACCGGTTTCTGCTGACACCCCGCTGGTGGGGCATCAACGTCTTCGTGCTGCTCGCCATCCCGTTCTGCGTCTTCATGGGATCGTGGCAGCTGGGCCGGTTCGAGGACCGGGTGCAGGACCACCGTGACGCGACCGAGCAGGCCACGGCGGGCAGAACGCAGGCGGCACGCCCGCTGGCCGACCTGCTGCCCGTCGACAAGGCCACGTCAGGCAAGCGGGCCACCGCGACCGGCCGGTACGGCGAGCAGCTTCTCGTGCCCGACCGGGAGCTGGACGGCAGGAGCGGCTACTACGTGCTGACGCTGCTGCGCACCGACTCCGGCGAGGCGCTGCCCGTGGTGCGCGGCTGGCTGCCCGGCGCCGCGGACCCGGCCAAGGCGCCCGCCCCGCCGGCCGGCGAGGTCACCGTCACCGGTGCGCTCCAGGCGTCCGAGACGCCGGGTGACAACGGGGTCAGCGCCGCGAGCGGGCTGCCGTCGGGGCAGACGGCGGCGATCAGTTCGGCGTCCCTGGTGAACCTCGTGCCGTACCGGCTCTACGACGCGTGGATCACGCTCGACGAGGGCGACTCGGGGATGACGGCGGTGCCGGCGTCGGCGCCCGGCGGCTCGGGCCTTGACCTGAAGGCGTTCCAGAACCTCGGCTACACCGGTGAGTGGTTCGTCTTCGCGGGTTTCGTGGTCTTCATGTGGTTCCGGCTGCTGCGCCGTGAGGCGGAGTTCGTCCGGGACGCCGAGCTGGGCCTGGTGCCGGACGAGGAGAAGGTCCCGAGCCCGTCCGGGGTCTGATCCGCCGGACCCCTGCCGCACCGGTCCGGGATCACGTCCCGGCCAGCACTCCGGTCCAGTAGACCGTTCCCGCGCACGCGTTGGGCAGCGTCGTGGTGACGGTCGGCGCACCCCCTTGGGAGGTGTGCAGCACCTGGATGCTGCCGTCGGCCGTGCCGTCCTCGGTGAGCAGCTGCGTGCTGGTGCCGGACGTGCCACCGGTGGATGTGCCGGCGGTGGGGTCCGAGCTGGGGCTCGGGTCGGCGCTGGGCCCGCCGGTCTCCGAACCGCCGGTGCCGCCGCCGGTGGGACAGGTCTCCGAGGGCACGAAGGCGAACTTCTCCTCGTAGGCGCTGCCGGGCGACAGCAGCAGGCTCGCGTTCTCCTGGGACGGGTCGGGCAGGCCGGCCGCGGCGTCACCGGCGACATGCCGGACCGCACTGATCTTGGCCGGATCCGCCGCGCCCTGCGCGAGGACGCTCACGGTGCCCGCGCCGCCGACCCGGCAACTGGTGCCGGAGACGTTGGTGAGCCGGAAGGAGCCGTAGACGATGCCCGTGGAGTCCGGCGCGGCGGCGGTGCCGGTGCCGGTGTCCAGCTGGGCCGCCGTGCACACCGGGACGCCGGTGCGCTCGGTGGCCGAGGGGTTGGCACCGCCGGTCGAGCCGCCGCCGGCGGCGTGTCCCTTGTCCCGTTCCTCGTCCTGCACGCCGCCCGTGTGCCGGTCGGTGGTCTTGCCGCTCTCGTCGCCGGTGGCGCGCTCCCCGCCGTCCGGCTCCTTGCCCTGGCCCGCACCGCCCTGGGCCTGCGAGGCCTGGCCGGCGATGGAGGTGTTGGGGTCGGTGCCGCCGGAGTTGGAGACGTGCACGAGGGCCGGGACGGCGGTGCCGACGAACAGGGCCGCGGCCGCCATGCCGACCGCCGCGTGCCGCTTGCGCGCCCGCCGGGCGGGCACCGCGCGCCGCAGGTGGTCCAGCGTGCCGTCGCGCGGCTCCAGGTCCTCGACCGCCGCGTGCAGCAGCCTGCGCAGACCCAGTTCGTCGTGGTCCAGCGCGTCGAGCCTCTCGGGGCCCTTGTCGTCGGGGCCGTGGTTCACAGTTGCGTTCCCAGCGTGCGATTGCGTGTGCTCTTGCTCGTGCCGCGGCGGCGGCTCGTGCCTGGCGTCGGGCTCCTGACGGCCGTGGGAGACGCCCGGTTCGGGACGCTCGGGATGTTCGGGGCGGTCGCTCATGCGGTCGCCTCCATGGCCAGTCGCAGCGCCGCGATGCCGCGGGAGCCGTACGCCTTCACCGAACCCAGCGAGATGCCGAGGCTCTCGGCGACCTGCGCCTCGGTCATGTCCGCGAAGTAACGCAGCACCAGGACCTCGCGCTGGCGGCGCTGCAGCCCCTTCATCGCCTTGATCAGGGAGTCGCGCTCCAGCTGGTCGTACGCGCCCTCCTCCGCGCTCGCCATGTCGGGCATCGGCTTGGAGAGCAGCTTCAGGCCGAGGATGCGGCGGCGCAGCGCGGAGCGGGACAGATTGACGACCGTCTGGCGCAGATAGGCGAGGGTCTTGTCGGGGTCCCGGACGCGTTTGCGGGCCGAGTGGACGCGGATGAACGCCTCCTGGACGACGTCCTCGCAGGAGGCGGTGTCGTCGAGGAGGAGCGCGGCGAGGCCGAGCAGCGAACGGTAGTGCGTCCGGTAGGTCTCGGTGAGGTGGTCGACGGTCGTGCCGGCCGCCGCCGCGGTCTCCTCGGCTCCGTCGCGCTGGCTGGGGATGCGGGCGGGCCGCGCTGCGGGCATGGGCGCGATCACCGGCATGCCGCCGGGCGCGCCGGGTATGCGGGGACGCAGCGCCCCGGGGCGGGGCCGCAGGGTCGTGCCGCGCGCCGCGCTGCTGAAGTCGAGTACCTCTGCCACGCCAGTTGGACACGCTCACCCCCGAAGGGGTTGTACGTGCCGGACGTCACTTTCGCGTCGGGCGGCGTGGCCGACGATCTCTTCGCAGCGGGCAGCACGCCCGACAGTGCCTCATATGTCGCCATACGCCCCGTTCTTCCCCTGTGTCCCATATGAACGGGCGTCCCCACGCCCTGATCACGGCGTCCCCACGCCTGGATCATCGCGTCCCCCACGCCCCGGCGGGGCGAGCACAACGCCCCGAAGGAGCGAGAGCAAAGACGCTCCCCGCCTTGCACGCGGTTGCGGAAGGCGGGGAGGAAAATCTTCGGACGCCGGGAGCATCCAGTTCAAGAGGTCCGGACCATGCTTCCGGCCACATCTCTCCGCAGATCCTACAAATGGATCCGCCGGCGGCCAGGGCATTTCCGGCGTCGCCGCACTCTCACGAAAACTCCGCCGCCACCAACTCCGCGATCTGCGCGGTGTTGAGCGCCGCTCCCTTGCGCAGATTGTCGCCGCACACGAAGAGTTCGAGGGCCGTCGGGTCGTCCAGCGCCCGCCGCACCCGGCCCACCCAGGTCGGGTCGGTGCCCACCACATCGGCGGGAGTGGGGAACTCACCGGCGGCCGGATTGTCGAACAGCACGACGCCCGGCGCCGTGGCCAGGATCTCCCGGGCGCCGTCCACGGTGACCTCGCCCTGGAAACGGGCGTGCACGGTCAGCGAGTGCGTGGTGACCACCGGCACCCGCACACAGGTCACGGCGACCGGCAGCTTCGGCAGTCCGAGGATCTTGCGGGACTCGTCCCGCACCTTCATCTCCTCCGAGGACCAGCCGTCCTCCCGCAGCGACCCGGCCCAGGGCACCACGTTCAGCGCGACCGGCTCCGGGAACGGCCCGGTGCTGTCCCCCACGGCCCGTCGCACATCACCGGGGCTGGTCCCCAGCTCCGTGCCCGCGACCAGGGACAGCTGGGCCCGCAGCGTCTCCACGCCGGCCCGGCCCGCGCCGCTCACCGCCTGGTACGACGACACCACCAGCTCGCGCAGCCCGAACTCGGCGTGCAGCGCGCCCAGGGCGACGATCATCGACAGGGTCGTGCAGTTGGGGTTGGCGACGATGCCGCGCGGCCGGACCCGGGCCGTGTGCGGATTGACCTCGGGCACCACCAGGGGCACGTCCGGGTGCATCCGGAACGCGCCGGAGTTGTCGACCACCACCACGCCCTTGGCGGCGGCGATCGGCGCCCACTGCGCGGAGACCTCGTCCGGTACGTCGAACATGGCGACGTCGACGCCGTCGAAGGCCTCCTCGGACAGGGCCACCACCTCGACCTCCTCGCCGCGCACGGCCAGCTTGCGGCCGGCCGAGCGCGCCGAGGCGATCAGACGGATCTCGCCCCAGACGTCCGCGCGCTGGGACAGGATCTGGAGCATGACCGTGCCGACGGCTCCGGTCGCTCCCACGACCGCGAGCGTCGGGCGTACGGTCATCGGCCGGTGCCCCCGTAGACGACGGCCTCGTCGCTGTCGGAGTCGAGACCGAAGGCGCTGTGCACCGCGCGGACGGCCTCGGGCACGTCGTCGGCCCGGGTGACCACCGAGATACGGATCTCGGATGTCGAGATCAGCTCGATGTTCACCCCCGCGTCGGACAGCGCCTCGAAGAACGCCGCGGTGACCCCGGGGTTGGTCTTCATACCGGCGCCGACCAGGGAGATCTTGCCGATCTGGTCGTCGTAGCGCAGGGAGTCGAAGCCGATGCCCGGACGGTTCTTCTCCAGGGCGTCGATGGCCTTGCGGCCCTCGGTCTTCGGCAGCGTGAAGGAGATGTCCGTGAGGCCCGTGGCCGCGGCGGACACGTTCTGCACGACCATGTCGATGTTGATCTCGGCATCGGCGATCGTACGGAAGATGGCGGCCGCCTCACCGGGCTTGTCGGGCACGCCGACGACCGTGATCTTGGCCTCGGAGGTGTCGTGCGCGACACCCGAGATGATGGCCTGCTCCACCTTCTTTTCCCCTTGCTCGATGGGCTCGCTGCTGACCCACGTGCCCTTGAGCCCGCTGAAGGAGGAACGGACGTGGATCGGGATGTTGTACCGGCGGGCGTACTCCACGCAGCGGTGGAGCAGCACCTTCGACCCGGACGAGGCCAGCTCCAGCATGTCCTCGAAGGAGATCCAGTCGATCTTCCGGGCCTTCTTCACCACGCGCGGGTCGGCGGTGAACACACCGTCCACATCGGTGTAGATCTCGCAGACCTCGGCGTCGAGCGCGGCGGCGAGCGCCACGGCCGTCGTGTCGGACCCGCCGCGGCCGAGCGTGGTGATGTCCTTCTTGTCGGCGCTGACGCCCTGGAAACCGGCGACGATGGCGATGTTGCCCTCGTCCAGCGCCGTACGGATGCGGCCCGGGGTGACGTCGATGATCCGGGCTTTGTTGTGGACCGAGTCGGTGATGACGCCTGCCTGGCTGCCGGTGAAGGACTGGGCCTCGTGCCCCAGGTTTTTGATCGCCATGGCCAGCAGGGCCATGGCGATACGCTCTCCGGCGGTCAGCAGCATGTCGAACTCACGCCCCGCAGGCATCGGGGATACCTGCTCGGCGAGATCGATCAACTCGTCCGTCGTGTCGCCCATCGCGGAAACGACCACAACCACCTGGTTGCCGTTCTTCTTCGCTTCCACGATCCGCTTGGCGACGCGCTTGATGCCCTCGGCATCGGCTACGGAGGAGCCTCCGTACTTCTGCACGACAAGGCCCACGTGCGCTCCTCGCTCATTCCGTCGATTGCCCGCCCAGTCTAACGAGCGCCCGAAATTCCCCTCCCGAGTACCGCATGGTGAGATGTCCGGTCGCCGCGCCGAGCGCTGTCCGGTGAGTCCCTGCCCACTATCGCGCGGCTGAAGACAACGCGTTGAATTTCACCCTGTTCCACGGCGTTCCACGGCGTTCCACGGCGCTCACGGTTGGGCGGCGCCCCGCTACCGGCGCGAGCGCAGTCCGAGTGGGGTGGCGATCTCCTGCTGCATCACGCGGCCCGCCTCGATCTCCAGGGTGTCGTCGCCCACGCCCTGGTCGGTGTCGAGGCCGTCCAGCTCCTCCAGGGGCTGGTCGAGCCGGACATGCGCGAGGACCGAGTGCAGGGCACGCAGGGTCGCGGAGGCGGTGGAGCCCCAGTTGGAGAAGTAGGAGAACTGCCACCACCACAGCGCTTCCGTGGTGCGGCCCGCGCGGTAGTGCGCCATGCCGTGCCGCAGGTCGGTGACGACGTCCGCGAGGTCGTCGGAGATACGGGCGGGCACCGGCGCGGTGCGCGGCTCGTAGGGGTCGAAGACCTCCGAGTAGACGTCGACCGGCTCCAGCAGCCGGGCGAGGTTCTCACGCAGCTCGTCCACGTCCGGGTCCGGGCCCGTGTCGGTCTCGTAGCGCTCGTCCGGGACGATGTCCTCGTGCGCGCCGAGGCGCCCGCCGGCCAGCAGGAGCTGGGAGACCTCCAGGAGCAGGAAGGGGACCGCCGAGTCCGGCTCGTCGCCCTTCGCCACCTCCGTGACGGCCACCAGGAAGCTCTCCACCTGGTCCGCGATCTGGACCGCGAAGTCGTCCGGGTTCTGCGTCGTGGCGTGCAGCGTGGCGTCAGACATCTAGGAGTCGTCTCCCCTCGAAGGCGCGGCCGAGGGTGACCTCGTCCGCGTACTCCAGGTCGCCACCCACCGGGAGGCCGCTGGCCAGGCGGGTGACCTTCAGGCCCATGGGTTTGATCATGCGGGCGAGGTACGTGGCCGTCGCCTCGCCCTCAAGGTTGGGGTCCGTGGCCAGGATCAGCTCGGTGACGGTACCGTCGGCCAGGCGGGCCAGCAGCTCCCGGATGCGCAGGTCGTCCGGGCCCACGCCCTCGATCGGGCTGATCGCGCCGCCGAGCACGTGGTACCGGCCGCGGAACTCACGCGTCCGCTCGATCGCCACCACGTCCTTCGGCTCCTCGACCACGCAGATGACCGAGGGGTCCCGGCGGTTGTCCCGGCACACCGCGCACAGCTCTTCCTGCGCCACGTTCCCGCAGGCCGCGCAGAAGCGGACCTTCGCCTTCACCTCCAGGAGCGCCTGGGCCAGCCGCCGTACGTCCGTCGGCTCGGCCTGCAGGATGTGGAAGGCGATCCGCTGCGCGCTCTTGGGACCGACGCCGGGCAGCCGCCCCAGTTCGTCGATGAGGTCCTGGACCACGCCTTCGTACAACGGAGTGCCCTTCCTGGAGTCTTTCCCGGTACGTACGGTAGATGGCTGCCGCCCGTCCTAGGAAGGCGGTACGGGTGTCCTGCCGGTGGCGAACGTCAGAACGGCAGACCCGGGATGCCGCTGCCGCCGCCCAGGCCCTGGGCGAGCGGGCCGAGTTTCTGCTGCTGGAGCGTCTGCGCGTTCTCGTTGGCCGCGTGGACGGCGGCGACGATCAGGTCGGCTAGGGTCTCGGTGTCCTCCGGGTCGACCGCCTTGGGGTCGATCTTCAGCGCCCGCAGTTCGCCGGCGCCGGTCACGGTGGCCGTCACCAGGCCGCCGCCCGCCTGCCCGGCGATCTCCGTGTTCGCCAGTTCCTCCTGGGCCTTCGCGAGTTCCTCCTGCATCTTCTGAGCCTGCTGGAGCAGCTGCTGCATATTGGGCTGGCCACCACCGGGAATCACGATCAGCTCCTGGTTCGATCTCGTCTTCCTCCGCTGAGCACGAGCCTACGTGGTCCACGCGGCCCTCGCCCCGCCACTCTTTCGAGTGAGAACGTGCTGACTCCTATACCTGATCAAGGCCCCCTTCCGGGCGGAAAAGCAGCGAAAGCGCCACCTTCGCCACCCATTGGGCGGTAGGAAGGACGCCGCGCGTCAGCATCCGATGTCACACAACGTGACCGGTCGTGATCAGTAGGGAGTGCCGGGTGGGTCAGCCGGAGATGCAGCCCGAGGGTCCGCCTCAGGACGGGCGGGGCGAGGGCGCGGCCGGGCTGCGTCCGGGCGACCTGGCCGGCCGGGCCTTTCCGCTCGGGGACTGGGCGGAGCCGATCGAGCGGCTCGACGAGCTGTACCGGTGGGTGGAACGGGGGGCGCTGGAGACGGCGGCGTGGTATCTCGCGGACCGGGTGTGGAAGCGGCGGGCCGCGCGGGGGCTGCGGGCCGGGGCGGCGGCGGGCGCGGTGGGCGGGGCCGCGCTGCCCCTGCTGGATCTGACCGGGGTGGTGGCCGGGGCGGCGCCCTGGGGGTATCTGGCCCTGGTGCTCGCGGTGGCCTGCCTGGGGGTCGACCGGTTCTTCGGGGTGACGTCCGGGTGGATGCGGGACGTGGCGACCGCGCAGGCCGTGCAGCGGCGGCTTCAGGCGCTTCAGTTCGACTGGGCGTCGGAGAGCGTGCGCGAGGTGCTGGGACCTGCGGAGGGGACGGCGGCGGAGGCCGCCGACCGGTGCCTCGGGGTGCTGCGGCGCTTCTCGGAGGACGTGACCGAGCTGGTGCGGACGGAGACGGCGGACTGGATGGTGGAGTTCCGCACCGGAACGGCTCCCCTCGGTCTCCAGGTGGTACTGCCCACCGGCCCGCGCCCCGACACCCCGGGCACCCCGAGCCGCTTCCCCACCCCGCCCGGCACGCCCACCCGCCCCAACATGCCCCGCCAACGCCCCCCGGAACCACGGTGATCCCGGTAGCCCCGTGGCCCCGATGATCCCGGTGATCCCGGTGATCCCGGTGATCCCGCGCCGACGACGGCCCAGGCGTCCCTCAGGGTGTTCGGGTCACGAGCAGAGTTTCATTCCCTCGGGGGTCCAGCAGGGGACATGGCCGTGGGTGCGGATGATGTCCTGGCCGTTTCCGCGGGAGAGGTAGGTCAGGAAGCTGGAGACCAGGGAGTCGGCGGGCGGCTGGCCGTAGGTGTAGGCGTACTCGATCTCCCGGTACGGGTACGGGCTGCCGCCGTGTTCAATGTCGTCCACCGACGGGGCGTCGCCGTCGAGGCTCAGGACGTGCAGACCCGCCGTGGAGTCCGCGCGGTTCAGTTCGCTGTAGCCGATGGCGCCCGGCAGCTTCGCCACCTGGGTGAGCACCTGCTCCGTTGAGTCGAGTTCGCAGCGCGGCACCGTCGCCGTCGGATCGTCCACGGTGACGCAGTCCACGGACGAGTTGGCCATCTCGCCCCGGCCGAGCACCCGCCGCTGGAAGACCTGCCGGGTACCGGAGTTGGCGTCCCTGCTGACGAGGTGGACCTTGAGGTCCGGGCCGTCCAGCTGCCTCCAGTTGGTGATGTCGCCGCGGTACAGCCGCCGCACCTGGGCCGTGGTGAGGTTCTTCAGGCCCACCTTGTCGTTCACCACCAGCGCGAAGACCGACACCGCGATCCGGTTCTCGCGCAGTTCGGGCATGTCGTTCGGCTTGGGGCCGTCGGAGAGGGCGACGAGCGGCGGCGAGCCCTTCTTGTGCCACTGGGTCCCGGTGGCGTCCAGTTCCCGGATGCCCGCCGTCGATCCGTGCGGGTCCACGGTGACCGCCGAGTCCACGCAGTCCGCCTCGTACTTGTCCGCCACCTCCCGCAGTACGGGCGCGAACGCCGTGGAGCCGGTGGCGGTCAGCGAGCCCTTGGCGCAGCCGATCGGCGGGGGCGTGTCGTCCCGGGCCACGACGATGGTGGCGAGCGTGACGACGCAGACGGTGAGCATGATGGTGATGAGCCGGGAGGCCCGGCTGAACAGCGGCGGCTTGTCGTCCGGCGTGGCCGAGCGGTTGGGGTGGACCTCGCCGTCCCGGATGCCGCCCGTGATCCGTATCGGCCGCCCGACCTCGCCGCCCGACAGCAGCACCAGCAGCTTGAAGTGGTCCCCTCTGTTGAGCGGGACACGCGGGATGCGCAGGCTGTTGCCGGAGTAGGAGAAGCCCCGGTCCGGGGTGAAGTGGTCCATCAGGTGGTCGGTGTGGGTCGGCTGGGTGACCGACACGCCCCGCACCGTCCGGTCGGTGAACACCGCGGTCAGACCGTGCTGTTCGGGCCCCGTGTAGTCGTCCCGGTCGATGCCCTGCGAGCCGTCGTTCTCCACGCGCAGCAGCACGAGCGTGGCGTCCGCCATGTCCGGCGCCTCGTCGAACAGGCCCAGCCGGCGGTTGAGTCGGCCCGACCCCTCGTCGTCCCCGATGGGGTTGTCCATCTGGACGCGGTAGCCGATCCGTTTTCGGCGCGGCACGCGGCGCTCGTACCAGACCATGCCCGCCGACGCGACGATGCCCAGCACCGCCGTCCCGACGGCTACGACGTTCTCCGTGCTCAACCACTCCATGTGGGTGCCCCCGCCACTCCCCGGAGTCAAAGTGGGGTCACCGTACGCGCACGGGAGCGGACATTCCGGTCTGGTACGCAGAAGTTCTCCGGACGTTCAACCGCCCTGCGCGAAACGGGAGTTCGGCGCACGGCGGCCGGCACACGGACCAGCCGTGCGCCCGCCGCACCACGGGCCCGCCGCGCTCACCGCCGGGTGTACGTCAGGTTCTCCCCGCCGCCCAGCGCCGTGCGCCGCAGCCGGCCGTCCGGCAGCAGCGTGACCAGGGTGGCCTCACCGGGGCTGCACGACGACAGCGGTTCGCCGGAGGCGACGGTGGACGGGCCGACCCGCAACGGGCCGTCACCGCCGGGCTGTTCGGCCAGCCTCGCCTCGAACACGCAGTGGTAGGTGCCGCCGCCCTCGGCCGGCCCGTCGGCGACCAGTGTCAGCACGGTGTCGCCCACCTTCCCCTGGGCGACGGTGAGTTCGCGGGTGTTGTGCCCGGCGGCGTTCTCGATGGACGTCTCCCATGTGCCCAGGTACGCGGCCGGGACCACGCCGTCCGCGGGCGCCGAGGAGGTCGGCGCCGGGTCCGTGGGCGACGGCGTCCCGCCGGTGGGTCCGCCGCCGGTCGGCGGGGCGGAGGTGGCGGCCCCGCCGCCGCCCTTGTCGTCGGTGGCGCCGTCCCCGTTCAGCAGCGCGTACACCGAGCCGCCGGCGGCGAGCGCGACGACCAGCGCGATCACGACGAGCAGCGCCGTGGACCGGCCGCTGCGCCGCTCGGGCTCCTGCCCGGCGCCCGGTCCGTAGGGGCCGATCGGCGGGGGGCCGTACGGCGGAGTGGAGCCGAGGCCGCCGGCGTACGGCTGGTGCGGATAGCCGTACCCGGCCGGCTGGGGGTGCTGCTGCGGGTGGCCGTGGCCGTACGAACCGGCAACACCCGCAGGCCCGTACCCGGAGTGCGCCGGGGGCGCGCCGGGCGCGGGCGTATGGCCTGCGGCCACCGTCGGGAGATGGCCGCCCGGCGGCCCCCCGGCCGAGTTCCCCGGCCACGGCGGCGCGACGTCATCCACGACAGGCCCGTGCTCCGGGGAGCCCCCCGGACCGGCGACACCCGAACCGAAAACCCCCCAAGCGGAAGCGCCCGAAGCCGAAGCGCCCGAGCCGGGACCGCCTGGACCGGGAGCACCCGAAGCAGGAGCCGCAGGCCCAGAAACCCCCGAAGCAGGGGCCCCCGGCCCAGGAACGCCCGGAGCGGGAACACCTGACACGGAAGCGGCGGAACCGGAAGCCCCCGGACCAGGACTCACCGGGACACCCGAAGCGGAAGCCCCCGGACCGGGAACGCCCGAAGCAGGGGCCGCCGGACCAGGAACGCCCGGAGCGGGAACGGCCGAAGCAGGAGCGCCCGGAGCAGGAGCCCCCGGGCCGGGAGCGCCCGGACCGGGAGCCGCCGGACCAGGAACGCCCGAAGCGGGAACGGCCGAAGCAGGAGCGGCCGAAGCGGAAGCCCCCGGGCCGGGAACGCCCGGAGCAGGAGCCCCCGGGCCGGGGAGGTCCGGAGCGGGAGCCGCCGGACCAGGAACGCCCGGAGCGGGAGCGGTCGGACGGGGAGCCGCCGGTTCGGGGACGAACGGCATCCGGTCCTGGACCGCCGTGTCGCCGTCCCGGGCGGGCGCATCACCGCCCCCCGCCGGGTGCCCGCCCGGCGCCCCCGCGCCCTGAGCGCCCGCCGCACCCGTCCGATCCGCGCCCCCAGCGCCGTCCGCGTCGTGAACACCCGCCGCACCGGCCGCACCCAGCGCACCCGCCGGATCCACGCCTCCAGCACCACCGGCACCCACCGCACCCGCCCGACCCACGCCCCCGGCACCTGCCGCACCGGCCGCACCCACCTGACCCACGCCACCCGCGCCACCGGCACCCGCCGGATACACACCCCCAGCCCCACCGGCACCCGCCGCACCAGCACCCCCGGCGCCCGCCGCACCCACCTGACCCACGCCACCCGCGCCACCGGCATCCGCCGGATACACACCCCCAGCACCACCGGCACCCGCCGCACCGCCAGCACCCGCCGCACCCACCTGACCCGCGCCTCCAGCGCCACCCGCGCCCGTCGCGCCCGTAGGGGCGTTCAAGGTGGGGGCGGTTTCTGGGTTCTCCGTGTTCAGCAACTGCACCGCGTGGCGTCCGAGTTGTGCGACCAGGGTGGCGGGCAGCCAGGGGTCGCGTGAGCGGCCGTCGGACACCGTGTCCTCCGCGCCGGTGCGTTCCAGGATCCGGTCCAGCGTCGGCCGTGCGGCCGGGTCCTTGCGCAGGCACTCGCGGACGAGGTCGGCGATGCCCTCGGGGACGCCCGCGAGGTCGGGTTCCTCCTGGGCGATGCGGAACATCAGGGCATGCATCCCGCTGCCGGCGCCGCCGAAGGGGAGCGCGCCGGTCGCCGCGTAGGCGAGCACCGAGCCGAGGCAGAAGACGTCGCAGGCGGGCGTGATCCGGTCGCCGCGCACCTGCTCGGGCGCCATGAAACCGGGCGAGCCGACCAGCGAGCCGGTGCGGGTGAGCCCGTCCCCGGCCAGGGTCTCCAGCGCCCGCGCGATCCCGAAGTCGATGACCCGCGGCCCGTCGATGGTCACCAGCACGTTGGACGGTTTGAGGTCGCGGTGGACGATCCCGGCGGCGTGGATGTCCTGGAGCGCGTGCGCGAGCCCGGCGGCGAGGATACGCACCGTGCGCTCGGGCAGCGCGCCGTGCTCGCGCCCGACGACCTGCTCCAGACTGGGCCCGGCGACGTACCCGGTGGCCACCCACGGCACGGCCGCCTCGGTGTCCGCGTCCAGGACCGGCGCCGTCCAGTGGCCGCCGACCCGCCGGGCGGCCCGCACCTCCTGCCGGAACCGCGCCCGGAACTCCTCCTGCTCGGCCAGCTCCTCGCGCACCAGCTTCACCGCGACGGTACGGCCCCGATCCGACCGGGCCAGGTACACGTGCCCCATCCCGCCCGCGCCGAGCCGCGCCAGCAGCCGGTACGCCCCGATCCCGCGCGGATCCCCAGGTCCCAGCTTCTCCACGGAACCGCCGCCTCCCCCCCGTACGTCAGCCTCGGACCGAGAATAGTGCGGCCCTGGAAGGAGTCGCCCGGGGTGGTCCGCGCGGTTCCGGCATGCCCCCGTCCGGGCGCGGCGCGACCCGCCGCCGGGACCGGTCCCGGGCGGGACGAGGCCGCCGGCGTCGACAACCTGTCGCGGAAACCCCCCGGCCACGGAACAGGACGCCGATGTCCGGCCCGCGGCCCCGGCCTCTACGCTCACAGGCATGACCCCTCAGCCCCGCCCCGACGCCGGCGCCGCCGTGAAGGCCGCGGACCGCGCGCATGTGTTCCACTCCTGGTCCGCTCAGGACCTCATCGACCCGCTCGCCGTGGCCGGCGCTGAAGGGTCGTACTTCTGGGACTACGACGGCACGCGGTATCTGGACTTCACCAGCGGGCTCGTCTTCACCAACGTCGGCTACCAGCACCCGAAGGTGGTCGCCGCGATCCAGGAGCAGGCCGGATCCCTGACCACGTTCGCGCCCGCGTTCGCGGTGGAGGCCCGCTCCGAGGCGGCCCGGCTGATCGCCGAGCGGACGCCCGGCGACCTCGACAAGATCTTCTTCACCAACGGCGGCGCCGACGCGATCGAGCACGCCATCCGCATGGCCCGGCTGCACACGGGCCGCCCGAAGGTGCTGTCGGCGTACCGCTCCTACCACGGCGGCACCCAGCAGGCGATCAACGTCACCGGCGACCCGCGCCGCTGGCCCTCCGACAGCGGGTCCGCCGGGGTCGTCCACTTCTGGGCGCCGTTCCTCTACCGCTCCCGCTTCTACGCCGAGACCGAGGAGCAGGAGTGCGCCCGGGCGCTGGAGCACCTGGAGACCACGATCGCCTTCGAGGGTCCGGGCACCGTCGCCGCGATCGTGCTGGAGACGATCCCGGGCACGGCGGGCGTCATGGTGCCGCCGCCTGGCTACCTCGCGGGCGTGCGGGAGCTGTGCGACAAGTACGGGATCGTCTTCGTCCTGGACGAGGTCATGGCCGGGTTCGGGCGGACCGGTGAGTGGTTCGCGGCCGATCTGTTCGGCGTCGTACCGGACCTGATGACCTTCGCGAAGGGCGTGAACTCCGGATATGTGCCGCTCGGCGGCGTGGCCATCTCCGGGGAGATCGCCGAGACCTTCGGCAAGCGCGCCTATCCGGGCGGTCTGACGTACTCCGGCCATCCGCTGGCCTGCGCCGCCGCCGTCGCCACCCTCACCGTGATGGAGGAGGACGGCGTCGTCGCCAACGCGCGGCGGCTGGGCGCGTCCGTGGTGGAGCCGGGGCTGCGCAAGCTGGCCGCGCGGCACCCCAGCGTGGGCGAGGTGCGCGGCGTCGGCATGTTCTGGGCGCTCGACCTGGTGAAGAACCGGGAGACCCGGGAGCCGCTGGTGCCGTACAACGCGGCGGGCGAGGCGAACGCCCCGATGGCCGCGTTCGGCGCCGCCGCCAAGCGGCACGGCCTGTGGCCCTTCATCAACATGAACCGCACCCATGTCGTGCCGCCCTGCAATGTCTCCGAGGCCGAGCTGAAGGAGGGTTTCGCGGCCCTGGACGCGGCCCTGAGCGTGGCCGACACCTACACGGAGTGAGCGTCTGCGCAGCACCGATTCCCACCGGGCGCAACCCGAACGCGTAAGGTGGCGTGCTCGTAGACATAAGCGAGTACGTCACCCGCACGTGTGAGGAGAGGTCGCCGACCATGCCCGGCAACGGCGCCGTGACGCGCAGCACCCTGCGCCAGCAGATCGCGGACGCGCTGCGTGACGAAGTGCTCGCCGGCCGGCTCCAGCTGGGGCGGGAGTTCACGGTGAAGGAGATCGCCGAACAGTACGGCGTGTCGGCGACCCCGGTCCGGGAGGCGCTGGTCGACCTGTCCGCGCAGGGCATCCTGGAGGCCGACCAGCACCGCGGCTTCCACGTCCCGGAGTACTCGCTGACCGACTACCGGGGCATGATCGAGGCCCGCAGTCTGGTCACCGACGGCATGTTCCGGGCCCTCGCCGAGGGCCACGGCGCCTTCCAGGACTCGGCCGACCAGCGGACCGTGGCGGCCCTGACCACGGTCCGGCGACGCGGCGAGGAGGCCGGGCGCGCGGCGGGCGCCGGCGACCTGGGCGTGCTCATCGGCTACGACCTGCGTTTCTGGCGCGAGCTGAGCGCCTTGTTCGGCAACCCCTACCTCGCCGACTTCCTGCACCGGCTGCGCCTGCTGTCCTGGGTGTGCGCGGTGCAGCACCTGCGCCGCCTGCCGGACCTGCGCGGCCTGCTGTGGTCCGGCCACACGGAACTCGTCGACGCGCTGACGCGGCGGGACGCCGCCGGAGCCCGCGCGGTCGTCACCGCCTACAACACGCACTCCCTCGCCGTCATCGAGCAACTGGCGGGCCGGTGAGCGGCCGTAGCGGGGTGGTCGACCTCACCGTGGTCGTCCCCGCCTACAACGAGGAGGCGCGCCTCGGTCCCACCCTCACCGCCATCACCGGCTACCTGGGCGAGACCGAGGGCCGCTGGGGCGAGTGGGAGGTCGTCGTCGCCGACGACGGCTCGACCGACGGCACCCGGGACGTCGTCACCCGGCTCGGGCATCCGCGGGTCCGGCTGGTCGGCGCCCCGCGCAACCGCGGCAAGGGCCACGCCCTGCGGCTCGGGGTCGCCGACTCGCGCGGCCGGCGGGTGCTGGTCACCGACGCCGACCTGGCCGCCCCCATCGAGGAGTTGGAGCGGCTGGACAAGGCGCTCAGCGAGGGGAACGCGGTGGCGATCGGTTCGCGGTCCGTGCCGGGCGCGGACATCGCCCACCGGCAGCACCGGGTCCGCGAATGGCTCGGCCGGGCCGGCAACCTGCTGATACGCGCGACCGCGGTGCCCGGCATACGGGACACCCAGTGCGGTTTCAAACTGTTCGACGGCGACCGGGCGCGCACGGCGTTCGCGGACTCCCGGCTGGACGGCTGGGGCATCGACGTGGAGGTGCTCCAGCGTTTCCACCGCTCGGGCTGGCCGATGGCCGAGGTCCCGGTGCGCTGGAGCCACCAGCCCGGTTCGAAGATCGGCCCGCTCGACTACGCGCGCGTGCTGGCCGACCTGGCCCGGCTGCGGGCCCGTGCGCTGCGCCCCGCCGATCTGCTGGCGGCCGTCCTGTTCCTGCTGATGGCGGTCCTCCTGTATTCGGGCCGCCTCTTCGACCCGGCCCACCGCTACCTCCCGGACTCGCTTCAGGACCAGAACCAGTGGGAGTGGTTCTTCGCGGTGACGGCCGACAACATGGCCCATCTGCGCAATCCGCTCTTCACCGACCTTCAGGGTTTCCCCGACGGCGTCAACCTGATGGCCAACACGGTCATGCTGGGCCTGTCCGTGCCGTTCGCGCCGCTCACCCTGCTGGCCGGACCGGCGGTCTCGCTGAGCGTGTGCATGGCGCTGGGGCTGGCCGCCACCGCGGCCGCCTGGTACTGGCTGATCGTGAAACGGGTGGTGCGGCAGCGGGCCGCCGCGTTCCTCGGCGCGTCGCTGGCGGCCTTCGCCCCGCCGATGGTCAGCCACGCCAACGCGCACCCCAACTTCGTCGTCCTGTTCATGATCCCGTTGATCATCGACCGGGCCCTGCGGCTGTGCGCGGGCACCCGGGTGGTGCGGGACGGGATCGTGCTGGGCCTGATGGCGACGTACCAGGTCTTCCTCGGCGAGGAGCCGCTGCTGCTCGCCTCGGTCGGCATGCTGCTGTTCGCCGCCGGGTACGCGGTCGTCCGCCGGGACGTGGCGCGGCGGGCCTGGCGGCCGCTGGGCAAGGGGCTGCTGATCGGCGCGGCGGTCTGTGTGCCGCTGGTCGCCTTCCCGCTGTACTGGCAGTTCGCCGGCCCGCAGAGCTACCACAGCGTCCTGCACGGCGAGAACGCGGGCAACAGCCCCCTTGCGCTGCTCGCCTTCGCCGAGCGTTCCCTGCTCGCCGGCGACGCGCAGGTCGCGGGGTCCCTCTCGCTCAATCCCACGGAGCAGAACGCCTTCTACGGCTGGCCGCTGGTCGCCCTCGCCTTCGCGATCGTCGTACGGCTGTGGGAGCGGGCCCTGGTCAAGGCGCTGGCGTTCACGGCGGTGGCCGCCGCGCTGCTGTCGCTCGGCCCGAAGGTCCGCATCCCGCTCACCGACACCGTCTTCCCCGGCCCGTGGGCGGCGCTCGCCCATCTGCCGCTGTTCGAGTCGGTCATCGAGGGCCGCGTCGCGATGATCTGCGCGCCCGCGCTGGGCATCCTGCTCGCGATCGCCGTGGACCGGCTGGCCGCGATGCGCGCCGCGGCGACCCAGTACGTCGGGCTGCTCGGCGTCGCCCTGGCGCTGCTGCCGCTGGTCCCGGCGCCGCTGAAGTCCGTGCCGCGGGCGCCGGTGCCCGCGTTCATCGCGGACGGGAGGTGGAAGCCGTACATCCGCCCGGGTGAGTCGCTCGTCCCGGTGCCGCTGCCCGATCCCGGTGCCGCGGAGGCGCTGCACTGGCAGACCGCGGCCGGCCTCGGCTTCAAGCTGCCCGGCGGCTACTTCAACGGCCCCTACGGCGAGGACCGCACCGGCATCTACGGCGCCTCCCCCCGCTACACCTCCAACATGCTGCGCGACGTGCGCTACAGGGGTGTCGTACCGGAGATCGGCACGAACTGGCGGGCGCAGGCCCGGCGGGACTTCGCGTACTGGAAGGCGGGCGCCCTGGTGCTGGCCCCGCAGACCAACGACGGTCCGCTGCGCGAGGCCGTGACGAAGCTGACCGGCAGGCCGGGGAAGTGGACCGGCGGCGTGTGGGTATGGGACCTGCACGAGGGGAGCTGACCCCGCGCCGCACCGACTACCCTTCCCTGACCACCTGCTGTGCGCGCCAGCGCGCCGCGTGCCGATGCGAGGAGCCCTCTTTGGCCTGTGACCTGTGGCTGGTGCCGCTCGTCGACGTGTTGTGCCACACCCCCGACAATCCGTTCGCCGAGGAACTCGCGCAATACAACAAGGTGCTCGCCGAGTCCGGACTGCCGCCGGTGCCGGTGTACCAGTACATGCCGGGCCTGTCCGGGGACGTCGCCCCGGTGGCCGGCTTCGACTACGACGCGCTGCACTTCCTGCGCCGGGCCCATCTGCTCCAGGTGTGCGGGCTGCCGGTGACCCCGGTGGACGAACTGGGCGGGGACTACGAGCAGTTGCTGGAGATGTTCGAGTCGACGGCCCAGCAGTCGCACCTGGTCTGGCACTACGACCATGCCGGCGCCTACGTCCCGGTCGACTTCCCGCAGCCGCTGTCCAGCGACGAACTGCTCGCGGGCGGCGGCCCGTTGGGCTCATCGCAGGCGCTGCTGCGGGAGCTGGAGCAGGTGGCACCGGCGATCGGCATCGACCCGGCCAACCCGCCGGCCGCCCCCCAACCGCCGAGCGCGCCCACGGAACTGGAGGAGCCGGCCGTGCCCGCGCCGTACGACCCGAGCCCGTTCGCCCGTGAACGGCACGTCTGGCTCGGCCTGCACGCCGCGGCCACCCGGAGCCTGGCCCAGGGCTCGATGATCGTCTTCAGCTGACGGCCCGCCATCCCGGGGAGGGCGGGCGCGCCCTCTGTCATCATCGGCAAGGTGATCACGACTTCCCGGCGTTCCGTCCTGACCGTCCTCGCCGCCGCCGGACTCGGCACCGCGCTGCCCCCCGCGCTCGGTGCCGCGCCCGCGTCCGCCGCGAGCGACCTGTACGCCTCCAACACGGACCTCTACCGGAGGCTCGCCGGGCGCGAGGGCATCGACTTCGCCCGCCGCTACCGGCGCCACGCGTACACCGACGACGACCAGGCGGGGGCGCCGGGCTCGTACGGGCGGACCTCGATCCTCGCCCTGCACGGCGGCGGCATCGAGGGCGGCACCTCCGAACTGTGCCTGGGCATAGCGGGTTACGACCCGAAGGACCTCTCCCCGCGCTACGGGACGGGGGCGCCGCTGCACGACTACTGGATGTTCGAGGGCATCAGATCCAGCGGCAACTCCGAACTCCACGTCACGTCCACACACTGCGTCGACCGTGTGGCCCTCGCGCTCGCGGCCGGTGCCCTCAACGTGGTGAGCGTGCACGGCTGTACGGCCGCCCAGGCGGGCGCCCCCGCGTCCCGTCCCGAGGCGGTGGTGATCGGTGGCCGCAACACCGCCTTGCGCCGGTTCCTCGGCGAGGCGCTGGACGCGGCGGGCGTCCAGACGATCGACGCGTCCGCCGACGACGACATCGCCGGGCTCTCGCCGGACAACATCTGCAACCGGACCCTGCTCGGCATGGGCGCGCAGCTGGAACTGACGACCGAGCTGCGGGCGGCCATGTTCGGCACCAACACCATCAAGGGCAGGGCCGGTTCGGTCAACGCGGAGTTCTGGACATTCGCGGACGCGGTACGGGCGGCGGTGGCCCGCATGGAAGCGGACCCGTCCCAGGTCATCCTCTGACGAAGCCCACGGGGCATACGGGGCATACGGGGCACAGGAAACCGCGGTGGACGCAGTCCCCCGGCCGCGACAGCCGCCGACGACCGCGCCGACGACCGCCGGGAGCACCGGGAGCGCCGGGAGCGCCGAGTGGGCCGGCGCCCGAGCCGGCCGGCGGAGCCGTCGAGCGCTCTGTCTGCTCGCCACCGTGGGCCAGGCGTCGGTGCCGCTGATCGCCTTGTGCGCGGTACCGGCCCAGCCGGTCGCCGTGGTGGTGGGCGAGGTCTGCTGACGGCCGCGGGCCGGGAGTTGAGCGCACGGAGCACACGGAGCGGCGGGGTGTCCGGAGTGTGTCCGAGCGCCCCGCCGGTGCCGGTGGCCGTCTCCCCGTTTCCGGGGAGCGAACCGCCCTGCTACAGGAACGAGTTGATCTGGATCGTCTCGTCCCGGCCCGGTCCCACGCCGATCGCGGAGATCGGTGCGCCGGACATCTCCTCCAGCGCCTTGACGTAGTTCTGCGCGTTCTTCGGCAGGTCGGAGAACGACTTGGCCTTGGTGATGTCCTCGGACCAGCCCGGCAGCGTCTCGTAGACGGGCTTGGCGTGGTGGAAGTCCGTCTGGGAGTACGGGAGTTCCTCGACCCGGCGGCCGTCGATCTCGTAGCCGACGCAGACCGGGATCCGCTCCCAGCCGGTGAGCACGTCCAGCTTGGTGAGGAAGAAGTCGGTCAGTCCGTTGACCCGGGTCGCGTACCGCGCGATCACCGCGTCGAACCAGCCGCAGCGCCGGTCCCGGCCGGTGGTGACGCCCCGCTCGCCGCCGATCCGGCGCAGCGCCTCGCCGTCCTCGTCGAACAGCTCGGTCGGGAAGGGCCCGGCCCCGACGCGGGTCGTGTACGCCTTGAGGATGCCGATGACCCGGCTGATCTTCGTCGGGCCGACCCCGGCACCGGTGCAGGCCCCGCCCGCGGTGGGGTTGCTGGAGGTGACGAACGGATACGTACCGTGGTCGATGTCCAGCAGCGTGCCCTGCCCGCCCTCGAAGAGGACGACCTTGTCCTGCTCCAGCGCCTGGTTGAGGACCAGCACCGTGTCCGCGACATACGGTTTGAGCTGCTCCGCGTAGCCCAGCAGCTCCTCGACCACCTGGTCGGCGGTGATGGCACGCCGGTTGTAGAGCTTGGTCAGCATCTGGTTCTTGACGTCGAGCGCCGCCTCGACCTTCTGCTGAAGGATCGACTCGTCGTACAGGTCCTGGACCCGGATACCGACGCGGTTGATCTTGTCGGCGTAGGTCGGGCCGATGCCGCGCCCCGTCGTGCCGATCTTCCGCTTCCCGAGGAAGCGTTCCGTCACCTTGTCGACGGTGACGTTGTACGAGGTGATGATGTGCGCGTTGCCGCTGATCAGCAGCTTGGAGGTGTCGACTCCGCGCTCGTTCAGACCGCTCAGCTCGGAGAGCAGGACCGACGGATCGACGACGACGCCGTTGCCGATGACCGGCGTACAACCGGGGGAGAGGATTCCGGAAGGAAGGAGGTGGAGTGCATACTTCTGGTCACCGACGACCACGGTGTGGCCGGCGTTGTTGCCGCCCTGGTACCGGACGACATAATCCACCGAGCCGCCGAGCAGGTCGGTGGCCTTCCCCTTGCCCTCGTCACCCCACTGAGCACCGAGCAGCACAAGTGCGGGCACGCGCGTACACCCCTTCCGGGCGGGGCATGTCCAAGGTCAGGGGCGCACGCGTAGGGTTCACCGCCACGTACCACCGCGACCGTCGTTGGCCGCACAACCGTCGGACCGGATGCCCCGGAATAGACGAAGCCCCTGGCGCAATAGCGCAAGGGGCTCTTGCACAAAGATGCTACCCGAGGAAGCGAGGCAGGACCGAGGTGGCGACTTTCGCGACGCCCGATCAGCTGCTGGTGATCATCGATCCGGTTGCCCGGCGGACCGACGGAGAGTCCGTTCGCATCGCGAAAGACGTGCTCAGCGCGGGTGCGACCACGAAGGTGTGCCTGCCGGACGGTCCGGAGGAGTTCGCTCGGGCGCTGGCACGCCGCGGGTCGCGGCGGCCGGTGGTGGTCGGCGACGACCGCGCGCTGGTGCGGGCGGTGTCCCTGCTGCACCGGCAGCGGGAGCTGGCCGGATGCGTGCTGTCCATGGTGCCGGTGGGGGGTGCGCTGGCGCTGGCGGAGACGCTCGGGGTGCCGACCGGTGCGGTGGCCGCCGCCCGGGCGGTGCTGGACGGGGCGGAGCGCCGCCTGGACCTGCTGGTGGACGACAGCGACGGGGTGGTGCTGGGCGCCCTGCGGATTCCGCCGCTCGCGCCGCGCGAGGACGGGCCTGCGGAGCCGGTGGGCGCCACCGCCGTCTCGGGGCGTCCGTGGCTGCGCTCGACGTACCGGTCGCTGGTACGGACCCTGGCGCCCCGGCCGTCCCGGCTCGCCCCGCCCCCGCCCGGCCCCGCCCGGCTGCGGGTGGAGGTCGACGGGGCGACGCTCGTCGACCTGGACCAGCCGGTGGAGGCGGTGTCGGTGACGCCGGGCACCGCCGGGCGGGCCGAGGTGGAGGTGCGGCCGGTGTCGGTCGGCGCGGAGGCGTCCGCGCTGCGGGTGTCGGGGCGCACGGTGACCGTGACCGGGACGGACTTCCGCTACCGGACGGACGCGGGCGTCACGGGCCCGGTCCGCCGCCGCACCTGGACCCTGCGGGAACGAGCCTGGACCCTGACCCTCCCTCCCAAGCTGCCCTGACCCCGGCTTTCGCACCGACGAGCCGTCTACTTGCCTTCCAGGTAAGCCGAGGGTAGGTCCGCCGCCCGACCCGGCCTGCCTCGTCGCCACATGCCTGCTGCTGGTCGTCGTGCCTGCTGGTGGTCGTCGTGGCGATCGGCACCATGGCCCTGCTCCCGGCGGCCGCGGCGCTGCTGGTGGACGGGCCGCTGCCGCACGGGCCGGGCGGCTGACTGACGCTGCTGTGGGTCACCACGCTCGGGCTGCTCGCCGTCGTACCGCCGGGCGCGGCCATCGGCGCGGTGCTGCCCAACCCCCGCGAGGCACTGGCGCTGATCATGCTGCCGACGATGGGGGTCCTGTTCACCTCCGGGACCGTGTTCCCGATCACCTCGCTGCCCGTCCCGGTCCAGCAGGTGGCCGCGGTCTTCCCGCTCAAGTGGATGGCGCGGGGCCTGTGTTCGGCGCTGCTCCCCGACACGGCACGGACCGCCGAGGCGGCCGGCACCTGGGAACTGCCCACGGTCGCCCTGATCCTGACCGCCTGGGCGGTCCTCGGGTTCCTGCTCGCGGTGCCCCTGCTGCGCCGCGCCGCCCGCCGCGAGTCCGGCTCCCGCCTGTCCACACGCCACCGCAAGGCGGCACAGAACGGCACGCTCCCCGCGTAGCCGGCCTCGCAGCCGCTGGGCGAGGGCGCGGCCTAGTCGGCGGAGCGGGCCGGGGCGCGGTGGTCGGGGGTGTTTCTCTGATACAGCCGCTCGCGGTGCAGTCTCCAGCGTTCCATCATGCCCGCCACGTCCTGTTCGATGAACTCGAAGAAGGCGAGGGTCTCCGCCAGCCGGCGGCCCGCCGGGGTCGCGGCGCCCAGGCCGGCCACGCCCTCCCGCAGGGCGTCCTCCCAGCGCTTGATGATCGCGTCGCGGCTGGTGAGCGCCTGATACCACTGGTCGTTGTGCACCCGGTACCGCTCCCGCCGCGAGCCGGGCTCCCGCTCGCGGGAGACCAGATGCACCTGGGCCAGATAGCGCACGGCGCCGGAGACGGCCGCGGGGCTGATCCTCAGCTGCTCCCCCAGCTCGGCGGAGGTCAGCGTGCCGGTGTCGGAGGCGAGCAGCGCGGCGAACACCCGGGACGGCATGCGCGGCACGCCCGCCTCGACGAGTTGCGCCGCGAAGGACTCCACGAACCGCGAGACTGCCTCCGGGTCCCGCCCCACCGCCCCTGACTCCGCCATACCTTCACCCTACCCGCGGTTTATACACTTCCTTAACTTCACAATTTTCTGAAAGAAGCGTACGTTCCGAACCATGACGAAGGCAATCACGGTCTCGGGGCTCCACAAGTCCTTCGGCCGCACCCACGCGCTGGACGGCCTCGACCTGGAGGCCGAGACCGGCGAGGTGCACGGCTTCCTCGGCCCCAACGGCGCAGGCAAGTCCACCGCCATCAGGGTCCTGCTCGGCCTGCTGCGGGCCGACTCGGGCGCCGCACAGGTGCTCGGCCGCGACCCGTGGACCGACGCCGTCGAGGTGCACCGGCGCATCGCCTACGTGCCCGGAGACGTCACCCTGTGGCGCAACCTCTCCGGCGGCGAGGTCATCGACCTCTACGGCCGCCTGCGCGGAGGGCTCGACCCGCGGCGCCGCGCGGAACTGATCGAGCGCTTCGAACTGGACCCCACCAAGAAGGGCCGCACCTACTCCAAGGGCAACCGGCAGAAGGTCGCCCTGGTCGCCGCCTTCGCCTCGGACGTCGACCTGCTGATCCTGGACGAACCGACGTCCGGCCTCGACCCGCTGATGGAGGCGGTCTTCCAGCGCTGCGTCGAGGAGGAACGCGACCGGGGCCGCACGATCCTGCTGTCCTCGCACATCCTCAGCGAGGTGGAGGAACTGTGCGACCGGGTGAGCATCATCCGCAAGGGCCGCACGGTCGAGACCGGCTCCCTGGCCGACCTGCGCCATCTGACCCGGACCAGCGTCAGTGCCGAACTCGCGGGCCCGCCGAACGGGCTCGCGCACCTGCCCGGCGTCCACGACCTCGACGTCCAGGGCCACCGCGTCCGCCTCCAGGTCGACACGGACAAGCTGAACGAGGTCCTGCGCTCGCTGAGCGAGTCCGGCGTGCGCTCACTGACCTCGACCCCGCCGACGCTGGAGGAACTGTTCCTGCGGCACTACGAGAACGAGACCGACGAAGCCGGCAACACCGCCGGGCCTGCCGAGACCGACGAGGTGGCACGGTGACCGCCGCCACCCTCTCCCCGCACGCCCGCAACGCCCGGACCGGCGGCTCCCGTCACCTGGCCGGCACCGGCGTACTGCTGCGCTTCGCGCTGCGCCGCGACCGCGTGATGATCCCGGTGTGGGTCGCGGTGAACGCGCTGATGGTCCTGTCCATGCCGAAGTCGCTGACGAGCCTGTACGGCACCGCCGCCGCGCGCGCCGACCTGCTCCACCAGATGGACACCAACCCCTCCCTGCGCGCGCTCATCGGCCCGGTCTTCGACGACTCGCTGGGCGCCCTGACGGCCTGGCGCGTCGGCATCTACGCGGGCGCCCTCGCCGCGGTGACGAGCCTGCTCGTCGTGGTCCGGCACACCCGGGACGAGGAGGAGAGCGGGCGGCAGGAACTCGTCTCGTCCGGCATGGTCGGCCGCCGCGCCCCGCTGACCGCGGGCCTGCTGGCCGCGGTCGTCGCCAACGCGGTACTGGCGCTGCTGCTCGTCGCCGGCCTGGCCGGGCACGGCGGCCTCGGGGCGCTCGCCCTCGGCCTGGGCATCGCCGGCGTCGGCATGGTCTTCGCGACGGCCGCGGCGATCGTGGTCCAGCTCACGGAGAGCGCACGGCTGGCCCGCGGTCTGACCGCGGCCGTGCTCGGCGCCGCCTTCGTGCTGCGCGCGGCCGGCGACTCGGCGTCCGACGACGGCTCCTCCGTCCTGACCTGGCTGTCCCCGCTCGGCTGGCTGGAGAACCTGCGGGCCTTCGCCGACGAACGCTGGTGGGTCCTGCTGCTGGTCGCCGCGGCCGTGGCCGCACAGGCGGCCGTCGCCTATGTGCTCGCCGGCCGCCGCGACACCGGCATGAGCTTCCTGCCGACCCTGCCGGGACCGGCCCGGGGGCGGCTCGGCACGGCCGGCGCACTGGCCTGGCGGCTCCAGCGGGGCAGCGTCCTCGGCTGGTCGATCGGCTTCTTCCTGGCCGGAGTGGTCTACGGCGGGATGACCGACGGCGCGGCCGACCTGGTCCGCGACAACAAGCAGGCCCGGGACATGTTCGAGCGCATGGGCGGCCAGTCCGGGATCACCGATGCGTTCCTTGCCTCGATGGTCGGGATCATGGGTCTCGTCGCCGCCCTGTACGTCGTCTCGTCCGTCCTGCGGCTGTACGGCGAGGAGACCGCCGGCCGGGCGGAGCCCGTGCTGGCCGGGGCGGTGGGCCGGCTGCGCTGGGCCGCGGGCCATCTGACGATCGCCTTCGGCGGGGTGGCGCTGCTCATGCTGCTGACCGGACTGGGCTTCGCCGCCGGATACGGCAGGCAGGTCGGCCCGATCCTCGGGGCGTGCCTGGTGCAGGTGCCCGCCGTCTGGGTGGTGGGCGGACTCGCGGTCCTCCTGTACGGCGTGCTGCCGCGCGGCGCGATGGCGGCCTGGGGGGTCGCCGGTGCGGTGCTGCTGATCGGCTGGGTCGGTCCCGCGCTGGACGTTCCGCAGGCGGTGCTCGACCTGTCCCCGTTCGGCCATCTGCCCAAGCTGCCGGGCGGCCCGATGCGGTGGGGCCCGGTGCTCGTCCTCCTGGTGCTGGCCGTGGCCCTGGTCGGAGCCGGGCTTGCGGCCCTGCGCCGACGCGACGTGACGACCTGACGGGACGCGTGCGCTGTGCTTGCGCGGCGCGGGCGCTCGCCGTGGCGTGGCGCGCCCATGGCCGGGTGCGGGTGCGATGTGGCTGGGCGCGCAGTTCCCCGCGCCCCTTCACAGGGCGCCACCACAACCCCCCGCCATCACCCCCAGGACCAACACTCGCCGTGACACGGCGCGCCCATGGACGGGTGCGGGTGTGATGTGGCCGGGCGCGCAGTTCCCCGCGCCCCTTCAGGGCGCCACCACAACCCCCCGCCATCACGCCCAGGTCCGGCGCTCGCCGTGACACGGCGCGCCCATGGATGGGTGCGGGTGTGATGTGGCCGAGCGCGCAGTTCCCCGCGCCCCTCCAGGGCGCCACCACAACCCCCCGCCATCACCCCCAGGACCAACACTCGCCGTGACACGGCGCGCCCATGGACGGGTGCGGGTGTGATGTGGCCGGG
>NZ_JBIALO010000019.1:0-60355 GCF_042873595.1 Streptomyces sp. NPDC004629 | reverse complement strand
GCGCGCAGTTCCCCGCGCCCCTTCAGGGCGCCACCACAACCCCGCGCCATCACGCCCAGGACCAACACTCGCCGTGACACGGCACGGCGGTGGACGAGTGCCGCTGTGATGTGGCCGGGCGCGCAGTTTCCTGTGCACCGGTGTGCCGTTCGTGGGTTAGATGGTGACGATCAGTCCCTTCAGGCCGCGGATCACGAAGTTCGGCTTTCGCTCGAGTTCGTTTGCCAGGGCGAGCGTCGGGGCCCGCTCCAGCAGCGCGGTCATGGAGGCCGCCAGCTCGATCCGGGCCAGCGGGGCGCCGATGCAGTAGTGGATGCCGGCGCTGAAGGAGATGTGCGGGTTGTCGTCGCGGGTGAGGTCCAGGCGGTCGGGGGCCGCGAAGACGGCCGGGTCGTGGTTGGCGGAACCGAAGAGCATGGCGATCTCCGCACCCCGCGGGATCGTCGTGCCGTCGATCTCGATCTCGTCCAGCACCCAGCGCTCGAAGAGCTGGAGCGGGGTGTCGTAGCGCATCAGCTCCTCCACCGCGGACGGCACGAGGGAGCGGTCGGCGCGGAGCGCGGCCAGCTGGTCCGGGTTGCGGAACAGCGCCCACCAGCCGTTCACCGTGGCGTTGACCGTCGCCTCGTGGCCGGCGTTCAGCAGCAGGACCGCCGTCGAGATCATCTCCTGCTCGGTCAGCCGGTCACCCTCGTCGTGGGCCGCGATCAGCCCGGAGACCAGATCCTCGCCCGGCTCCCTGCGGCGGGCGGCGATCAGCTCCCGCAGATACTCCGAGAACTCGACCGACGCCCGCACCGCCCTCGCCGCCGTCTCCTCGGACGGGTTCAGCTCGTACATGCCGCAGATGTCCGCCGACCAGGGCCTCAGCTGTGCACGGTCCGACTCCGGGATGCCCAGCATCTCGGCGATCACCGCGACCGGCAGCGGCTCCGCGACGTCCGCCAGCAGATCGCCGCCGCCCGCCGCCACCAGCGCCGCGACCAACTCGTCGGCCAGAGCGTGCACATACGGCTTCAGCCGCTCCACCGTCCGCGGCGTGAACGCCTTCGACACCAGCCGCCGGATCCGGGTGTGGTCCGGCGGCTCCAGATCGAGCATCCCGTGGTCGTTCAGCGTGTGGAACGGCTCCTGCCCCGGCGGCGGGGCCGTGCGTCCGAACTCCTCGTGAGTGAACCGGTGCTGATACGTCCGGCCGAGCCGCCGGTCACGCAGCAGCGTCGCGACGTCCGCGTGATGCGGGACCAGCCACTGGTTCGTGGGCTCGTAGTAGTGCACGCGGCCCTTTTCCCGCAGCTCGGCGTAGGCCGGATAGGGGTCGGCGACGAACGCCTGGTCCCAGGGATCGAAAGCGAGGTCCGAAACAGCAGCCATGCCGGGACGCTAACCCGGCATCCGTCCCTCTGACCAGGGTCGTTCCTTCAGCTGATCGATGAGGGCGACGAAGGAGGCGGTGGACATGGAGAGGGTGGCTGTACGACGCGCCTCGAAAGCACGGACGCCCGCCCTGCGCTCACCGTCACCTCTTCCTCAGCCCGGTGTCACCAGCCGCGCTTCGTACGCGAACACCGCTGCCTGGGTGCGGTCGCGTAGGCCGAGTTTCACCAGGATCCGGCTCACGTGGGTCTTGATCGTCGACTCGGCCACCACCAGACGCTCGGCTATCTCCGCGTTGGACAGGCCCTGGGCTATGAGGACCAGCACCTCCGTCTCCCGTTCGGTCAGATCGCCGTACGCCGCCTGCGCGGTCGGGGTCAGACGCGGGCCGTCGGACAGCTTGGAGAACTCCGTGATCAGCCGCTTGGTGACGGAGGGGGCGAGCAGCGCCTCGCCGGCCGCCACCACCCGTACCCCGTCCGCCAGTTGCCGGGCGGAGGCGTCCTTGAGCAGAAAGCCCGAGGCTCCCGCGCGCAACGCCTCGTAGACGTACTCGTCCAGGTCGAACGTGGTCAGCACCAGTACCTTCGACGTGCCGTCCGCGGCGACGATCTCGCGCGTCGCCTCGATGCCGTTCAGCTCGGGCATCCGGATGTCCATCAGCACCACGTCGGGGGCGAGTTCCCGAACCCGCTCGACCGCCTCGCGGCCATTGACGGCCTCGCCGACGACCTCGATGTCCGGCATCGCGTTGAGCAGGACCGAGAAGCCCTCACGCACCATCATCTGGTCGTCCGCGATCAGTACGCGGATCGTCATGCCTCTCCTTCGCTCACCATCGCGACCGGCAGGAACACCGTCACCTCGTACCCTCCGTCGACCGGGCCCGCCGTCATCTCGCCGTCCAGCATCGAGACGCGCTCTCGCATGCCGGTGATGCCGTGCCCGGCGCCGGGCGAGGGCTTCACCAGAGCCGTCGCGGGCGGCGGGCCGTTGACTATGCGCAGGCCCAGCCCGCCGAGGACATAGCCGATCTCGACCCGCGCGCTCGCCCCCGGCGCATGCCGCAGGGTGTTGCTCAGCGCCTCCTGGACGATCCGGTACGCCGACAGCTCCACGCCCTGCGGGAGTTCGCGCACCGCGCCGGTCACCGCCTTCTCGACGTCCAGCCCCGCCTCCCGCACGTTCGCCAGCAGCGCGTCCAGGTCGGCGAGCGTGGGCTGCGGGGTCTCGGGCGCCTCGTAGTCCTCCGCGCGGACCACTCCGAGGACCCGGCGCAGCTCGGTCAGCGCCGCCACCGCGTTCTCCCGGATCGTGGTGAAGGCCTTCTCCAGCTCCGGCGGCGGGTTCTCCACCCGGTAGGGGGCTGCCTCCGCCTGGATGGCGACCACCGACATGTGGTGGGCGACCACGTCGTGCAGTTCGCGGGCGATGGTGGTGCGCTCCTCCAGCAGGGTGCGGCGGGAGCGCTCGTGCGCGGTCACCGTCTGCTGGGCGGTCACCTCCTGCTCGGCGTCGCGGCGTATGTGCCAGACGGTGACGGCGAGCAGAATCGGCGCGGACAGGAGCAGCATGGGGGCGACGTTCGGGCTGTAGCCGCCGAGGACGGTGAAGGTCACGAAGCCGTAGCCCGCCGTCGCCAGCCACATCCAGGCCGCGGTGCGGGGGCGGGTGCGGATCGCCACCACCGTGAGCACCGTCAGATGGGCGAGGAAGCTGCCCGGCAGCCATGGCCAGTCGCCCAAGTTCGGGCTGAGGCTGGCCACCGCGGTGGACGCCGGGAACGACAGCCAGAACGCTCCGACGGGCCGGACCAGTGTCAGCAGGACCGGGCCCAGGGTGAACAGAGCGCACAGCAGGCCCGACGTGCTGAGGCCGCAGTACCCGAGGGAGATGAGCATCGCCAGCCCGCCTACCGCGGCCACCACCGCGTGCGGGGTCCAGGACGCGTACTCCCGCATGTGGCCGGAGAGCCGTCGGGTGATCGGGCCGTCTACGCTCCTGGGGGCCAGCGGGCGGTAGGCGAAGGCGTCGTGGAACAGGTCCTGCCGCAGCCCGCGCAGGGCGTCCATCGCCGCCCGGACCTCCGGGCTGCGCGGTTTGTACGCGTCGTACCTGCCGTCCGCCGGTGTGGTCTGCGTGTGCGTCGTCTCGGTCACGTACAAAACCGTAGGCCGGGCCGGGGGCCGGGGGCGTCACCTGTGAGAGGGGTCATTCGGGATCCGTCTCAGGTACTACGGGCACTCCTGCGGCCGACGGCGGGGCGGATCCCGGAGCCCACTGAAGCGGGAGCCGCTTCAGTGGGCTCCGGGACGGACCAGGCCCGACTCGTAGGCGAACACCGCCGCCTGGGTGCGGTCGCGCAGGCCCAGCTTCACCAGGATCCGGCTCACGTGGGTCTTCACGGTCTGCTCGGCCACCACCAGATGCTCGGCGATCTCCGCGTTCGACAGGCCCTGGGCGATCAGGGCCAACACCTCCGTCTCCCGTTCCGTCAGAGCACCCACCCGCTGTTTCAGCGGGGCACGACGGGTGCCGCGCAGCCGGGAGAACTCGGCGATCAGACGGCGGGTGATCCCGGGCGCGAGCAGCGCGTCCCCGGCGGCCACCACCCTAACCGCCTCGGCGAGCTTGTCCGCGGAGGCGTCCTTCAGTAGAAAGCCGGAGGCGCCCGCGGTCCCGGCGCCGCCCTTGCCGCCGGCTGCGGGTGGCCCCTGCGGGGCGTTGTCGCCGTCGGCGTACGCGGGATTCACCCGACCCACCCTAGGCACCGCGCGCCGCCTCGGATTCGGGGCGGCGGGGACGGTGGCGGCGGATCACCCGGGAGGGGCGCGGCGGGGATCGGTGACTCCCCTGTTCGTGGGACCGGAAGGCCGTCCAGCACACGGCCATGACCAGGGCGAAGACCGGGAGCCAGCCGAGGCGGGCCGCGACCCAGGCCAGGTCGTCGGGGGCGGTGTGCAGACCGGGCAGTCGGCCCGCCGGCAGCAGCACGGCCGTCGTCGCCATGAGCGCCGTCTGGTGCCAGAGGAAGATCGTCATCGCGGAGAGGTTGACCACGGCCACGGCCGCCCACGCGACGGGGCGGCGCAGCGCACGGCGCAACGGGTCACGCAGCAGCAGGGCGAGCCCGCACTGGGCGAGGCCGAAGGTGACCGCCGCCAGGGTCGGCGGGTCCAGGTTGGAGACCGGCTCGCCGGGGACGCCCACCATCGACGCCGGGTATCCGGCCCACGCGACCAGTGCGGCCGTGGCCGCCGCGCCGCCGGCGAACAGCACCAGCCCCGCGCGGCGGCCGTCCAGTTCGCCGCGCGTCCAGGCCGCGCCCAGGGTGTAGGGCACCAGCCAGCCGGCCGCCAGATTCACCCAGCCGAGCCAGGACGGGGCGCCGTCCAGGCCGAAGCGGAACAGGTCCACATGGAGGACGACGGCCAGCGGCCACAGCGGACTGAGCCGGGCCACGAGCGGCGTCGCCGCCGTCAAGGCGGCGAAGACCAGCAGAAACCACAGCGGGGACAGGGCCAGCTTCACCAGCGTGCGGACCGTGTCGAGCGGCGCGTCCAGCAGGAGCAGGGCCGTCGCCGCGACCGCCCAGAGCACTATGACCGCGATCACCGGCCGGAACAGCCGGGACAGCCGGCCGCGCAGCCACCGGCCGTATGTCGTGCCGCGGGCCCGGGCCAGCGCGTGGCTTCTGGTGGCCACATGACCGCCCACCAGGAAGAAGACGGCGAGGCTCTGGCAGGCCCAGGAAATGGGGGCGAGCCACGGCATGTGCTGCAACGGGCTCGCCGCGTGCAGCGCGCCGCCGTCCGCCACCAGGGCCGTGACCAGCCAGTGGCCCAGGACGACACCGAGGATCGCGAAGGCCCGCAGGGCGTCGACCGCGCGGTCCCGGGTGGCGGGCGTGGCCGCGTCCACGCGGAGGGCGCCCTCGCGCAGGCCCTTGAGCGCGGTCGGCAGGAGACCGTCACGCACGGGTCACCTCCGGCGTCTCGCCGAGGGCGATCCGGGCCAGGTTGACCAGCGCGGTCGAGCCCGGTGTGAAGTAGCCGCTGTGGTCGGCGTCGGCGGCGTCGAAGACACGGGCGCCGAAGCCCGGGGAGACCGGATCGGTGCCGAAGCCGACGGTGGTGCCGAACAGTTCCGCCCTGACGTGCGGCACGTCGGCCACCCAGTCGCCGGAGCCGCGCGCCGCCCAGACCCGGGCGGGCGTGTGCAGCGCCGCGGCCGAGTCGGCGCCCGTGCCGGGGCTGCCGACGAGCGCGAGCGCGTCGACGTCCAGGCCCGCGGCGGCCCGGCCGCAGACCACCGAGCCGTACGAGTGGCACACCAGGGTGAGGTGCGCCCGCCCGCCGGTGACACGCCGCACGTCCCCGACCAGCGCGCGCAGCCGGGGTGCGGCCTGTTCGGCGCGGCCGGTGGTCAGGACCGTGGTGCTGACCGTGCCCGGAGTGTCGTAGCCCAGCCAGGCGAGGACGGCCGGGTGGCTGCCCGGAGGTGCCCCGCGGGCCAGCGCGCCGTACAGGGCCGCGGCGGCCCGGTGGAAGCGGTCGTAGGTGTCTATCGAGGTGTCGGAGCCGGGGACCAGGACCGCCACGCGGTCGGCGTGGGCGAGATCCCCGAAGACCTCTGTGGCCCGGCCGGAGCCGCGGCCGTCGAAGACGAGGAACCGGCGGGCGGGAGCGGCTATCGCGCGGTCCGCGGCGGCGCGGCGGTGGTCGCCGTGGGCAGCGGCCATGCGGGCGGCCCGCGCGGCGTTGGCCCGGTTCGCCGCGTACGCCTCGGACAGCGTCCGTGCCGTCGGCGGGGCGAGCGGGGCCGGGACCGGTGCGGGGACCTCCGGTCGGGCGGCGGCCGAGAGCGGGACCACCATGGCGGCGGTGATCAGCGCGGCGAGCAGGGCCCGTACCCATCTGGCCCCGCGATATCGCCCTGCCTTCCGCCACCCGGCTCCGCCCGGCGCGTCGGCACCCGGTTCGGCTCCGCCCGACGCCTCGACGCCCCGCCCGACGGCACCTGGCACGGCGGCGTCCGACACAACAAGGTCCGGAACAGCAAGGCCCGACGCGGCAACGTCCGACGCGGCACCGCCCGACACAGCAACGCCCCGCACAGCAACGTCAGGTACGGCGGCGTCCGACACAACAAGGTCCGGAACAGCAAGGCCCGACGCGGCACCGCCCGACACAGCAACGCCCCGCACAACAACGTCCGGTACGGCGACGCCCTGCGCGGCGACGCCCGACGCGGCGGCGTCCGGGGCGGTCCGCTCCCGTTGGTCCACGGCCGGTCCCGGCCCATGCCCCGTCATCGTCTTCCTCCCCGTCCGCCCGGCCATCGGGCGTTCTGACAAGGAAGTTAGAAATCGGGGCCCGTCGTTCGCGTCCCGCCAGAGAGCTCTTCTCCGCTGTAGCTCTCAGGTACTACAGGTATGACAGGGGCTCTCCTGAGGGACCAGGACCCATGTCACCACGCCAGCTGCGCGATCTCCTCCGCCACCACCGCGCACGCGTCCGCCGAGGGGTCGATCAGCGGGAAGTGCCCCACGTCCTCCAGGAGCGTCAGGCCCACCACCTCGCCCGCCTTGGCCGCCGCATCCGCGTACGCCTCGGCGACCGCTTGCGGCACGTCCACGTCCGCACGGCCCTGGACGAGCGTCGTCGCGATGCCCGTGGGCAGCAGCAGGGCCGGATCGGCGTACGGCCTGCGCGCGGTGAACTCGTCCTTCCCGCCCAGCAGTTGCCGCACCGCGTTGTCGCAGACGGCCAGCTTCTCCGCCACCTCGAAGTCCGCGATCGGGGCGAGGGCGACCACTCCGCGCAGCGCGGCGGGCCGGTCCGTGTGCCAGGGGGAGTCCGCCGGCAGCACATGGCGGGCCGCCGCCCACAGGGCCAGGTGGCCGCCCGCCGAATGGCCGGTGAGCACCGTGCGGCGCAGGTCGCCCTGCGGAAGCGCCCCGCGGGCCAGCACGGGCAGGGCGTCCAGTGCGGCGGCGACGTCGTCGAAGGTATCCGGCCAGCGACCCGCGACCGGACCCGCGCCGCCCCCGGCCGGTGCGGGGCCGCCCCGCCGGTATTCCACGTTGCCGCGCCGGTACTCCACGTTGGCGACGGCGAAGCCGCGGCGGGCCAGGAAGTCCGCGAACGGCGTGATATGCCGCCGGTCGTACGGCGCGCGCCAGGCCCCTCCGTGCAGGACGACGACCAGCGGGGCGCCGACGCCCGGCGACGAGGGCTCCGTGCCGCGCGGGGCGTAGAAGTCGATCACCTGGTCGGGGTGGTCGCCGTACGCGGCTGTGGCGTCGGGATCGACGGGCGGGTGCGAGAAGGCCGACTCCTCTTCGGCAGCGGCCCGGGCTGCGGCGGCGTCGTCCGGCATGCTCCAACCTCTCAGCGACGTAACGGATTTGGCGGACCAGGGGAGTTGGGCAGCCGTTGGCGGGGACGGTATCAGGCCGGTGACGTGCGCGGACACGGGGATGTCACGCTCGGTGAGGGGCAAAGCGGTGCCGTATGGCGTGAGCCGGGCAACCGGTGCGAACCGGTTGCCCGGAAGCCGAGTCCGGTGCGCACCGACCCCGCCGCCCGCCCGGCCCGCACGCCCCTCGAACACCATGGGCCAAAGGCGCGGGTTCCCGTGGTGCGCGGGGCTCCGGTTGAGCCACGTGGTAAGCGAGGCTCGACCTAGTCCCGTCGTGCGCAAGACTCGACCGGGTCCCGTCGTGCGCAAGGCTCGGCCAAGTCCCCGTGATGGCCGGGCCCTGGTTGAGTCTCCTGGTAGCCAAGCTCCCCGTGAGCCCCTTTGGTAGCCGGGCTGCGCTTGAGCCTCCTGGTAGCCAAGCTCCACGTGAGCCCCTTTGGTAGCCGGGCTCCGCTTGAGCCCCTTTGGTGGCCGGGCTGCGCTTGAGGCTCGTGGTAGCTGGCTCCGCTTGAGCCCCTTGGTACGTGGGACCCCAGTTGATGAGTGCCCGGCCCCCGGACGCTACCCGGCCGCCGCCTCCCCCCGCACCTCCCGCAATACATCCCCCAGCGCCCGGGCCGCCCGCTCCGCGTCCGCGAACCCCACGTACAACGGCGTGAAGCCGAAACGGAGGACGTCGGGGTGCCGGAAATCCCCCACCACCCCGCGAGCGATCAGCCGCTGCATCACGTCCCCGGCGGCCGGGCAGCGCAGGGCCACCTGGCTGCCCCGCTCCTCATGGGCCGCCGGCGTCAGGGACTCGACCAGCCCCCGGGGCACATACGCCGTCACACACTCCAGGAAGAAGTCGGTCAGGGCCAGGGACTTGGCCCGCACCGCCGCCACCGACACCCCCTCCCACACGTCCAGCGCGGCCTCCAGGGCCAGCATGGACAGGACGTCCGGGGTGCCCACCCGCCCCCGCAGCGCGCCCGGCGCGGCTTCGTAGTCCGGGCGCATGCCGAACGGTTCGGCGTGGGAGTTCCAGCCGGGCAGCGGCGAGTCGAAGCGGTCCTGGAGGGAGCGGCGCACATACAGGTACGCCGGTGCGCCCGGGCCGCCGTTCAGGTACTTGTACGTGCAGCCGACCGCCAGGTCGACGCCGTGCTCGTCCAGGCCCACCGGCAGCGCGCCCGCGCTGTGGCACAGGTCCCACACCGCCAGTGCGCCCGCCGCGTGCACCGCCGCCGTGAGCGAGGGCAGGTCGTGCAGCCGGCCGGTGCGGTAGTCGACGTGGTTGAGCAGCACCGCGGCCGTACGGTCGCTCAGGGCCGCCGGCACCTCCGCCGGGGTCACCGGGCGCAGGGTGCGGCCGGTCAACCGGGCCGCGGACGCGGCGATATAGCCGTCCGTGGGGAACGTCGTCGCGTCGACCAGGATCTCGTCCCGCCCCTGACCGGCCAGCCGGACGGCGCCCACAAGTGCCTTGAAAACGTTGACACTTGTCGAGTCGCCCAGCACGATCTGCCCGGGCGCCGCACCGACCAGCGGAGCGATCCGGTCGCCGATCCGCTCGGGCGCCGTCCACCATCCGCTCTCCTCCCAGGAGCGGATGCGCAGTTCACCCCACTGCCTGCGTACCACGTCGGCGACCCGGTCCGGGACGTTCGCGGGCAGCGCGCCCAGCGAGTTGCCGTCCAGGTACACGACGTCGTCGAGGACGAAACGGGAGCGCAGCGGGGCGAGTTCGTCCGCCGCGTCCAACCGTTTCGCGGTGACGGCCGGTTCGGTGGTGTCAGACATGGGACCTCGCCGTCCACAGCTCGGGGAACACGTTCTTCTGCGCGCGCTTCTCCAGCCAGGCGACCCCGGCGGAGCCGCCCGTGCCGGACTTGGCGCCCATCGCACGGCGGGTGGCGACCAGGTGGTCGTTGCGCCAGCGCCAGACCAGTTCGGCCACGTCCGTCAACGCCTCGCCCAGGCGGGCGAGTTCGGCGTTCTGGTCGCCGGAGTAGACCGCCGTCCAGGCCGCCTCGACGGCCTCCGACGGCTCGTGGCGCACGGACACGTCCCGTTGCAGCACCTCCCGCGGGATGGCGTGGCCGCGGCGCGCGAGGAGCCGTACCACCTCGTCGTACAGGCTCGGCTCGTGCAGGGCCTTCTCCAGCTCGGCGTGGACACGGGGCGCGCCCCGGTGCGGGACGAGCATCGACGCGGACTTCTCGCCGAGCAGGAACTCCATGCGCCGGTACATCGCCGACTGGAAGCCGGAGCCCTCGCCCAGGGCGGAGCGGTACGCGTTGAACTGGGCCGGGGTCAGCGCGGCGAGCGGCTTCCAGGAGGCGTTCAGCGCCGCCAGCTCGCGTACGGACCGCTTCAGCGCGTCGATCGCGACCGGCACGCGGTCCTCGCGCAGCGCCCGGGCCGCCGTCTCCCACTCGTGGACGACGACCGTGAACCACAGCTCCATCACCTGGGTGGTGACCAGGAAGACCATCTCTCCGGGGTCGTCGGAGAGGGTGTGCTGGAGATGGGTGAGCACGTCCGCCTTGACGTAGTCCTCGTACGGCGTCGTGCCCGCGAAGTCGAGATGCGGGGTCTCGGGCTCAGCGGCCTCGGGAAGGGGGTGAGCCGGTTGGGACATCGCTGTCTCCTGCTTGTACTCCGGGTAGCGGTCCGCCCCTGCCGATGCCGGCACGGGGGCCCCGGTCCCCACCGGCATCCTCCGCAATCCCCCACACCACGGCAAGCCCGACCGACCCGGGGGGTCTGGGGGCCGTGCGCGGGGGCGGCCCGGCGGCCGTGTACACAGGGGTGCCCACAGAACCGTCTGCCCAGGCGATCACGAGGCCGTCTACGGGGGGCCGTACGGGGCTGTTTGTACGGGGGTGATCTGTACGGGGCCGTCTGCGCAGGGCGTCGTCGCGGACCGGTCTGCGGAGCCGTCTGTACGAAGCCGGCTGCACGGAGCCGGCTGCACGGAGCCGTCTGTACGACGCCGTCTACGGGACCGTCTGCCTGGGCCAATCGCGAGGCCGTCAGCGCAGGGCCGTCGTCGCGGGGCCACCAGCGCGGCGCGGTCCGCGGGACGTCAATACGGGACCGCCTGCAAGGCCGTCTACGCAAGGTCGCGGGGCCGTCTGTCAGGCCGTTTACGCGGGGATGTCCGCGGGACCGTTTGGGCAGGGCGGTCGGCACCCTCCCCAGGGCCGGATCACGAGGCCACCTTCGTTAGGCCGCCAGCGGGGCGCAGTCCGCGAGACCACCTGGCCAGGACGACCCGGGGCACCTCCCACACGAAGCCACCTACGCAGAGCCGTCCTCGCAGGACCACCCGCGAAGCCTCCACACAGGGCAATCCGCGGGACCATCTGACCGAGCCGGTCGCTAGGCCTCTACCCAGAGCCGTCGTCGCGGAGCGCCGGCGCGGCGCGGTTCGCGGGATCGTCTACACGAAGCCGTCTACGCCGGGCGGTCTGCAAGAAGGTCTGTACAGGGCTGTCCGCGGGGCCGTCTGGGCAGGGGGCTTCGCGTGGCCGCCTGCGACTCCGTCGGCCGGGGCTGTCCGCGGGACGGCCTGCGACTCCGCCCGCCAGGGCAGCCCGCCGGACGGCCTGCGACTCCGCCCGCCAGGGCAGCCCGCCGGACGGCCTGCGACTCCGCCCGCGGGGGAACGCCTACGAGGCCGGCTGCGCGGAGCGGTTCGTGGGGTTGCCCTCGGCGGACGGGGGCCGGGCCGCCGGTGGCACACTGCATCCATGACGACCCACACGAACCTGCTCGGCGGCCCCGACCCGACCTACCTCCCGGAGAACGAGGCGGCCTTCCGGCTGCTGGTCACGGAGTCCGTGCCGGCGGCCGAGGTCGCCGCACAGCACCCGACGTTCTCACCGGCGTGGGCTGCGCTCGCCGAGGAAGCGTTCTCGGCGGGCCGGGTGATCGAGTCGTACGCCTACGCCCGTACCGGCTACCACCGCGGACTCGACGCCCTGCGCCGCAACGGCTGGAAGGGCCACGGACCGATCCCCTGGAGTCACCGCGCCAACCAGGGCTTCCTGCGCTGCCTGGCCGTCCTCGCGCGGGCGGCCGAGGCGATCGGCGAGAAGGACGAGGCCGAACGCTGCCGCCAGTTCCTGCGCGACAGCGACCCCGAGGCCTACGCGGAACTCCTCGGCTGACCGCACCACCAACCGGGCCCGCCGCACCCCGCCGGACGGGCCCGCCACCTCCACGCCCCCCCGGATACGCACGCCCGACCGGCTCGCCGGGAACGGCGCCCCCACAGGTCCGGTGAACGACAGCCGACCCAGGCTCACGGCACCCCCAACGCCTCCAACCTCACCGGCAACCCCCACCACTCATCTCACCGCCGCACCACCCAAGGCCACCAGGCCTCACCGCCACCCCCAACGCCCCCGCCTCACCCCATCCCCGTCCCCCGCCCCCCGTCCCCGGGAATCTCGCCCCCGCGCGTCCGTCCCGTCTCCAGGGGTGGGGACGTGACGTTGCCGTGGGTGCGGCATTGCGGGCGGTTGCAGTCCGGGGGCGGGCGGCGGACCGCGGCGAAGGCGAGGACCGCGCCGACCACCAGGACCGCCGCGCACAGCGGCATCGCCCGCCGGAACGAGGCGTCGAAGGCGTCCGCCGAGCGGTACGCCTCGGGACCCATCCCGGCCAGCAACGGCAGCGCGGCCACGGCGATCAGCCCGGCCGCGCGGGCCGCCGCGTTGTTGATGCCGCTGGCCAGCCCCGCCCGCATCGTGTCGACGGAGGCGAGCACCGTCGCGGTGAGCGGGGCCACCAGGGTGACCATGCCCGCGCCCATGACCAGCAGCGCGGGCAGCACGTCCGTGAGGTAGTCGGCGCCCTTGCCCACCCGCAGCATCAGCAGCATCGCGACCGCGCAGAGCAGCGGCCCGACGGTGAGCGGGATGCGCGGCCCGATACGGTCGGCCAGCGCGCCCGAGCGGGCCGAGAACAGCAGCATCAGGACGGTGGTCGGCAGCAGCGCCGTACCGGCCCGCAGCGGCGAATAGCCCGCCACGACCTGGAGTTGCAGCGCGGTCAGGAAGAAGAAGCCGCCGAAGGCCGCGTAGACGCACAGCGTGACCAGGTTGACCACCGTGAACTGCCGGGACGCGAAGATGTCGAGCGGCATCATCGGGTCGGGGTGGCGTTTCTCGACGTACACGAAGGCGACACCGGCCGCGATTCCCGCCACCGCCGTGAGGGCGACGACGAGCGAGCCCTGGCGGGCCTCGATCAGGGCGTACGTCACCAGGGCCAGGGCGAGCGCACCGAGGGCCGCGCCCAGCACGTCGAAACGGCCGAGAGCACCCCCGGAGCCACCTCCCGGACCACCCCCGGGGCCGCCGTCCTCGACGCCCACGGCATCCCCCGCCGTGCCGCGGCCCCCGGCCACCGCCCCACCGGCCACCGCAACCGCCCCACCGGCCACCGCCCCACCCGGCCGGAACTCGCGTCCCCCGGACTCGGGGACGTGTCGCACGGCGATGGGGGCGCACAGCAGCGCCAGCGGAACGTTGAGCAGGAACACCCAGCGCCAGCCGGGGCCGTCCACCAGCCAGCCGCCCAGGAAGGGCCCGACGGCCGCGCCGATGCCGCCGAACCCGGACCACAGGCCGACCGCCCTGGCCCGGTCGTCGGGATGGAAGGACGCCTGGATGAGCGCGAGGGAACCCGGGGTCAGCAGGGCGCCGCCGATGCCCTGGAGGGCGCGGGCACCGACGAGGACACCGGCGCTGGGAGCGAGCCCGCACAGCAGGGAGGCCAATGCGAACCAGACGACCCCGATCACGAAGATCTTGCGCCGGCCGTAGCGGTCGCCCAGCGACCCGCCGAGCAGGATCAGCCCGGCCAGCGTCACCATGTACGCGTTGACCGTCCACTGGAGGGCCGCCAGGTCCACATTCAGGTCGCGGCCGATGCGCGGCAGCGCCACATTGACGACGGTCGAGTCCAGCATGGCCATGCTGGATCCGAGCACCGTGGTGAGCAGGATCCACTTGCCCTGCGATGAGGACAGCCGGACGTCGGGCATGTCCCAGGTATACAGCGAGCCCGGCCCCCATGGCGGGCCGGGCTCACCGAACGGACGTGCCGGAGGCCGTCTCACCGACGGCCGCCGTGCGGACCGCCCGAACTACTTGATCTTCGTGCCGGCCGACCGCAGGTGCTGCGTGGCCTCGACGACGCGCCGGGCCATCGACGCCTCGGCCAGCTTGCCCCAGGTGCGCGGGTCGTAGGTCTTCTTGGAGCCGACCTCGCCGTCGACCTTCAGGACGCCGTCGTAGTTCTTGAACATGTGGTCGGCGACCGGACGCGTGAAGGCGTACTGGGTGTCCGTGTCGATGTTCATCTTGACGACGCCGTTCTCCAGCGCCGTCAGGATCTCCTGCTCGCTGGAGCCGGAGCCGCCGTGGAAGACGAAGTCGAACGGGCCGGGAGAGGCGGCCTTGCCGTACTTCGCGGCGACGCCGTCGTTCAGCTCCTTCAGCAGCTCGGGACGGAGCACCACGTTGCCCGGCTTGTACACGCCGTGCACGTTGCCGAAGGACGCGGCCAGCAGGTAGCGGCCCTTCTCGCCGAGACCGAGCGCCTCCGCCGTGCGGATCGCGTCGTCGACCGTCGTGTACAGGGAGTCGTTGATCTCGTGCGAGACGCCGTCCTCCTCGCCGCCGGTCGGGGTGATCTCCACCTCAAGGATGATCTTGGCGGCGCGGGCGCGCTCAAGGAGTTCCTGTGCGATGGCGAGGTTGTCGGCCAGGGTCTCGGCGGAGCCGTCCCACATGTGGGACTGGAACAGCGGGTTCTGCCCGGCCTTCACGCGCTCGGCGGAGATCGCGAGCAGCGGACGCACATACCCGTCGAGCTTGTCCTTCGGGCAGTGGTCCGTGTGCAGGGCGACCGTCACCGGGTACTTCTCGGCGATGATGTGCGCGTACTCGGCGAGGGCCACCGCGCCGGTCACCATGTCCTTGCTGTACTGGCCGCCCAGGAACTCGGCGCCACCCGTGGAGATCTGGATGATGCCGTCGCTCTCCGCCTCGGCGAAGCCGCGCAGAGCCGCGTTCAGGGTCTGGCTGGAGGTGACGTTGATGGCCGGGTAGGCGAACTTGCCTGCCTTCGCCCGGTCGAGCATCTCGTTGTAGACCTCGGGGGTTGCGATGGGCATCTGTCCGCTCCTTGAGTGTGCGGGTCGGCGATCTGCGTACTACGGCCCTGACCTAGACCTTGAGGGTGACGTCATCGTCGTCCCCATCTTTCCAGACATGAACCCCTGCTCGGCGCCCCGGCCGCGCGGTCACCGGGTCGTGGCCGGCTGCGTGCGTCAGTCCAGCCCCAACTCGTCCTTCGAATAGGCGAACAGGTAGGGCACGCCCGCGCCCTCCCTGATCTTCTCGGCGGCGCCCGTCGCCCGGTCCACGATGGTCGCGACGGCGACGACCTCGGCACCGGCCTCGCGCACCGCCTCCACGGCGGTGAGCGGCGAGCCGCCCGTGGTGGAGGTGTCCTCGACGACCAGCACCCGGCGGCCCTTGATCTCGGGTCCCTCGACGCGCCGCTGGAGGCCGTGCGCCTTGGCGGCCTTGCGTACGACGAACGCGTCCAGCCGGCGGCCCCGCGCGGCGGCGGCGTGCAGCAGCGCGGCGGCGACCGGGTCGGCGCCCATGGTCAGGCCGCCCACGGCGTCGAAGTCGAGGTCCGCGGTGAGGTCCAGGAGCACCTGCCCGACCAGTGGCGCGGCCTCCCCGTCGAGGGTGACGCGGCGCAGGTCGACGTAGTAGTCGGCCTCCAGACCCGACGACAGCGTCACCTTGCCGTACACCACGGCCTTGTCCTTGATCTGCTGCAGCAGCGCGCCGCGTACGTCCGTCATGCCGACCAGCTTAGAGGCGGCGCCAGCGCCAGGTGGTCGTGGCCTCCAGCGGCTCCAGCGGCGTGACCAGGTGCGGCCGGGTGTTGAGGCCGTTGGGCGGGCCGGTCTGCGGTTCGACGCACACGGCGGCCTCCTGCTCGTCGTAGACGACGACCCACTGCTCCGGGCTGGCCACCGTCAGCTCCAGCCGTCCGGGCCAGGTGAGCGTGACGTCGACGCCGTCGGGCATGCCGAAACAGTCGTCCCAGGGGCCGGGGCGGGGGGCGACGCGGTTGCCGGTGGGCAGGTGGTCGGCGCCCCGCTCCTCCTGCCAGGCGGGGCTGAAGTCGAGCGTTACGTCCTCGCCGTCCAGGTTCCGGTTGAACCAGGGATGCCAGCCGATCTGCGCCGGGAAGGACGAGTCGTACGTCTCGACGGACATGGTGAGCGTCAGGGCGTCCTCGGCCAGGGCGACCATCTGGGTGACACGGCCGGAGTAGGGCCAGGGCTCGACCAGGTCGTACGTCATGACCGCCTCGTCGGTGCCGACGCGGGCGGTGTGCCAGGCGCCGTCTCGGGCGGTGCCGTGGATGGCGTGCGGCGGGGAGTTGAGCGGCATCTGGTACTCGGTGGCGCCGTTCAGGAAGCGGCCGTCCCTGATCCGGCCGCACCAGGGGACCATCGGGAAGCAACCGAACCGGTCGCCCTGCCGGAGGAGTTCGGTACCGGCGATCCGGAGCCCTGCGACCCGGCCGCCGTTGCCCGGCTGCAGTCTCACTTCCGCGTCACCCGCGGTCAACGTGATGGGTTCGTTACTCACGGCACGACCCTACTGGGCCGACCAAGCCCGCGGTCCGCCGACCGTCTCCGGAGCCGGTACGGGGCTACAGCGACCGCGCGGCGGCGCGTGATCCGCCTCCTACGCACTACGACCACTCACCACACGCATGCACCGCAGTGCGGCCCCGCCGGTCACCGTGGCGACGACCGCCCGGCCTCCTCGGGCCCCAGGCGCAGTGTCCAGCGGCGGTCCGACGCCGGACGCGTGCGCATTCCGCCACGGCGGTCCGGCACCGCGGACGGCGGCGCCGGGGCGCGCGCGTTCCGCCGCAGCGGCGGGGCCCGGTCAGCGGCGTCTGCGTAGTGCGCGGCCCACCACGATCGCAGACGCCAACGCGAGCGCCGCCGCCGGCGCAGCCCACCGCAGCGCCGAGTGTCCGGCAACCGTCTCCGGAGCCGGTACGGGGGCATAGCGACCGCGCGGCGGGGCATGGTCCACTTCCTCCGCGCTGCGGCCGATCATCGTCCGGCGCGCATGCGCCGCCTCGACCGACGGGCCGTCGGTGGCGAAGCCCGCGGAGCCTTCCTCGTCGGCCTCGGGGGCGAGCGAGGGCGGCGGCACCTCGGTCTCGAACGCGGAGGCCGCGCCCTCCTCCTCGGCCCCGCCGTCGGCCTCGGCTTCGGTCCCCGGCTCGGGCCTCGGCTCGGTTCCGCCCGCGCCTTCGGCCTCCGCCGCAGGCCCGGCCGCTTCCCGGGACCCGGTCCCTTCCGCCGACCCGCTGTCCTCCCCCGGCCCGGGCTCCCGCAGGGGCTCCGCAGTGTCGGGGTGGGCCGGTGGCGGCGGCGCGAGGGACTCCACAAAGCGGTTCAGCAGCCGGGTCGCCGCCGAACTCACCGTGTCCTGGGGCAGTTCGGCGATGCGTCCGTCCGCGGTGGCCGTGCCGTCGACGGTGACCGCGGTGCCGCCGTCGGTGTCCCGGAGGCGGAAGGTGAGGGCGAGCTTGACCGCGCCGCTGCCGCGGGCCTCGGTCGCCTCGCCCTCGACGGCGTACGACCCGTCCTCACGCGGCGAGACGCGCAGCGACCCTCGGTAGGTGATGGAGCGGCCGCCGACGCGCAGCTTCAGCCGCCCGGCGACCGGATCGGCACCGGCGTCCTGCTGGAGCCCGGGAACCGCCCGGGCGATGCGCGCGGGCTCGGCGAGCGCCCGCCTCAACCGCTCGACCGGAACCGGAACCAAGACCTCATGCTCCATGTCGGCTGAGCCTACCCACGAGCGGACGATACGTACCCTCCTGCGCGCGGTCCGGTCGTCAATAGCGCGGATGCACCAGCGTCGACGGCGGCACCCCGGAGATCCGCGTACCGGCCGCCGCGCGGGCGTCCGCCGCAAGCCCCTGCGCGGTCAGCGTGCGCAGCCGCGGCCCGGACGGGTCCAAACGCAGCGGCGGCGGCGCGGCGCCCGGCAAGGCCAGCACGAAACCCCAGTCGTACGGGGTGCGGGAGGCGCCCGCGGGGCGGTCGGGCCCCGTCGTGAAACCGTTGTCGCGGCCGAGCACGCGGTACGGCGAGGTGCCGAGGCCGGCCGCCCGCATCGTCGCCTCCACCGTCCAGAAGACCCGGGCCCCGGCCGCCACCGGTCCTGCGTGCACCGCCAGCCGGCCGTCCTTGGCCAGCACCCGGCGGGTCAGCCCGTAGAACTCCTCCGAGTACAGCTTCGTACTGGCCGTGATGCCGGGGTCGGGCAGATCCGCGATCACGACGTCGTACGCCTCCGTGGGAGCCCCGCGCAGCCAGCGGAACACGTCCTGTGTCATGACGTGAACGCGACGGTCGCGGTACGCGTGGCCGTTCAGTGCGGACAGCCCCGGGTCCTGGCGCGCGAGCCGGACGACGCCCGCGTCTGGTTCCACGACGTCGACCCGCCGCACGTCCGGGTAGCGCAGCGCTTCCCGCGCGGCCAGCCCGTCTCCGCCGCCGAGGACGAGTACGCGCGCGTGCGGGCCCGCCATGGCCGGATGGACCAGCGCCTCGTGATAGCGGCCCTCGTCCCGGCCGTCGACCCGCAGCCGGCCGTCCAGGTACAGACCGAGCGGGTGGCCGCGGGTGCCGCCGGTGAGCACCACCTCCTGGACGTCGGTCTGGACGGCGACGCGTACGTCCCCGCCGTACACCGCCTGCCGGGCGAGGCGTTCGAAGTCGTCGACGAGGACGGCGGCGAAGGCGAGGACGCCGAGGACGGTGAGGTTGGCGAGCAGCAGCAGCCAGCGGGCGCGGCGGGTCAGGTCGTGGCGGAACAGGCCGAGGATCAGGGCGCCGCCCGCAAGGGCGTTGACCGCTCCGGTGAGCAGCGCACCGGTCAACTGGCCGAGGAACGGCAGCAGTAGGAACGGGAAGGCGAGGCCGCCGACGAGCGCGCCGACGTAGTCCGCCGCGAACAGGTCGGCCACCGCACCGCCCGCGTCCTGCCGTCGGATGCGCTGGATCAGCTCCATCAGCAGCGGCACCTCGGCGCCGATCAGCAGGCCGATGGCGAGCGAGAAGGCGACGAGCAGACAGCGGGGGCCGTTGACCCACAGGCCGCCCCAGTCGCCGGTCCAGGCGAACATCGCGTACAGCGCCATCGCGCTGCAGCCGCCGACCAGGGCGAGGCCCGCCTCGACGGCGCCGAAGGCGGCGGCCGCGTGCCGGCGCAGGCCCTTCGCGGCGAGCGAGCCGAGGCCCATCGCGAAGACCATGACGGACAGCACGACGGACGCCTGGGTGACCGAGTCGCCCATCAAGTACGAGGCGAGGGCGACGAGTTCGAGCTCGTACACGAGTCCGCAGGCCGCGCAGACGAAGACGCCCGCGAGGACCAGGAACCGTCCGGTCGCCGGCCTTACGGACAGCCGCGCGGGTCCGCCCCGGAACGGCGGGGCACTCGGAGGGGCGGGGGCGTGCGATTCGATCACTCTGCGACGTTACGTCACATGACGCGCACGCTTCGTCACCCACACGTGTGGAACTTCCCGCGAATCACGCATGGGGCGTTTATCCCGCCGCGATCGGTGCGGAGCCCTGGCCGGTCTCCGCCGCGGGCACCGGCACCCGCACACCCACCCGGGTTCGCGTGGCCACCAGTTGACCGTCCTGCGGATACGCGTGCCAGGTGCGCCAGTGCACCTGGCCCTCGCGGCGCTGGGCGAGCATCGCCGTGAAGGCGTACGGGCTGCCGGGGAAGACGCCGGCCAGCCCCTGGGGGTGGTCGGAGACCAGGGCGAGCAGTTCCTGGGCGCGGCCCGCGAAGGAGCCGGGCGGCAGAAACTCCACGCGGGCCGCGAACTCGTATTCCCAGTCGCCGACGCGCTTGGCGACGCCCAGCGGCAGCGGCGTGCTGGATCCCGGAATGCACGCCACCGTCTCCGAGCAGCCGCCCCGCTCCTCCTCCAGGAGTACCTGGTGGGACGCGCCGAGCAGTCTCATCTGGAGCTTTGCCCCGGTCAGTTCGAGATCGAGCGTGGCGAGGGCGGGAAGCGGCTCGCGCCCCAGCGCCCAGGCTAGGTCGGCCGCGCGCGTGTCGGTGTAGGAGGTGGTGAGGGTCGTGAGCATGGGTCGGCTCCGCTAACACACAAAGAAGAAAGAGGGAGTGTGGTCCGGCACGCCTCGGTCGGCACCGGGTGATCGGCCACATCAGCCCGGTCGGCCCGGCCGGCCCAGCCGGGGAGCGGGGTGTCTGCCGGACGACCGAGGGGCTGCGTCGGTGTTTTAGAGGGAATCACGAACTGTGCTGTCGCCACAGCGTTTTTACCCAACTTCGTGCGGTTTCCATCCCTCAGAGGGCTCCACAGCTCAACTGTTCAACCACGGCGTACGCCGGGTGCGTTCTCCATATGGCTGAGCGCCCGTCGGATGCCTTCGCCCGACGGGCGCCCGGTGCGCGGCCCGGACCGCGGTTCCTGGTGTGCGGTGAAGCTCGGCTGCCCCGTGTCAGCTGCCTCCGCCGCACCCGCCCCCGCCGCCGCACGACGACCCGCCGCCACAGGAGTGCCCGCCGTGCCCGCCGTGCCCGCCGTGCCCGCCCGAGGACGAATCGCCCGACGAGCCGCCCGAGTCACCGGCCCACCAACTCGTCCCGCCGGCACCGGCCGAGGACGAAGACGACGACGAAGACGAAGACGAAGACGAAGACGACGACGAACGGGACACCCGGCCGCGACGCTTCCCGGCCTGCGCCCCCTTCCTCGCCTGCGCCCCCTTCCTCACCGGTGCACCCTTCTGCGCCGGCGCACCGTTCTTCGTCTGCGCCCCCTTCTTCGTGCGTCGGCGCGATCCACCTGTCACAGACCCGATGACCAGGATCACGATCACCGCCAGGATGATGCCGAAGACCATGGCGCCACCCTCCTTTCGTTCCCCCGAAGCGACCCCCCGTGGGCGCCTCGCCTGGTGCGTGACTGCTGTGTGCACGGGGGATGCCCGGCCGTCCGCAAGCCGAAAGCAGAGTTGAGGAAGTCCAGAGCTTCGGCGCAGGATGGCCGGCATGACCTCCAGCGCACGCCCACTGCTCAACCGCCGGCTCGCCGAGTTCGGGACGACGATCTTCGCCGAGATGTCCGCCCTGGCGGTGCGGACCGGCTCGATCAACCTGGGCCAGGGCTTCCCCGACACGGACGGCCCCGACGAGGTGCGGGAGGCGGCCGTGCGGGCGCTGCGCGAGGGCCGCGGCAACCAGTACCCGCCGGGACCGGGCGTCCCCGAGCTGCGGACGGCGATCGCCGCGCACCAGGAGCGCCGCTACGGCCTGGTCCACGACCCCGACACCGAGGTGCTGGTGACGGCGGGCGCGACGGAGGCGATCGCGGCGGCGCTGCTCGCGCTGCTGGAACCCGGCGACGAGGTCATCGCGTTCGAGCCGTACTACGACTCCTACGCGGCGAGCATCGCGATGGCGGGCGGCACCCGGGTGCCGGTGACGCTCCGCCCGCACGAGGGCGGCTTCCGCCTCGACCTCGACGAGCTGCGCGCCGCGGTGACGGACCGCACCCGGCTGCTGCTGGTCAACACCCCGCACAACCCGACCGGGGCGGTGCTCACCCGGGAGGAGCTGTCCGCGATCGCCGCGCTCGCGGTCGAGCGGGACCTGCTGGTGGTGACGGACGAGGTGTACGAGCACCTGGTGTTCGACGACGCGGAGCATCTGCCGCTGGCCACGTTCCCCGGCATGCGCGAGCGCACACTCACCATCGGCTCCGCCGGAAAGACCTTCTCGTTCACCGGCTGGAAGGTCGGCTGGGTGACGGCCACGCCCGAGCTGGTCGGGGCCGTGCGTGCGGTGAAGCAGTTCCTGACGTACGTGGCGTCGGGGCCCTTCCAGTACGCGGTGGCCGAGGCGCTGGCCCTCCCGGACTCCTACTTCGCGGCCCTGCGCGCCGACCTGCTGGCCAAACGGGACCTGCTGGCGGCGGGCCTGACGGAGGCCGGCTTCCAGGTCTTCCGGCCCGCCGGCACGTATTTCATCACCACCGACATCCGCCCGCTGGGCGAGAAGGACGGCTTCGCCTTCTGCCGCGCCCTGCCGGAGCGCGCGGGCGTCGTCGCCATCCCCAACGCCGTCTTCTACGACGACCGCGAGGCCGGCGCCCCCTTCGTCCGCTTCGCCTTCTGCAAACGGCAGGAGGTCCTCCAGGAAGCCGCAAACCGCCTGCGCCGCCTGTGACCGCGGGCCCGACGTACGACCGCGGGCGGGCCGCGGCCTGTCATGTCGCCGCGCCGGTGGTCGGTGGGGCGTACCCGCTCGGGCGCACACTGCTCGCGTCCCCGGGCGCACCGCTGCAAGCTGCGGAAATGTGAGCCACGCCAGTTCCACCTTCGTCCCTGCCGCTGCCGCGGCGTCCCAGGAGCCCGGTCCCCGGGAGCGCGCCCGGACCCGGCTGTCCCTCCTGACGGCGAGCGGGGTCGCGCTCGGGGTGTTCGCCCTCGCCCGGCTCGCCGGGATCGCCGTGCTCGCCGTGGCCGCCTGGGCCAGGGACCAGCAGCCGCTGGCGCTGCTCGGCCGTTCCTGGGACTCCGTCTGGTACCTGGGCATCGCCGCCCACGGCTACGGCCGCACCCTGTTCTTCGAGCCGACGGTCATCCACAGCGACCTGGCGTTCTTCCCGCTGTACCCGGCGCTGGTGCGGGTCGTGACCGCCTTGACGCCGTTCGGCGGTGGCGCCGCGGGACTGCTGGTGTCCTGGACCGCGGCCGGGATCGCCGCCTGCGGCATCCACGCGGTGGGGGCCCGCCTGTACGGGCCGGGCGTGGGCACGGCGCTGGTGGTGCTGTGGGGGCTGCTGCCGCACTCCGTCGTGCTGTCGATGGCGTACACGGAACCCGTGCTCACGGCGTTCGCGGCCTGGTCCCTGTACGCCGTGCTGGCCGGGAACTGGATGTGGGCGGGCGGCCTGGCCGCGCTCGCCGGGCTGTCCCGGCCCAATGGCATCGCGGTCGCCGCGGCCGTACTCGCCGCGGCGGCCGGCGAGGCGTACCGGATCCGCCGGCACCGCGGCCGGTTTTCCCACAGGCTGTGGACGGGCGCGGCGCTCGCGCCCCTGGGCTGGGTGGCGTACGTGCTGTGGGTGGGCCTGCGCAAGGGTGACCTGTTCGGCGGCTACTTCGAGGTGCAGCGGCTGTGGGGATCGAGGTTCGACCTCGGGCGCGGCGCGCTGCACTTCGTCCGGGGGCTGCTGGTGCAGGACAACCGGCTGGTCTTCCCCATGGCGCTGTCGATCCTGGCGGTGGCGGTCCTGCTGTACGCGCTGCTCGTCGTGGACCGCGCCCCGCTCCCGCTCCTCGTGTACAGCGGCGTCCTTCTGCTGATCGCGCTCGGCGGCTCCGGCTTCTTCGAGTCCAAGCCACGCTTCCTGCTGCCCGCGTTCCCGCTGCTGGTGCCGGTGGCCCGGGCGCTGGTGCGGACAGCGAGAGCCCGGCCCTGGCACGCCACCGTGGTGGTCTGCGGCCTGGCCGGGCTCTCCTTGGGGTACGGCGCCTACCTCGTCGTGCTCGCTCGCACACCGTTGTAGACCGCCGTGCCGCCGTATGTCACCGTGCGGGGCGAGAGGTCACTCCTCGCCCTCGGGCTTGTCCGCCTCGTTGACCTCCTCTTCGAGGCCGAGCTGTTCCACCAGCCACCGGTCGAACTCGATCGCGGCCCGCACCCAGCTGACCGTCGAGGAGACGAAGTGGTTGAGGTCGACGCCGGTGCCGATCAGCATCTGCGCCTCGCCGATGAGACGGACGGTGCCGTCGTCGTGGGTGTGCGTGTACACCTTGGGCCACAGCGTCCTGCGGTTCCAGTCGTCCACGGACTCCAGGAGCTGCGGCTTCTCGTCGATCTTGTGGGGCCGGTCGTAGAAGGTCCGCACGGAGAAGACCGCCTGTTCGGCCTCCCCACGGAACATGAAGTACGTACGGAACTGCTCCCACGGCGCCGCGAGGTCACCCTCGTCGTCGACGACGTACTTGAGCTCCATCTGGTCGAGGAGCTGCTTCACGAGGTCCTGATCCGGGACGACGGGGCCCGCCGGTCCTTGGGGCTGCGGCTCGGGCTGGCCCCCGAAGTTCGGAATCGAGGACGGGTCGATGCTCACCGTGATTTTCCCTTCGTGCGGATTCCGCCATCCTCCCCCATGCAGGGAGGGGGGTGGCAAGCCCAGACGTGGCCTGTCGGCGCTCGGCTGACAGGATCTGGCCGCTGGGTGACGCCGCGGTGAGCGGACGGGGGACGACGGCGGGCGTGCGGACCGCGGCAGCGGCCGACCGGGCCGCCCGGATCCGTACGCCGATCAGGTCCGCGCCGGTCCGTACGCCGCGCCGATGCGGGACGCAGGCCCATGACGGGGCCGCACCTCACCGCACGGCGCCACGGTGCTGCACGGGCCGCCACCCGGACGAGATCGAGTCCGCCCGCCCCGCGTCTTCGGGGTACGGGCGCACCTGCCGTTGACCGTGTCGCGCAGCGCCTGGCCCGCCTCGGTGAGCCGGTAGTCCACGCGCGTAAACGGTCCGGCGGCCCGCACCCGAAGGCGTGACGCTGTTGGCGAATTGCCGGGCCACTACTGCGCCCCACTGGATCACCCGGTGGGGCGCAGTGCTGCTAAGGGGCTGATGCGGGTAGGAGCGTGGGGTTTGCCGGTCAGGTGTGCGTCGATACGGGCAATGTTGATCGCTGCCGCAGTGAGCTGGTGCTGGAGGCTTGCTTTGGCCAGGCCGCGGTAGCGGGATCTGCGCAGGCCGTGGGCGATGACACCTTGAGAGATGGTCCCCTCGACACCGGCGCGGATCTTGTAGCGGTCTTTCCACTCGTCTGTCTGCTGGAGTGCGCGGGCCTGCTGGAGGGTTTCGTGTTCAGCACGCGGCCGCAAAGTGAGTTCGCGACGCACGAGCCTGCGGCTTCCGGGCTTGGAGTTGATGCACTCCGGCTGCCGGGGACACGGTTTGCAGTCGCGGGGCGAGAACTGAACGCGGATGACGGGTGCACCGTGCTGACTGCGTGCCTGGCGCCAGTAACTGCTGGTATGCCCATCCGGGCAGCCTGCCTGCTGCCGGTCCCAATCGATGGTGAACGCCTCTTGCCCGAAGGTGGCCGCGCCTTTGGACTGGGCGGACGTGACAGATTTGAGCGGGCCGTGAAGAGCAACGCCGTGATCTTGGTGGGCGGCGGTCAGGGCAGCGGCGTTGGCGTAGCCGGCGTCGACCCAGTGCTCTGCGGGCAGCAGGTCCCGTGCGGCAAGGCCGGCATGGGCCGTGGCGGCCATGTGGTCGTCGCTGACCGCGCCGTGGGTGGTTACCACGTTGGTGATCAGGTGGGCGGTGTCCGGCTCGCAGGTCTCTGTGAGGTGGACCTTGTAGCCGTCCCAGCGGATCTCTCCCTTCACTCCGTTGCGGGCCTGGACGTCATACGGGCTGGCCAGGCGTGTGGCGCCCGGCGGCCGGTCTTTTGGGCCCCGCCGCCTCACCTCGCCCTCGACGAAGTGGAAGTGCTGAACCCACGCCTGCCGCAGAGTCTCCGCCTCGGACAGCTTCCGCAGCCCCGGCGGTGCGTCGGCTGCCCAGACCAGCCGCAACAGGTGCATGCCGTCGGTGCCGATCCGCTCGTAGAGCTGTGTGCGCCTGGTGCGGTCCCTGGGAAACCGCGTCTCGTCGGCCCGGGTGGCGTAACGCCTGAACCAGTCCGGCAAGGCCCGTGCCCGCAGCCAGTCCGGTTCCACACGTGCCACCGCGTTGAGGGCTGATCGCAGGCACTCGGACACCAGCTCCAGCTGATTCAGCTCACGTACCGCCGAAAGTACATGGGTCGAATCGGTCCGTGCTCTGCCGCCACCGGCCACCAGCCCGCGTTCCCGAGCCGCGGCCAGGACGCCGTCCAGGACCTCGCGTCCACCCTCGGCGCCGATCAGCCGGTCCCGGAACTCGCAGAGCACCGAGCAGTCGAAGCCGGGATCGGTCAGTTCCAGCCCGAGCGCGTACTTCCAGTCGATCCGGGCCCGCACCGCCTCGGCGGCCTGCCGGTCGGTGAGGTTCTCCACGAACTGCAACACCACCAGAGCCAGCTTCCCCGGTGACCAGGCACGTTTGCCCCGCGCAGGGAACAGGCCCGCAAACTGCTCGTCCGTGAACAACACGCCCAGCTCGTCGCGAACCCTGATCGCCAGACTGCCTTTCGGGAACGCCGCCCGCGCTACCCGCACCGTTTCCGCAGGAACTGCTCCCGGCATCAGCGGTTTCATCGACACTCGAACCCCACCCCAAACACAAACGTCGGTCTCCAAGACCACAACCAGGTCTTGGAGACCGACGTCACACACGAGCCCAGCAATTCGCCAACAGCGTCCCGAAGGCGTGGGGCGGGCCGTCGTTCCCGTGGGGCGGTCAGAGGGTCTTGCCGGTGGCCGGGCCGACCAGGAGGCCGTCGCCGAAGGCGTCCACCCGGACCGTGTCGCCGTCCTTGACCTCCCCGGCCAGGATCTCCTTGGCGAGGCGGTCGCCGATGGCGGTCTGGACGAGGCGGCGCAGCGGCCGGGCACCGTAGGCCGGGTCGTTGCCCTCGTCCGCGAGCCAGGCCAGCGCCCCGGGGGTGACCTCCAGGGTGAGCCGGCGTTCGGCCAGGCGGGCCGCCAGGCGGTCGATCTGGAGCCGGGCGATCCGGGCCAGTTCGTCCCTGTTCAGGGCCGAGAAGACGACCACGTCGTCCAGCCGGTTGAGGAACTCGGGCTTGAAGGAGGCGCGGACCACCTCCAGCACCTGCTCCTTCTTCTCCAGCTCGCTGGTGGTCGGCTCGACCAGGAACTGGCTGCCCAGGTTCGAGGTCAGCACCAGGATCGTGTTGCGGAAGTCGACCGTACGGCCCTGCCCGTCGGTCAGCCGGCCGTCGTCCAGCACCTGCAGGAGGATGTCGAAGACCTCGGGGTGTGCCTTCTCCACCTCGTCGAGCAGCACCACGCTGTACGGGCGGCGGCGCACCGCCTCGGTCAGCTGCCCACCCTCCTCGTAGCCGACGTACCCGGGGGGCGCGCCCACCAGCCGGGCCACGCTGTGCTTCTCGCCGTACTCCGACATGTCGATGCGGACCATGGCCCGCTCGTCGTCGAAGAGGAAGTCGGCGAGCGCCTTGGCCAGTTCGGTCTTGCCGACGCCGGTCGGGCCGAGGAACAGGAAGGAGCCGGTGGGCCGGTCGGGGTCGGCGATGCCGGCCCGGCTGCGGCGCACCGCGTCGGAGACCGCGCGCACGGCCTCGGCCTGGCCGATGAGCCGGTGGCCCAGTTCGTCCTCCATGCGCAGCAGTTTCTGCGTCTCGCCCTCCATCAGCCGCCCGGCGGGGATGCCGGTCCAGGCGGCGACGACGTCGGCGATGTCGTCGGCGCCGACCTCGTCCTTCACCATGGTGTCCCTGGCGGCCTCTTCCTCGGCCTCCGAGGCGGCCTCCAGCTCCTTCTCCAACTGGGGGATCTCCCCGTACAGCAGCTTGGAGGCGGTGTCGAAGTCGCCGTCGCGCTGGGCGCGTTCGGCCTGGCCGCGCAGGTCGTCCAGCCGTTCCTTCAGTTCGCCGACCCGGTTGAGGGACTGCTTCTCCTTCTCCCAGCGGGCGGTCAGGCCGCGCAACTCCTCCTCCTTGTCGGCGAGGTCGCGGCGCAGCTTCTCCAGGCGTTCGCGGGAGGCCGGGTCGGTCTCCTTGCTCAGCGCCAGCTCCTCCATCTTCAACCGGTCGACGGCACGCTGGAGTTCGTCGATCTCGACGGGCGAGGAGTCGATCTCCATGCGCAGCCGGGAGGCGGCCTCGTCCACCAGGTCGATGGCCTTGTCGGGCAGGAAGCGGGAGGTGATGTAACGGTCGGAGAGCGTGGCGGCGGCCACCAGCGCGCTGTCCGCGATCTGCACCTTGTGGTGCGCCTCGTAACGGCCCTTGAGACCGCGCAGGATGGCGATGCTGTCCTCGACGGTCGGCTCGGCGACCAGCACCTGCTGGAAGCGCCGCTCCAGCGCCGCGTCCTTCTCGATCCGCTCGCGGTACTCGTCGAGGGTGGTGGCGCCGACCATGCGCAGCTCGCCGCGGGCGAGCATCGGCTTGAGCATGTTGCCGGCGTCCATGGCGGAGTCGCCGCCCGCCCCGGCGCCGACGACGGTGTGCAGTTCGTCGATGAACGTGATGATCTGCCCGTCGGAGTCCTTGATCTCGGCGAGGACGGTCTTCAGCCGCTCCTCGAACTCGCCCCGGTACTTCGCGCCCGCGACCATCGCGCCGAGGTCGAGCGCCACCAGCCGCTTGTCCTTCAGCGACTCGGGCACGTCGCCCTTCACGATCCGCTGCGCGAGGCCCTCGACGACCGCGGTCTTGCCGACGCCGGGCTCGCCGATGAGCACGGGGTTGTTCTTGGTACGGCGGGACAGCACCTGGACGACCCGCCGGATCTCGTGGTCCCGCCCGATGACCGGGTCGAGCTTGCCGTCGCGGGCCGCCGCGGTGAAGTCGGTGCCGAACTTCTCCAGGGCCTTGTACTGGCCCTCGGGGTCGGCGGTGGTCACACGGCGCCCTCCCCTCGCCTTCTGGAAGGCCGCCTGGAGCTTCTTGGCGTCGGCGCCCTGCCGCGTCAGCACCTCGCCGGCCGCGCCGCCCTTCGCGGCGATGCCGATGAGCAGGTGCTCGGTGGAGAGGTAGTCGTCGCCGAGTTCCTTCGCGCGCTCACCGGCGTCGGCGAGGACGGCGAGCAGTTCGCGGTTGGGCTGCGGGGGCGCGACGGTGGACCCGGTCACGCTGGGCAGTCCGGCGAGCACTCGCTCGACCCCGGAGCGCACGGCGGCCTGGTCGGCGTCGACGGCGGCGAGCAGATCGGTGATGTTCTCGTTCTCCTGCCCCTGGAGCAGAGCCAGCAGCAGATGAGCAGGTGTGAGGTCCGGGTGCCCCTCGGTCACGGCCTTGTTGCTGGCCGCGTTGATCGCGTCCCGGCTCCTGTTGGTCAGCTCGGCGTCCACGTTCGCGTTCTCCTCCTCGGCGTCGGCTTGTCGGCCACGTCTCCCAGTGCTGACTTAACTAACGTACACAAAGTTGAGTCTATTCCACTCAAGGCGATGCGCGGGAGCCTTCGGTGACTACCGTGCGAACATGAGCCGACCCGCCGTGGAATACGCCGTGGACCTCGACGCCCCGCACGCGTCGTACCTCGCCTTCTGGCAAGAGCGCCACCTGTGCACGCTGACCACCCTGCGGCCCGACGGCAGCCCGCATGTGGTGCCCGTCTCCGTGACCTTCGACCCCGCGGCCCGGCTGGCCCGGGTGATCACGAACGGGGCGAGCGCCAAGGCGGGGCATGTCGTCGCGGCCGGCCCGGCCGGCGCCCGGGTCGCGGTCTGCCAGGTGGACGGCCGCCGCTGGGCCACCCTGGAGGGCCGCGCCTTCGTCCGCACCGACCGGGAGCGGGTCGCGGAGGCGGAGCGCCGCCACACCGAACGGTACGAGCGGACGCCGTCCCCCAATCCGTCCCGCGTGGTGATCGAGATCCAGGTGGAACGCGCCCTGGGCCGCGGGTGACACCGAAGCGCGAGACGCCGGACGCGCACAACACCGGAAGCGGGCGACGCCCAAGCGCGAGACACGGACGCGAGCGACACCGGACGGACCTGACACCGGAAGCAGACGACACCGGACGCGCCCGACGCCGAAGCAAGTCGGACCGACCCTGGACGCGGTAACTGAACGCCGGCGACACCGAAGCGCGAGACGCCGGACGCACACGACGCCGGATGCGCTTGGCACCGGAAGCGGGCGACGCCCAAGCGTGAGACGCCGGGCCCAGGTGACACCGACGCGCCTGACGTCGGATGCGGGGACGCCGGACGTATGTGAAGTCGAGGTGGGCCGGGTGGGGGCCTCTTCGGGCAGGTGGTCTTCGGGGCCTTCCGTCACGGGGCGGCCATCGTCCCCGGGGTCGCCGCGGGCCGGAGGAGGACGGGTCGCGCCGGGGTCAAGCCTCATTCCCGGCCGAGTCCGCATTGGGCCGTACACAGTTTCGGCCAGCGTGAGAACGCGTGGATGTCACGAAATATCCCCGGAAACTACAGCGGCGTCACCGTGTTCAGGTCACGGTGACGCCGCTGCGGGGGGAAGCGCCTGAGCGATCTTTTACGACGGGGGAATCGCGTCAGGCACTGCGGGGGGTGGCCGAGATGGTCCTCAGATCCGAGACCTCCGGCTCCGCGAGCCGGTGGTCCCGTTGGTCCAGGTTCACAAAGATCATTCCGTACCGGATGGCACATCGCACAGGCTGCGGCGCCCCTCGGGGCTTCCTCAGACACCGGTACGCCCGCACGTCCTCTTCCTCGTCCCGCGTGACGACGACCGGCTCGCCGAACACGGTCACCATCAGCGAGTCACCGCTGTGGGGGATGGCGGTGACCAGGTCGATGAAGTGCCAGCCGGAGCGATAGGCGGTCGCCATCTCACGGCGGAAGGATCGGTCGTCGGGTGGAGTGGTCACGTCAGCCTCCGGCTCCATCTGCCGGCGGGAGCGGCCACGAGGTGTTGTCCTCGCCCTGCGCGACGATCGGCCAGCTGGTGTTTGCCCGAACATCGCTCTGCTCGCCGGAGAAGCCGCCCAACACGCCGACGGCCACGAGGGCGGAGAAGGCAACGACAAGCACCGAGCCAAGCATTTTCTTACGCATAGTCGGCTTCGTCCTCACTCGAAGGTCCCCTTTTCCCCCGTCGGGTATGACGATGGCTCATTCGGGCACGTCATGGCCACACAATCGGTGCATCATGTTCCTGCATGTTCAGGACCCTGGGGGGTGGAGATTTGGCAACGAATCACATAAAAGCGACACATCCCCATGCTGTGACGGAACTGTGTGAGGACGGTGGCCGCATCTACGCCGCAGCTCTACGCACCGGACGCGTCGCGCGCACAGATGTGGAAACCGCCCCCTGTCTCGTGGAGTTCGGCCTGCTCCAGCCGGACCCGGACGACCCGGACCAGTTGCGTCCGGTATCCCCCGCGGTCGCCCTGGCGCAGCGTCTGAGCCCCATCGAACGCGAGATAACCGAGCGCCGGCGGCTGACCATCGAACTGGCCGGCGCCTTCGAGCCGTTCATGGCGCTCAGCACACAGGCCACGACCAGCAGCGACTCGGTGACCCTGCTGGAGGGCAGCGAACGGATCAACGCCGCGCTCAACCTGGCCACCGAGCAGTGCCGCACCGAAGTACTCACGGTCCAGCCCAGCGACCGCATCTCCGAACGCAGCGTGCTCAAGGGCCTGGAGCGCGACCGGCCGCTGATCGAACGCGGCGTCCGGATCCGCACCCTGTACCAGCACACCGCCCGCCACAACCCGGAGAAGCTGGCCTACGCCGCACACCTCGCCGACGGCAAGGCGGAGTACCGCACCATCGACGAACTGGTGGAGCGCCTGATCATCTGCGACGACACGGTCGCCTTCATCCCCATCCGCGACGACCAGCAGGTCGCCCTGGAACTGCGCCAGCCGGGACTGGTCCGCTACCTCGTCAAGGTCTTCGAGTTCATGTGGAGCCGCGCCGTCCCGCTGGGCACGGACGGACCCTACGAGCCGGCCCCCGACGGCATCACGGACATCCAGCACTCCATCGCCAAGCTCCTCGTCGAGGGCCATGTCGACGAGGCCATCGCCCGCCGCCTCGGCATGAACGTGCGCACCTGCCGCGCCCATATCGCCAAGCTGGCCCAGGCCCTGGGCAGCGGCAGCCGGGCCCAGCTCGGCTATCTCATCGCACGCTCGGGGATCCTTGATCAGGAAGGCTGAGCGCGCTTTCGCCCGCGGTGCGCGGCGGACCGTCCAGGCCCACCTGGGCGATGCGCACGCCCAACTGGGTACGGCTGGCCGCGCCGAGGGTCTCCGACAGCCGGGCGATATGGGCACGGCAGGTACGGACGCTGATGCCGAGGCGCTCCGCGATGACCGCGTCCTGGTGGCCCTCCGCGAGCAGCGCGGCGATGGACTGCTCACGGTGCGAGATGCCCTCGATGCCGGTGTCGGGGAGCGGGGCGGTCAGCGGGATCGCCAGCCGCCACAGCCGCTCGAACACCGTCACCAGGTAGTCGACCAGCGCCGGGTGACGCAGCTCCAGCGCCATCGTGCGGTCGGTGTTGGCCGGGATGAAGGCGACCGTGCGGTCGAACAGGATCAGCCGGTCGATGACCTCGTCCAGCGTGCGGGCCTCCACCGTGCCGCCCATCAGCTCCAGGTAGTTGAGCAGTCCCTGGCCGTGCCGCGCCACATGCGTGTACAGGTCGCGCATGCGCACACCCCGGCCGCGCAGCGCCAGCGCCCGGTGCAGTCCCTCGGTCAGCTCGGCCTCCCGCCGGATGCCGCCGGGCTGCACCGTCAGCACCTCGGTGGTGCAGGCGTCGGTCGCCTCGTCCATCGCCGCCTGGATCCGGGACAGCCCGTCCAGCACCCGGATCGCGGTGCCCTCGGCCGGGGCGTACGAGGGGGCCTGGAGCTGGCGGCCGAGACCGGCGTACCGCTCGAAGGCGGCCACCGCCGAGCCCACCCGCCGCTGGCTCTCCTTGACCTCCTCGTACACCCCGCGCAGCAGTCGGCTCATGACCTCCTGCGGCGAGGTCGGCACCAGCCAGTCCATGTCGTCCGGGTCCGGGTGCAGCAGGGCGAGTTCCAGCAGACAGGGCACCGGCTCGGCCTCCGCGCGCGGCACGCGGCCGCGCCGTACGGCCCGGGAATACACGCGATCCCCGGCTTCGCACAGGCGGTCGGCACCATGTGGATGCTCCTCCGTTCCGCACCCGGCCATCGCCCATTCCACCCCCGGTTGCTGCCACTTCCGCAGCGCAACTATGCGCGGCGCCGACCGGCTCCGCAACACGGCTCTTCCCGCCGTACCCCGGGAAAAACACCGGTATCTCCCGCTTCCTCCCAGGGCTCCCCGACCCCCTCCACACCCATCTGAGCCCCACCCCCACCACCCCAACCACCTGCGAGAACCCGTGAGTGATCACCCCTCACGCCCCGCACCCACCCCGTCACCCCCACATTGACCAATCCCCAACCCCACCCGCCCCCACGGACCAACCACCCCGCAGCCCACCGCCCAACAACCGACCACGGCCCACACAACGGGAGTTGCCCAAGCAAAGCGCGGCGGACAGTCGCCGCCCGACACAGCCGGGCCCACACCCGAGGCTCAGCAACGGCAGCAAACCCCCTGCGCCCCTCGGGAGCCCCACAACAGACCCCAGGATCCTTGGACTTGGCCCGCCCCGGTGAGGTCGGCGCAGCCGTTGGCGCTACTTCAGGCCGAGGGCGTCGCAGGCCGTCTTGTACTTGGGGGTACAGATGTCGGAGATCTTGTAGATGCCGTCCGCGACGACCGTGTCGTCGATGTTCTTCTTGGTCATCGCGCTCACCTGGACCAGCTGGGCCGGGATGCCCTTGGTGGTGGGGCTGTCCACCGTGTCGCGGGTGAGCGCGTCGAACTGGATGCCCTTGCCCTGGACCTTCGCGACCGCCATCTCGGCGGCCGATTCGGCCTCGTCCGGGTAGGGCTTGTAGACGCTCATGTACTGCTCACCGGCGACGATCCGCTGCACCGCCGAAAGCTCCGCGTCCTGCCCGGTGATCGGCGGCAGATCGGCCACCCCGGCGGCCTGGAGCGCCTTGATGACGCCGCCCGCCATACCGTCGTTGGCGGAGTAGATGGCCGCGATGTTGTCCTTGCCGATGTCGTTGATCGCGCGAACCATGTTGGCCTCGGCGTTCTCCGCCTTCCAGTCCTTCGTGTCGAAGGATGCCGCGATCGTCACCTTGCCGTTCAGCTCGGACAGCGCGCCCTGCTTGAACTGCTTCGCGTTCGGGTCGGTCGGCGAGCCATTCATCATGACGACCTTGTCGGAGGAGTCGATGTCCGTGCCCAGCGCCTCCAGCAGGGACCGCCCCTGCGCCTCACCGACGAGTTCGTTGTCGAAGGAGATGTACGCGTCGATCGGCCCCTCGGCCAGCCGGTCGTACGCGATGACCGGGATGCCCGCCCCCTTGGCCTTCTTCACCTGTGCCGCGATGGCGTGCGCGTCGACCGCGTCCAGCAGGATGACATCGACCCTGTCGTCGATCATCTTCTGCATCTGCGCGGCCTGCTTCGCCGCGTTGGCCCCGGCGTTGGCGTATTCGACCTTGCCCTGCTGCTTGGTCAGCGAGGCGACCTTCTCCTTGATGATGGGGTGGTCGAACTTCTCGTACCGCGTGTTCGCCGTCTCCGGCAGCAGCAGGCCCACGGTGATGTCGTTGCCCTTGGTCGGGCTCGCGTCGCCGGAGTCCCCCGTCGCGTGCAGAACGCCACAGCCGGCGAGCGACAGGACCATCGAGGATGCGGCCACGGATATGGCGATACGACGCATTCGGGTGCTCACTTCAGGTGCGTTCGGGACGTGGAGGCTGCATTGCGGCGCAGATGACTGAAAAGCCAACGCGCCGACACCACCCGCGTCAAGCGGAACCGCTTAACGAGTACGCAACACCACGCCCGAAGACCTTGTGAAGGTCTGGCGGAATCTATGCCAAACACTCTTTACCGGCCCTCCACCCAAGGGAGTTCGGGTGAAGGCCGTCAGTCGTTCTGCTGCCGCTTCGGCCGCCACACCACGAGCGCGCTGGTCTGCTGGACCTCCTGATACGGCACCAGGTCCCGGCGGTAGGAGGCGTGGACGGCGGCCTCGCGCTGCCGCATGGTCGCCGCCGCGCCGTCCAGGGCCGCCTCCAGTTCCGCGACCCGGGACTGGAGCGCGGCGACCTGGTTCTCCAGCTCGATGATGCGCTTGATACCGGCCAGGTTGATGCCCTCGTCCTGCGACAACTGCTGCACCTGACGGAGCAGTTCGATGTCGCGGGCCGAGTAACGGCGGCCCCGTCCCGCGGTGCGGTCCGGGGAGACCAGACCGAGCCGGTCGTACTGGCGCAGCGTCTGCGGGTGGAGTCCGGAGAGCTGGGCCGCCACCGAGATGACGTAGACCGGGGTCTCCTCGGTCAGTTCATACGGGTTACGTCGACGGCCGTCCATCACCCTCAAGCTCCCTTCGCGGCCTCGAACAGCTCCGCCCGCGGATCCTCGCCCACGGTCGCCTCGCGATACGCCTCCAGCGCGTCACGAGCCTTCCCCGTCAGGTCCTTGGGAACACTCACCTCGACGGTGACCAGCAGGTCCCCGCGGGTGCCGTCCTTGCGGACCGCGCCCTTGCCCCGGGCCCGCATGGTGCGGCCGTTGGGCGTGCCCGGCGGCAGTTTCAGCGTGACGGCGGGACCGCCCAGGGTCGGCACCCGGACCTCGCCGCCGAGGGCCGCCTCGGTGAACGTCACCGGGACGGTCACCGTGAGGTTGTCGCCCTTGCGGCCGAACACCGGATGCTCGCCGACGTGCACGACCACATACAGGTCGCCCGCCGGGCCGCCCCGCTCGCCGGGTGCGCCCTTGCCGCGCAGCCGGATCCGCTGCCCGTCCGTCACCCCCGCGGGGATGCGGACCTGCATGGTCCGGGACGACTTGGCCCGGCCGCTGCCCTTGCACTCCAGGCAGGGGTGCTCGGCGATCAGACCGCGGCCCTTGCAGTCGGGGCAGGGGTCGGTCAGCGAGAAACCGCCGCCCGAACCCCGCGCCACCTGCCCGGTGCCGACGCAGGTCGGGCACACGCGCGGTGTGCCGTTCTTGTCGCCGGTGCCGGAGCAGGCCTTGCACGGGGCCTGCGAGGACATCCTCAGCGGCACCGTGGCCCCCTCGATGGCCTCCGTGAAGCTCAGCGTGACCTCGGACTCGATGTCCTGGCCGCGCCGCGGCTGGGTGCGCGTGGTGCCCGTGCCGCCCCGGTTGAACAGGCCCCCGAAGACGTCGCCGAGGCCGCCGCCGAAGCCGCCTCCGCCCTGGGCGTTGCCCCCGAAGAGGTCGCCCAGGTCGAAGTTGAAGTTGCCGCCGCCCGCACCCGGCCCCGGACGGTAGCCGCCGTTGCCGAAGAGGGTGCGCGCCTCGTCGTACTCCTTGCGCTTCTTGGGGTCACCGAGGATGTCGTTCGCCTCGGAGATCTCCTTGAAGCGCTCCTCTGCCTTGGCGTTGCCCTTGTTGGCGTCCGGGTGGTACTCGCGGGCGAGCTTCCGGTACGCCTTCTTGATCTCCGCCTCGGTGGCGTCCTTGGGGACGCCGAGGACCTTGTAGTAGTCCTTCTCGATGAAGTCCTTGGTGCTCATCCCCGACGTCCCTCCTTCCGCTCGATGCTTACGTCAGCCCTCCTCCGGGCCACCGTTCTCCTTGTCGTCAGCGGAGCCGGCCGAGCCGCCGGAACCGCCCGCCGCACTCTCGTCGCCGCCCTCCGCCTTGGCCGGCTGCGCCCCGGGCTGGGGTTCGGCCACGGCCACCCGCGCGGGGCGGATGGTGCGCTCGCCGATCCGATACCCGGGCTGCAGAATCGCCACGCACGTCGTCTCGCTGACGTCCGGCGCGTACGAGTGCATCAGGGCCTCGTGGATCGTCGGGTCGAAGGGCTCGCCCTCCTTGCCGAACTGCTGGAGGCCCATCTTCGCCGCGACGGTCTCCAGCGACTCGGCGACGGACTTGAAACCGCCGACGAGTTCGCCGTGTTCCCGGGCGCGGCCGATGTCGTCGAGCACGGGCAGGAGTTCGGTCAGGAGGTTCGCGATGGCGACCTCCCGGACCGCGACCCGGTCGCGCTCGACGCGGCGGCGGTAGTTCTGGTACTCGGCCTGGAGGCGCTGGAGGTCCGTCGTGCGCTCGCCCAGCGCCATACGGACCTGGTCCAGCTGAGCCACCAGGCCGGCGTTCTGATTCGCGTCCCCTGCCGGGGCCGCCGCCTCCTCCGGAGAGGGAGAGGCGGCCTGCGGCTCGGCGTCTTCGGGGGTGGCGCCTGAGGGGACGTCGGGCTTCTCGTCGAAGCCCGGGGTCTCCTCCGTCACGCGGCACCGTCCTTGCGCTCGTCGTCCACGATCTCGGCGTCGACGACATCGTCGTCGGCCTTGGCCCCGGCCGCACCCGGGGTGCCGGCGGCGGCCTGCCCGGTCTGGGCGTCGGCGTACATGGCCTGGCCCAGCTTCTGGGAGACGGCCGCGACCTTCTCCGTCGCGCTGCGGATCTCGGCCGTGTTGTCGCCGTCCGCGGACTCGCCCTTGAGCTTCTCCTTCAGCTCGGCGACGGCGGCCTCGACCTCGGTCCTGATCTCGCCCGGGACCTTGTCCTCGTTGTCCTTGAGGAACTTCTCCGTCTGGTAGACCAGCTGCTCGCCCTGGTTACGGGTCTCGGCGGCCTCGCGGCGCTTGTGGTCCTCCTCCGCGTAGCGCTCGGCCTCCTCGCGCATGCGGTCGACCTCGTCCTTCGGCAGCGAGGAGCCGCCGGTGACGGTCATCTTCTGCTCCTTGCCGGTGCCGAGGTCCTTCGCCGTGACGTGCATGATGCCGTTGGCGTCGATGTCGAAGGAGACCTCGATCTGCGGCACGCCGCGCGGCGCCGGCGGCAGACCGGTCAGCTCGAACATGCCGAGCTTCTTGTTGTAGGCCGCGATCTCCCGCTCGCCCTGGTAGACCTGGATCTGCACCGACGGCTGGTTGTCCTCGGCCGTGGTGAAGATCTCCGAACGCTTCGTCGGGATCGTCGTGTTGCGCTCGATCAGCTTGGTCATGATGCCGCCCTTGGTCTCGATACCGAGGGACAGCGGGGTCACGTCGAGGAGCAGGACGTCCTTGACCTCACCCTTGAGGACACCGGCCTGGAGCGAGGCGCCGATGGCGACGACCTCGTCCGGGTTGACGCCCTTGTTGGCCTCCTTGCCGCCGGTCAGCTCCTTGACCAGTTCGGCGACGGCGGGCATACGGGTGGAGCCGCCGACGAGGACTACGTGGTCGATCTCGCCGAGCTGGATGCCGGCGTCCTTGATGACGTTGTGGAACGGGGTCTTGCAGCGCTCCAGCAGGTCCGCGGTCAGCTGCTGGAACTGGGCGCGGGTCAGCTTCTCGTCCAGGTGCAGCGGGCCCTCGGCGGACGCGGTGATGTAGGGCAGGTTGATCGAGGTCTCGGTGGACGAGGACAGCTCGATCTTGGCCTTCTCCGCGGCCTCACGCAGACGCTGGAGGGCCATCTTGTCCTTGGACAGGTCCACGCCGTGGCCGGACTGGAACTGCTTGACCAGGTAGTCGACGACGCGCTGGTCCCAGTCGTCACCGCCGAGGTGGTTGTCGCCGTTGGTGGCCTTCACCTCGACGACGCCGTCGCCGATCTCCAGGAGGGACACGTCGAAGGTGCCGCCACCGAGGTCGAAGACGAGGATCGTCTGGTCGTCCTTGTCGAGGCCGTAGGCGAGCGCGGCCGCGGTGGGCTCGTTGACGATGCGCAGGACGTTGAGGCCCGCGATCTCGCCGGCCTCCTTGGTGGCCTGGCGCTCGGAGTCGTTGAAGTACGCGGGGACGGTGATGACCGCGTCGGTCACCTTCTCGCCCAGGTAGGCCTCGGCGTCCCGCTTCAGCTTCTGCAGGATGAACGCGGAGATCTGCTGCGGGTTGAAGTCCTTCCCGTCCAGCTGGATCTTCCAGTCGGTGCCCATGTGGCGCTTCACGGAACGGATGGTCCGGTCCACGTTGGTGACCGCCTGGCGCTTGGCGACCTCGCCGACGAGCACCTCGCCGTTCTTGGCGAAGGCGACGACGGACGGCGTGGTCCTGGCGCCCTCTGCGTTGGTGATGACGGTGGGCTCGCCGCCCTCCAGAACGCTGACGACGGAGTTAGTCGTGCCCAGGTCGATGCCGACCGCACGTGCCATGGTGATTTCCTCCAGCTGACTTGAGTGGAACGGACTCAAGTGTGCACGAGGCGGCCCGCTGGGTCAACAGACCTGAGTCAGCCGGACTCAACTCTTATCCGCTCCTTACACGCAACTGGGCGCTGACCTGCGAAGACGCCATACGGCGGGGCCCGTACGCCGGAACGCGCAACAGCAGGAGGACGACGATCAGCGCCCCACCCGCCACCCACAGCACGCTCTCCTCGCCCGCCCACCCGGTGTGCGCGAGCACCCCGACGAGCACTCCGGAGAACGCCACCAGCGCCGCCAGCACGGTGGCCCCCTGCGGGGTGAGCCCGAGCCGCCGCAACCGGTGCGCCACATGGTCGGGGCCCTCGCGCAGCAGCGGCCTGCGGGCCATCCGCCGCGACACCGCGACGAGCAGCACGTCGACGCCGGCGAGGGCGGTCAGCGAGAACAGCACCCCCGCGCTGGACCCGATCCCGTATCCGGCCCGGGTGAACACGCCTGCCGCGGCCAGCAGGAACCCCGTGAACAGTGAGCCGCAGGCGCCGAGCCCGATCCGCGCGGGATGCCAGTTGTGCATGAGGAACCCGGTGAGCGCGGCGGCGAGCACACTGAGCAGCACGGCCAGCCCGTCCATCACCTCGGCGGCGGCGCAGGCCCCCACGCCGAAGGCGGTCACCACGCCCACGGTTCCCGCGAGCCCGTCGGCGTGGTCCAGGGCCCGGAAGGCGAGCGCCACGAACACGATCCACGCCACGGCAGGCAGCCCGGCCGCCACCCCCATCTCCTCGTACGGTACGACCGCGGCGGCCGCCACCGCCGTACCGGCCACCAGCACCCGGGCCCGTAGCCGCCACACGTCGGCGACCAGCCCGAGCAGGGCGACCCCGGCGCCCGCGAGGAGCAGCCGGCCGACGCCGTCGCCGAGCGGCGCGACCCGCGTCCACTGGCCCGCGCCGGCGACGAGACAGGTGACGAGGACGACGGCCGCGCCGCCGAACAGCGGCACGGGCCGCCGGCAGCGCCGGTCGACGACACCGGCCCGCAGCGCGGGCGCACGGAGCAGCGCCGCGAGCACGGCGGTGAGCAGGAGGGCGGTGGAGGCGGCGAGAATCCCGTAGAGCACGGCTCCAAAGTAGGCGTGAACGGTGCAATTACCCATGAATAACACGATCGAATAACACAATCCCACCGCCTGCCGGGCCCTCAGCCCCGAGGAACTCCCCCGACGGCGGAGAGCGCGCAGTTCCCCGCGCCCTCTCCGGGGGCCGCCCCCGCGCTCCGTCCAGCCCGCACCCGACCACGGCCCCCGACCGAACCCCCATCCAGCCCGCCGGGCCCGCACCCAACTGCCCAGCCCGGCCCCGGTCGAGCCCGGCGGCCCGCTGGTTGCTCAGGTGGTGGTCAGGCGACTCAGATCACTCCGCGCCCGGCTACAGTGCGAAGGAAGATGGGGGTAGTCTCAGACGAACTGCATAAGTTACCGCTTAGTAATTTCGAGGCCGCCTCAGGAGCCCCAATGCAACTCGTCGCGATCATCGTGTCGCTGGTCCTGATCGTGGTCGGCGTGGCACTGTTCGGCCGCGCCCTCCTCCAGCTCTACGCCTTCATGCGCCTGGGCCAGCCGGTGCCGGCCGGGACCCGGACCAACGACCCCACACAGCGCACCATCACCGTGGTCAAGGAGTTCCTCGGCCACACCCGGATGAACCGCTGGGGTGTCGTCGGCGTGGCGCACTGGTTCGTGGCGGTGGGCTTCTTCACCCTGCTGCTGACGATCGTCAACGCGATCGGCCAGCTGTTCCAGGCGGACTGGCTCCTGCCGGTCATCGGCGACTGGGCCCCGTACAACGTCTTCGTCGAGTTCATCGGCACCATGACGGTCATCGGCATCCTGGTGCTGATCGCCGTCCGGCAGCTCAGCCACCCGCGCCGGCCGGGCCGCAAGTCCCGCTTCGCGGGCTCCAACTTCGGCCAGGCGTACTTCGTCGAGGCCGTCATCCTGATCGTCGGCGTCTGCATCTTCGTGCTGCACGCCCTGGAGGGCGCCCAGCACCACGTGGACGGCTACGAGGCGTCCTTCTTCGTGTCGTACCCGGTCGTCTCCGCGCTGAGTGGCATGGACGTCTCCACGCTGCAGAACCTCACCTACTTCTTCGCCGGCCTGAAGATCGCCACGTCCTTCATCTGGATGATCACGGTCGCCCTGAAGACCGACATGGGTGTGGCCTGGCACCGTTTCCTCGCGTTCCCGAACATCTTCTTCAAGCGCAACGCCACCGGCGAGACCTCCCTCGGCGCACTCCTGCCGATGACCTCCGGCGGCAAGCCGATCGACTTCGCCGACCCCGGCGACGACGATGTCTTCGGTGTCTCGCAGGTCGAGCAGTTCTCCTGGAAGGGCCTGCTGGACTTCTCCACCTGCACCGAGTGCGGCCGCTGCCAGTCGCAGTGCCCGGCCTGGAACACCGGCAAGCCGCTCTCCCCGAAGCTGCTGATCATGTCCCTGCGGGACCACGCCCACGCCAAGGCCCCCTACCTGCTGGCCGGCGGCGGCAAGACCACGGAGGGCGAGGAGAAGGCCACCGCCGAACAGCTCAAGGACGTCCCCGCCACGGCCCTCGCGGAGGCCGAACGCCCGCTGATCGGCACCGCCGAGGCCAACGGCGTCATCGACCCCGACGTCCTGTGGTCCTGCACCACCTGCGGCGCCTGCGTCGAACAGTGCCCGGTCGACATCGAACACATCGACCACATCGTCGACATGCGCCGCTACCAGGTGATGATCGAGTCCGCGTTCCCCTCCGAGGCGGGCACGATGCTCAAGAACCTGGAGAAGAAGGGCAACCCCTGGGGTCTGGCCAAGAAGCAGCGCCTGGCATGGACCAAGGAGGTCGACTTCGACGTCCCCGTCGTCGGCCAGGACATCGAGGACCTCACCGACGTCGAGTACCTGTACTGGGTCGGCTGCGCCGGCGCCCTGGAGGACCGCGCCAAGAAGACCACCAAGGCCTTCGCGGAACTCCTGCACATCGCAGGCGTCACCTTCGCGATCATGGGCGGCGACGAGAAATGCACCGGCGACTCCGCCCGCCGCCTCGGCAACGAACCCCTCTTCCAGGAACTGGGCATGGAGAACGTCGCCGCGCTGAACATGGCCTTCGGCGAGGACGACGAGGACGAGTCGACCAAGAAGCCGAAGTCCGCGAAGAAGATCGTCGCCACCTGCCCGCACTGCCTCAACACCCTCGGCAACGAATACCCGCAACTCGGCGGCGACTACGAGGTCATCCACCACACCCAGCTGCTCCAGCACCTCGTCGACGAGGGCAAACTGATCCCCGTCACCCCGGTCGAGGGCATCATCACCTACCACGACCCCTGCTACCTGGGCCGCCACAACAAGATCTACACACCCCCGCGCGAGATCATCGCCAACGTCCCGGGCCTCAGGAACGAGGAGATGCACCGCCACAAGGAACGCGGCTTCTGCTGCGGCGCCGGCGGCGCCCGCATGTGGATGGAGGAACGGATCGGCAAACGCATCAACAACGAACGCGTCGACGAAGCCCTCTCCCTGAACCCGGACATCGTCTCCACCGCCTGCCCCTTCTGCCTCGTCATGCTCACCGACTCCGTCAACGGCAAGAAGAACGAAGGCAAAGCCAAGGAATCCATCCAGGTCGTGGACGTCGCCCAACTCCTCCTCGACTCCGTCAAGACGCCCATCGACCCGGCGGGCGAGCCGGAGACGCACGGCGCCCCGGAGCCCGAACCGGTGAAGTGACCCGGCGGAGCCGGCCCCCGGACGTACCGACACCCTCGCGCCCCGCCGGGCCGCGGGGGTGTCGCCGTCTCCCGCACACGTGCATCATGGCCGGATCGTTGTCGACGGGGCTGGCGGGGTGAGCGGTGCGCGTGCGAACGAACGGGAGACGGACAGCGGCAGCGGTGGCGGCGCTCGGCTGCGGCAGTCTGCTCCTCGCCGCCTGCGGCCCCGGCACCCCCGACGCCGGCCCCGCCGACCGCGGCCCGGTCACCGTCGCCGACGCCCCCGCCCTGCTCCCCGTACCGCGCGGCACCGGCAGCGAGGTCCCCGACGACTTCAACGGCGACGGCTTCACCGACCTCGTCCTCGGCGACCTGGTGAAGGCGCGGAGCCACGAGGACGACGCGGGTATCGGCATCGTGTACGGCAGCGCACGCGGACTCCGGCCCGGCGCACGGCAGTTGCTCAGCCCGCGCAAGCAGGCCGCGCCGACGAAGGGCCGGCTCCCCGCCGTCTTCGACCCGGAGGCAGGCTGCGACCTGGACGGCGACGGCTTCACCGACCTCGTCGTGTCGACCGACCCGCCCTACGACGGCCAGGGCGCGCCCCCGGTGCCGCTGCAGATCCTGTTCGGCTCCCCCGCGGGCCTGACCGGCCGGGCCGTGCCGCTCACCGTCCCGGCCCGCGCCCGCTTCGGCGACGACTGGCCCGACCAGCCGGTGTGCGGCGACTTCGACGGGGACGGCAGGGCCGACCTCGTGGTGCACGCCTCCGGTGGCCGGCTGTCGTACCTGCGGGGCCCGTTCAGCCGGGCCGGCGCCCCGCACGCGGCCGGCGCGCCGATCCCCGCCCCGGGCGAGGCGCCCACCGGGCCCGCCGCCGACATCGACCGCGACGGCTACGACGACCTGGTCGTCCGCGCCGCCACCGGCCCCGCCGTCTCGGCGGTGGTGCACGGCGGCCCCGACGGTCCGACGCGCACCGGCGTCCGACTGCCCACCGGCAGCGACGTGGCGATCGGCCGCTTCGGCCGCGGCCCGGCCCTGGACGCGGCGATCGGCGGCATGGCGGAGACGGCCCTGCGCTACGACCTGCCCACTCCCCTGCGCGCCACCCTGGCCGCTCCCGGCTCGGTGCTCGACACCGCCGACTTCGACGATGACGGCCACGACGACCTCGTCTCCAGCGGCTCCCGGCTGCGGATCGTCCCCGGCAGCACGGCGGGCCTCGCGGCCCGGGACACCGTCACCGTCACCCCGCCCGCCCGCGGCACCACCCGCGTCCTGACCGTGGGCGACTTCGACGGCGACGGACGGGCCGACCTGGCGCTGCGGACGTACCGCGGCGAGACGAAGGACACCATCACCGTGTACCGGGGCGCCGGAAGGGGCCTGGTCGAGCCGAAGCCGGCGGTCACCTTCTCCAGCTCGGAGTTCCTGGCCCGCTGAGCGCTCCGCTGGATGCGCGGCGCCGTGCCGTCGGCCGTCTGCGGCACCATCGTGGCTGGTCGCGCAGTTCCCCGCACCCCTTCGGGGGCGCTCCCCCACGGCCCTTCCCCGGGGACCCCGGGGAAGGGCCCCCTACACCTCCCCCCGGGGCTCCCCTAGGGGATGTCACAGCTCGGCCGCAAAGCCGGCCCCGAACGCCCGGGCCCGGCACGCCACTCGGCGGGACCAGGTACGTTCGATGCCGTGGCTGGATTCAGGATCGGACGCGGCGGCCGGGACGACCGGGCCCCGCAAGCGCGCCCGCAGAACCCCCCGTACGGACAGCAGGCCCCGCAGGGCCGGCAGGGACAGTCGTACGGCCCGTCGTACGGCTATCCCCCCGCGCCGCACCCGCACCCGCAGCAGCGGCCGCGGTACGGCGACGGCGGCCAGTGGCGGCAGGGGGGCGGCGGACACCCGGGCCAGGGCGGCGACGGCCCGGAGTACTTCGGCGACGGCTACGGCCACCAGGGCGGCTACCCGCAGGGCGGCCACGACCCGTACGCGGCCAACCAGCCGGGCCACACCCAGGCGTTCTCGATCGACGAGGACCCGTACCAGCAGGGCGAGACCTACCGGGCGGGCTCGGCCCCGGCCGGACCGATCGGCCCGCGCCTGCACTGGAAGGAGCTGCTGCGCGGCATCGTCGTCGCACCCAACCAGACGTTCCTGCGGATGCGGGACTACACGATGTGGGGCCCGGCCCTCATCGTGACCTTCCTCTACGGCCTCCTCGCCGTCTTCGGCTTCGACGGGGCCCGTGAGGAGGCGATCAACGCGACGCTCTCCAACGCCGTCCCGATCGTCCTGATCACCGCCGTCGCGATGGTGCTGAGCGCGTTCGTCCTGGGCGTGGTCACCCACACCCTGGCCCGTCAGCTCGGCGGCGACGGCGCATGGCAGCCCACGGTGGGCCTGTCCATGCTGATCATGTCCGTCACGGACGCGCCCCGCCTGGTCGTCGCCATGTTCTTCGGCGGCGACGCGGGCTTCGTCCAGCTCCTCGGCTGGGCCACCTGGCTCGCGGGCGGCGCCCTGCTGACCCTGATGGTCAGCCGCTCCCACGACCTGCCGTGGCCGAGGGCGCTCGGCGCGTCGGCGATCCAGCTGATCGCCCTGCTGTCGATCGTGAAGCTGGGCACGGTCTAGCCCACCACGACACCCCCGAAGGGCCCCAGGCACCCGCCCCGACCACCGGGGCCCTTCGCCCGGCCCATCCGTGCCTCTCCGCGCCTTTCCGCGCCTTCTCAGGCGTCGAGCACCTGCCCCGCCCGCCGCACCACGGGCGGCAACACAGACCACGGGAAGTTGATCCAGGCGTCGGTGCGTTTCCAGACGTACTCGCACTTCACGAGGCTCTGCGACTTCTCGTAGATCACGGCGGACCGCACCTCGGCGACCGTGTCCAGGCAGAAGTCGCGCACCAGCTTGAGCGTCTTGCCGGTGTCGGCGACGTCATCGGTGATCAGGATCTTCTTCTCGGAGAAGTCGATCAGGTTCGGGACGGGCGCCAACATCACCGGCATCTCCAGCGTGGTGCTCACACCGGTGTAGAACTCCACGTTCACCAGGTGGAGGTTCTTGCAGTCCAGGGCGTAGGCGAGCCCACCCGCGACGAACACCCCGCCCCGCGCGATGCTGAGCACGATGTCCGGCTCGTAACCGTCGTCCGCGACGGCCTGCGCCATCTCGCGCACGGCGACGCCGAACCGCTCGTAGGTCAGGTTCTCGCGTATGTCGGTCACGCCGCTCACACCTGCGTCCGGTGGAAGTTGAGGTAGGAGCGGGAGGCGGTGGGCCCGCGCTGCCCCTGGTACCGCGACCCGTACCGCTCGCTGCCGTACGGGAACTCGGCCGGCGAGGTCAGCCGGAACATGCACAGCTGCCCGATCTTCATGCCCGGCCAGAGCTTGATCGGCAGGGTGGCGAGGTTGGACAGCTCCAGCGTGACGTGCCCGGAGAACCCGGGGTCGATGAAGCCCGCGGTGGAGTGCGTGACGAGCCCGAGCCGCCCGAGGGAACTCTTGCCCTCCAGCCGCGAGGCGAGGTCGTCGGGCAGCGTGATGACCTCGTACGTGCTGGCGAGCACGAACTCCCCGGGGTGCAGGATGAACGGCTCGTCGCCGTCCGGCTCCACGAGCCGGGTCAGATCGGTCTGCTCGACGGAGGGGTCGATGTGCGGGTACCGGTGATTCTCGAACACCCGGAAGAACCGATCCAGCCGCACGTCGACGCTCGACGGCTGCACCATGGATTCGTCGTAGGGATCGATCCGCACCCGCCCGGCGTCGATCTCGGCCCGGATGTCCTTGTCTGAGAGAAGCACGTCCCGAGGATACGCAAGGCGCGCGGAGCCGTGACAATCGCGACGACTCCGCGCGCGGACGGAACGACCGGCGAAGCGCCGGTACGCCCCGTTCGGCGGCAGCCGCGCTACCGGCTACCACCTCTCACTTCGACGACAGCCACAAGCTCTCGCCAACCCCTGCCACTGCCGCTACTGCCTACTGCACTGTCCTGCTGCTTCTCTGCATCACTGCTTCTCAAGCGCGACCGGCACCACGCTGCGGAGCCGGGCACACCGCGGACACCGGACGAGCCGGCCGGGTCCGAGCCGCTCGGCCTGCTGCATCGGGAACGAAGCGGTGCTGAACACGTGCCCATCGGCACAGCGGACGACGGTACGTTCCATCAAGTCCAAGAGTCCCTTCCCCAAGAGCCGCGTCTGGCCAACTACCCTGACGACAAAAGCCACATTACGGGATCAAAGAGACGACTCTCCAGGCGGCGCTCCGGCCCACCCGGCCCCTCTTCCACGCCCCCACCGTACGCCCCAACTCCGGCCCCCCGCACCCGGATCCCACCCCCTGAAACGCGCTCAGGCCCACGGCGTCAGCACCGGGGGCCTGCGATGAGGTAGAGTAACCGAGCGTTCGGACACCGACTCCGGTCGGCGTCTTACGCGGGTGTAGTTTAATGGTAGAACATCAGCTTCCCAAGCTGAGAGCGCGAGTTCGATTCTCGTCACCCGCTCCAGTGGAGACCCCCAGGTCATGGACCCGGGGGTTCTTTGTTGTCTAGACCGGTGTGCGGTGCGCGCACCACATCCGCACCACAAAGGCTGACTAACTTCCGGCGGGCCCCTCCTTGTGGTGCGCGGAGTTGTCGCTCTGACGCTTCGCCCGCGCGGCCCGCACCATCTCATCCAGCCCGGCCGCCACGTCCCGCTGCCGCTCGTTGTCCGAATGCTGATAGATCAGCGCCGCCTTCTCGGACGACTGGCCGGCGCGCACCATCGTGTCCTTGAGGGTGGCGCCGGACCGGGTCGAGAGGGTGTGCCCGGTGTGACGAAGGTCGTAGAACCGGAAGCCGTCCGGAAGACCAGCGACCGTGCGAGCCCGCCGCCACTTCCGCCCGAAGGACGTCCGACGGAACGGCGCCCCCTTCTCCCCGACGAAGACCAAGCCGTCCGGCCCCTTCTCGGCGTACCAGGCAAGGTGCTGCCGCACCTCCTTGTGGAGGAAGCCCGGAAGGACGACGGACCGAGCACCCGCGTCACTCTTGGTCTCCCCCGGGGCCCGTCGCCCGTTCGTCCGCTCCGGCTCGGCGACACGGACCCGGATCACGAGACGTTCCAGGTCGACGTCCCGGCGGCGGAGGCCAGCCAGTTCCTCGGGCCGCATCGGGCCGTAGGCGCCGAGGTAGACCATGAGCCGCCAGCGAATCCCGACAGCGTCCGCGAGGGCGTCCACCTGGGCCACGGTGGCGATGCGCCGTTCGGCAGCCGTCTCCTTGCCGCCACCCTTGATCCGGCAGGGATTGCGTGTGATCAGGTCGTCATCGACAGCGGTTTCGAGGATGGCTTTCAGCAGCCGATACGACTTGGCGACGGTTGTCTTGGCCGCCGTCACGCGCAGCCGCTCAGCCCGCCATTCCCGGATGCGAGGCGCGGTGATCTCGTCCAGGTCGAGCGGCCCGAAAGTCGGGAGGAGGTAGAGCCGCAACAGGTGCTTGTAGAGGTCGACCGTACGCACGGCCAATTCCCTTTCCTCCACCCACTTCTCGGCGTACTCGCGGAAGCCGACCGCCCCGGCGTCGGGCGCACGCCAGTCACCGCGGCTGAGGTCGGCTTCGACCTGGGACAGCCAGATCTCTGCGTCCTTCTTGGTCTCGAAGGTCCCTTCCGCCCGGATACGCTCACCGTCCGGGCCGAGATAGGACGCCGTCCACTTGCCGGAGCGGTACTGCCGCACGGCACCGAAGCGCCTACGTCTCCCCTTCTTGTTGGCCATCAGGCAGCCCTCCGGAGGCTCGTACGGCGGAGCCTGAACGGCTGGACGGTCCGGGCGTCGATGTACTCCTGAACGGCGCTCTCAGGTATGCGGACGTGCCGCCCCACCTTCACGTACCGGATGCGCCGCTCCTCGATCAGCCGCCGGGGGAAGCGAGCGGTCGTGCCGAGCAGCTCGGCGACCTGGTCCACTGAGAGATGACGGTCGATGTTCATGTGGTCGGTTCTCCTTCCGTTCCCGGGGCGGGTTCGAGAGAGGCCGCTAGCCAGGTCTCGGCGGTGCTGAGGCCGGTTCCGGCGAACACCCAGTGGGCGAGGACGAGCGTGGTTTCGCAGTCCTGCGGGACAGGCGGTGCGGCTTGGGCGCGGCGCCATTCGGCACGGGCGTCGCGGAGGGCGCCGAGCGTGGTCGAGTAGCGGCGGGACTTGGTGGAGAAGTGGCCGCGGAAGCCCAGCATGTGCGCCCAGGCACGTAGGCGGAGGTCTGCCAAGTCGGCCCGTGCGCCGAGAGACCAGGCTGTTCGGATCATGCGCCGGGCGTGGTCGGTGATCCGGGCTTGGGCGAGTTCGGCGAGGAAGCGGATCGGGCGGTCCAGGGTGCCCGTGGCCGTCTCCGCGCCCTTGGTCGCGTACTTGGCGATGTACGCCGCTACGGCCCGCTCGGTCAGCTCTTGGCCGCCGTCGAAGTCGGCGGAACGGATCGGGCGCACGTCGAGTTGGCGGCCGAAGACGAAGCGGTACGAACGGCCGTCGACTTCGGGTCCGGCGATGCGGGCGGCGGTGGCGGCGGCTTGGATGGCGTCGGTGAGGAGCGTGGTCGAGGCCCACGCCGGGGGTGCCGTCTCTCCTCCTTCCGGGCCGTCGAGGCGGATGACCGCGTGGAAATGGACCGCACCGCGCTTCTGGTACTCGGCCACCTTCGCGAAGGAGATGCGAGCGTGCTCGCGGAAGGCCCGTTGAGTGAGGCCGGTGCGCTTGGCCACCTCTCGGCGGAGGTAGATCGAGAAGCGCCGCCACAGGGCACCGGCGTGCGCGTTCCAGAGGACCGCGGATTCGTAGTCGTAGGTGTCGGGGTCGAGGGGGGTGCCCAGGGCAGGATCGTGTTCGTCGTGGCGGGTGCCGCAGCGGCAGTTTCGGCCGCCGTTGGGGCGGTTGTGGACCAGGCCGAAGCTCGGAGCAGTCAGGGTGGCGAAGACACGAGGGTGAGTAGCGACCTGTTCCGAAGCGCCCTTTCCGCCGCGCAGTCCGGCGGTGATCAGGTGGTACGTGTCGCGGCGGTAGGTCTCGGCGCAAGCGGCGCAACGGGTCGCACGGCGGTTGTTGCAGCGGACCAGGAGCTGCCCCGCGGGGAGCGTGGCGGAGTCGAGGTGGTGCAGGACGTTGCCGATCTCGCCGGTCGTCCTGTCGACCGCGTACTCCGTGCGGTGGCCGTCGAGGCGGACGGGATGGGTGCAGCCGCCCAGGCCGGAGAGTTGGCGGGCCAGCTCGGGCATGGTGCCGAGAGAGGCCAACATGGAGAGTTCCGCCAGTGGGGGCGAAGTCTGCCGGGTGATGATGGGGTTCCTTTCGGCTGTTTCGGCGGTTGCGAGGGACGGCCCCGGGGCGGCGGGATGCTTGGCGGCGTGTTGCCGCCCCGGCGGCCGGTCAGCGCCTATTGGCGCCGTTGAGGAGCGAGCGCAGGACCACGGCGGCGATGGCCACGGACACGGCCGTGATGGCGACGGCCGCCAGGAGCGCCGTCAGGACGACACCCACGACGACCACGGCGGCGACCGCGCCCGCGTAGGGCGTGAGCGACCGGCCGGCGAAGGGGGCCGGGGCCTGCGTCTGCTGCGGGACGACGGGGGTCGTCGGCAGCGTGGGGACGTCGGGCAGTTTGGGGCGGAACATGGCTGATCTCCTTGTCACTTGTCGGTGCCGTTGACCACGCCGACCCCGGAGCGAGTGCCGGACTCGATGGCGGGGGCGAGGAAGGTGTGGGAGAGCCAGAAGCCGAACAGGGCGATCACGACGGCGACCCAGAGGCGGACGCCGAGGAACCGGATCGCAAGCCAGGCGATGACGCCCAGGACGAGGACGAGCGGGAGCGAGACGGTCACAGGCCCTACTCAGCGGGCGGCGCAGCGGTGGGTACGAGCGGCCAGCTCGGCGGCGGCGCGGCTGTCGTAGTCCGTGGAGAAACCGCAGCGCGGCGCCGTGCAGGCGGCGGTGTGCTTCTCCCGGCCCCGGCCGTCGTACGACGTGCCGACCTGGACGGGGCCGACGCGGACGACTCGGCGGAAGCGGCGGTTGGCGGGCATCAGCCGATCTCCTTTCGTGAGGGCTTGTCGGTGAAGTCGGTGGCGTGGTCGATGAGCCAGCGGCGGATCTCGGCGCCCTCGTCGCTGTCGGCGGCGAGGATCACCGGTTCGGCGATGAGCACGGCTTCGGTGAAGCGGTTCTGTCGGGTCAGCTCGGCGGCACGGTTGAGCACGCGGAGCGTGGAGGGACGCATGGGCGGAAGTTCTCCAGAGGTCAGGTGAGTTGGGCGGCGATGGCTTCGGCGAGCGGCAACGGGACGCCGAGCCGGGCGCGAAGTGTCGTGGTGTCGATGGGGGTTCCGGTCCGCGTGCGGTGGTCGTCGGCGACTTTGCGTGCATGGGCGACCAGGGCGGGCGGCACGGCGGTTGTCGCGGACGGAGGCGATGCCGTTGCGGTGGTAGGGAGTTGGGGAGCAGAGGGGGCCGCCGTCGGAGCGTCGTCCCGGACTGTCCGACGCACCTCCGGGGTCGGCGCGGTGTCCGTCTTCGGTGCCCCGTGGACCAGCAGGGTTCCGCCGAGGAAGGCGACGGCCGGCCATCCGGCGACGAGGATGCGCAGCCAGGCCGGTACGGCGTCCAGGTCGAGCAGTCCGGCCGTGGCGATGTTTGCGCCGAGCGACGCGGTCAACGCGACGAGGAACCAGCACCAGGCGCCCGCCTTGGCCCCGCCGGAACGGAGCCGCCGCCACGCGGCGACCAGGAGCAGATCCACGCTGATCGGGTAGGCCCATGCCTTCCAGCCGTCCTGTCCGGCAGCGGCGGCAAGGTCGTGCAGGTGAGCGAAAGACAGGGCACCGGCGATGACGGCCTGGACCAGGACCGCATCCGGGCGGAGGACGGTGTGGGACATCAGGACACCTCACCCGGGTATTCGGGTCCGGCGCTGGGGTCGTAGCCGGGCGGGAGGACACCGGGCGGCGGTTCGGGCAAGGACGCGGCCAGGGACGAGCCCACGGCGGCGATGAAGTCGGCGTCCGCGTCCACGGTGTGTGCGTACAGGGCGAGGCGGCCGAGCATGACGACGGTCCGGGTGAAGTCCTCGTATGCGGAACACATGACAGATGCCGTCCCTTCTTCAGGCATGGCGGGGGTAGGGACTTGGCGCGGTACCGGCCGCGCCGGCCGGTGGAACGGCGGTGGCTACTCGGTCACAAGGAGCGGGGCGGGGGCCGTCCCCGAGTCGCCAGGAGACACGGGCGGCACGTACGGGCGGAACGGGGCGAGCACCGGTACGTCCGGGGCGAGATCAGCCGTCTCGCGGCAGACGGCCGCAGCGTCGGCGAGGGAGAGGTACGGGGTGCGCATACGGGACCAGCCCCCGGAGGTATCCCCCGCCACGGCCAGGCCGGGCAGCTCGGCGGCGATGGAACAAGCCGCGTACACCGACTCGGGGGCGATGTCGCCGAGTGCCATCTTCGCGGAGGCTTCGTCGTTGACGCGGCGGCAGACGCGGCCGGTGAGCTGGGCCCGGAGCATGGTCGCTCCCTTGCCCAGTTCGGCGCCGAACCGCTGCCCGCACACCTCCAGGTAGATTCCGGCGGCGCGGCCGAGCTGGGCGAGTCGGATCAGGTGAGTGACCATCTCGTCCCGCCGTTCCTCGTCGTTCCGTGAGGCGACGAGGAAGAGTTCGGCCACCTCGTCGATGAACAGCACGATGGGGGCGGGGCGTTCGTCTTCCGGCAGGCCCCAGACGTCCGAGGTGATCAGTTCATCCGGGGTGCCGAGTGCGATGCCCTGCCGGGCTTTGATCAGGTCGTAGCGGTCCTCCATTTCCTTCACGAGCACGGGAAGCAGCTCAGCCGCCTGTGCCGGGTCGGTCGCGAGCGCGGAGAGGCGGGGCGCGAAGGGTGCCAGTTCGACACCGCGCTTGCAGTCGACGCCGACCAGGACCACCGGCTGAGCAGCGAGACCGGTGAGCAGGTTCCGCAGGTACATGGACTTGCCGGACAACGTGGCGCCGAGGACCAGTTCATGAGGTACGGCGCGGTAGTCGCGTAAGAACGCCGTCGCGTCCTCCCGCAGCGCCACCGGTACCCGGAGGAAGCCACCGCGGGACCGGCGCGGCATCCGCACCTTGCGCAGGACGTTGAAGCCGACCAAGCGCAGTTCGACCACGCCGGGCTTGACGTCCCGCACGTACACGGCGTGCACGCCCCAGGCGTGACGGAGCCGTTCGGCCGAGGCCGCGATGTCCGCAGGTTCCTGGCCGGAGGCCAGCCGAAGCCGTATCCGCAGGCCGGTCGAGGTGGGGCGGATCAGGCCCCGGCGGGGCGGGACCGGCCGGATCTCGCGGCGAGTGGTCGCCTTGAGGGCCAGTGCCCGCCAGCGGGACGGTTCGACCGTCAGGCCGCACGCGTCCATGGTCGAGGAGTACGAGGCCAGCAGCCGGACCACCGAGGCAGGCAGGCCGATCGTGGACCAATACGCCGCCGGGTGGGCGTGCCGGGCGTAGGCCGCACCGCTTATCGCGGCGAGGACCCCGCCCAGCTCGGCCACCGTCGTCAGGTCGGTCACGTCGATCAGACCGCCTCAGCCAGCGGGAAGGCGCCCGGAGCAAGAGCGGACGCCCGGTAGGCGATGCCGTGCCGCTGCTGGCCGTTGAACACGCTCTCCCAGGGCCGGGCAATCAGGCCCGGGAGCGAGACGGGAGCGCCGACGGTCAGGCCGTCCGTGACACCGCTCTCGGGCACGGTGACCTGGATCAGCGACGATTCACCCTCGTCGATGAAGACGACGCCGACCGTCATCAGCCCCTCACCTGTGATCGCATCCTTGGCGATCTCGCCGGTCTGCCGGTCGCGCACCTTCGGCGCCGGCGCTTCGGTCAGCAGGATCGTCGCGGACGAGGTGTCGATACGGATCACACGCACAGAGATTTCTCCTTCAAAGAGTCGGTCAACCCATCACCTGACAAGTTGACTTAGCAAGTTCGAAGTTAGAGTTGCCAGGTTGACTTGTCAAGTGAGCTTCGAAATCAACTCACCCCGCACGGGGCTCAGTTCAGACGGTAGGTGTCTTCGAGTTCCTGCCGGTCCGCCGGAAGGAGCACGTCAGAGACTTGGAGCGCCTGCCCTGAGGCGTCACGGGCGATCACGAGGACCCCCAGAACGGGCACGCCGTCCGGCAGCCCCAGCAGCCGAGCCACCTCGGCCTCAGGCAGCCGAGCGGACACGCGCTCTGTCACGTGGTCGAAGCGAATCTTCTTCCGCGCTTCCAGGTGCTCACGGCCGCTGCCGCTCAAGGGTTCGCCGACAGCCAGCTCCGTGCCGTCGACCAGGGCGGCGGGAAAGTACGAGGTGACCAGTTCGGCCGGTTCGCCGTCGTCCTCTACAAGGAACCGTCGCACCAGCGCCTTGGCCCCCTTGGGCAACCCGAGCGCCGAGGCGATCCGGGGAGGGACGGACTCTTCGCCGACCCCGATCAGGCGCCCCGCGGTGAGCGTCTCGTCACGCTCCAGAGCCTCACGCCCTCGGCGGTCCTTCTCGGCGACGACCGCCGGCCGCCCGCGCACGATCGTGCCGTACCCCTGCCGGGACTCCAGCCAGCCATCCCGCTTCAGCAGCTCCAGCGCCCGCACGACGGTCGGGCGGGACATCCCGAAGGACTGCACCAACTGGTTCTCACTGGGAACCCGGGTGCCGGGCGCGTACGTGCCGTCCTCGATGCGGCGCTGAATCGTCTGCGCGAGGCGCACGTACTTCGGTGGCTCCACTTCATACGCCATGAACGCCGCCCGTCGAGATTGGCCAAGTCAACTGGTCAACCAGACTAGCGAGTGTTCGGCCGCAGGAGTAGACGAGGCCCGGAGCGCCCTCAGGACCGCCAGGCATCGGCCATCACGAAGGCCACGACCGTACCGCCGTGGCGACTCGGGCCCGAGTGCCACGAGTCGGCGATGGAGTCGACCAGGAGGAGGCCCCGCCCGTGCGCATCGTTGGCATCCGGCCGGCGCATCCGCACACTCGCCGGGAACCCGGGGTTGTGCACCTCTACGCGGAGCGCGGATCCGTCTCGGAACCACTCCACGCGAACAACCCAGGTGTCATCCGACCGCCCGTAGCGGATGGCGTTCGTGACCAGCTCGGAGATCATCAGTACGCAGTCATCGACCGAACAGGCCGGACCGTACGGTGCGATGAACTTCCGGAACCAGCGCCGTGCCATCGGCACCGAGTCCGGAAGCGGGTGCAAGGTCATCGCTCCGAGGGACTCCGGACCAGGTCGGTTACGCCCGTGGATGCTGTCGCCCATCCGTGCTCACTCCTTGCCGGTGCCGTCGCAGTCGAGGCACCGCCGCTTCGATGTGGCACGGGCACGGTCATTGACGGCGGAGAGCGCCAGCGCAGTACGCGAGCTGACACGCTTCCAGCCACGTCCCCGGCATCCCCGGCAGGCTAAGTGCGCGCCCTGATCCGGCCGCTGACTCGTCACGCCGTGCCCCCTTCCCAGTGAGTGGCCTTAGCCACTTACTGGATAGTGGCATTAGCCACTTGAATGTGCAAGCGGTTCAGCACAACTGACGCTCCGTCAGGTCAGGGGGTAGCCCTGCTCGAACGCCCAGCGATGAGGCGGGTAAGTCGCTTCGGCGAACTCCAACGGCCTGTCCTGGAGATCGAAGACGACGTGGTGGACGATCAACACCGCTGTACCAGGGGCCAGTTTCAGATCCGCCGCCTCCGCGTCGGTGGCAGCCCGCGCGCACATGCGATCCTCGGCGTAACTCCCCTGCCGACCAGTCACGTTCTCGACGTACATCAGAGTGCCCTCCTGGATCCGCTCGGGATCGAGGAGCTTGGGAGCCTTCTGGCCGACGTCTGGAGCGAACCACGAGGTAGACAGGGTGATGGGCCCGTCCTGGTTGTTCGTGATGCGCCGGCGGTGCGCGGTCCGCCGATCTTTCGCCAGGCCCAGCGCCTCAGCAACGTGATCCGGCGCCTCCAGCCAGCCCGCCGACGTGATGACCGCGTACTCCCCAGGGGTGTAGATCTTCCCCGTCTGGCGAGCGCGACCGTACAGCTCCCGAGCGCGGCGGTTCACTTCGAGGCTCCGAACGTAGGTGCCCGACCCCTGCCGCTTCTCGACCAGGCCCTGATGACTCAGCGCTTCGAGCGAGCGGGCTGCCGTCGGCCTCGATACCTTCCAGTCGGCGGCGAGTTGCCGTTCCGACGGCACCTCATCGCCGGGCCTCAGATCTCCCCGCAGGATCTGATCCCGGATGAAGTGCGCGATCTGGAGATACTTCGGCTGAGCCTCCTCGATCTGAGGCATGCCCCCTCCTTGTCCAAGTGGCTATGGCCTCTAGCCACTATAGAGTGAGTGGCAAATGACCGACCCCGTACGCTGTCACCATGACGCGGTTGATCGTCGCAGCAGGAGGAGGGGGCGACGCTGTCGCCGCCACAATGCTTGACGCCGCCCTGTACGGCGACGAGGACCGGGCGGTGATCCTCACCTACGCGTGGGACCGCCTGCTGATCGACCCAGTACCGGGACCCCGAGGCGCCCACGACTTCACCGGCCTGGAACAGCTCACCCCATCCGTGTCGGCTGTGCCGGCCGAGGCCCGGCCGATCGCCCCGGCAGGTTCCACGCTCCCGCGACTCGCGGCGGGGCTCCCGCATACGTTCGCGCTGCTCGACCCGCACCAGGGCGTTGAAGGCGTCACCCGGCAACTCGAAGAGCTGGTCAGCCTTTTGGAGCCCGAGTCCATCGATCTCCTGGACGTCGGCGGCGACATCCTGGCCCGAGGCGACGAACCGACGCTCAAGAGCCCGCTTGCCGATGCCCTGGTGTTGGCGGCGTGCTGCCAGATAAATGCGCCCATCCGCCTATTGGTGGCCGGTCCCGGCCTGGACGGCGAACTCCCGCTAGACGACTTGCGTGACCTTCTCGGCCCGATCGTCCACACCTTCACAGCGAAGGACACAGAGTCGGCCAGCTCGGTCCTGGAGTGGCACCCGTCCGAGGCAACGGGGATGCTCGCAGCCACTGCGCGAGGGGTACGCGGCACCTGTGAGGTGCGGGATGCTGGGCTCCCTGTGGCACTCACAGATGAGGGCCCGGTGATCCATGAGGTGGACATCGACGACGCGCTGAGCCGAAACCAACTGGCCCGCGCCATCATGACGACGATCGACCTGAGCGAGGTCGAGACTCACAGCCGCGAGATCTGCGGCTACTCCGAAATCGACTACGAGCGCAACAAGGCCGCATGGCTGAGCGAGCAGCCCCCTTCGGAGTTGGACCCCGAAGCGATCTTGAGCAAGCTGGACAACTTCGAGACCGAGGCCCGCAGCCGCGGAATCACCCACACCACGTTCCGGCACCTCACCGAGGTCCTGAACCTCAACGGCCATCAGCGCGAAGACCTGCGCGAGCTGCTCATCAACAGCCACCCGGAACAGTACGAAGCGCCCCTGTGGCGCATCACAACACGACCTGAGTAACAACCTTCTTCACGGGTTCAAGGCCCGCGCACGGCGCGGGCGCGCGCCGCCTCTGCGGCGCGGCCTGCCTCCTGTCTGCGCCCCGGCTGGCCGCGCCCGGCGGCGCGCTCGGCGACTGCGGGCACGAGGCGGAAACATCCTCTGTGGCTGGGGCGGTCGGCTCCACGGACCTCTGAGGGCACGGCGTTTACCGCGTAGCGCGGGGAATAATTATCCTTCGTCCGGAAATAGGTCCGCCCAGCGATCCAATTCCCGTTGGGCGACTTCAATTTCGGCCATGCGCTTATACATGCCATCCGGGAAAGAGGACAGGATTTGGATTGTGTCGCGACTTGACCAGACGAAGAGATCCCGCATGAAGGAAGAGACGCTTTCGCTGATTTTAACTACTCGGCCATATTTCTGCTCAAGTCTTATGGCCGTCATTTCATTCAAAATGAGAGACCTGTGACCAGCGGCGTGAACCACGAGAGCAGCCCTAGGTATATCCGCATCGGTGACGCTGCGGACGAATTGCTCAAGTTCTTCGGAGGTTACCGGCTTTCCGCGCACCTCTACGGCGAGCAGCGGCGAGCCGTCCTCACGGAGTGCGTGTACGTCTCCAGGGAAATCCCTTGAAGGGTCGTTTAGCCTCCGTGAAGCCACTTCGGGATAAGTCATGTCGAGCGCAGCCGCTACGCATGCCTGGAGCTTCCGCGGCATGTCGACGCCGGATGTTACGAAGGCTTCCGTCTGAGTGATCAGGCTCGCTTCGACAATTGCACTACCGCCCACAACCTGCCGCTTCTTACGGTTCGCTTCGATGCATACCACCAGGACAGCAGCTAGGGCGGACTGAGCCTGCTGACGTGTGTACTTTTCGATGTCCACCATATGCAAAGCAGATTGGAGGCGCTCAAAATATGGTCGAGCGCTTGGAAGAATTCGCTCAATTTCGGAGTAGTGATCGTAACGGAAGAACGGCTGGTTGTTTAGCGGCTCCCGCCCTGTAGCTTTAAGATCGAAGCCCAATTCCACGGATAGGGGCACCAGAACGCCATGTGCCAGAGTCCTCTGGGAGTACGTGCGATCGCTGTACGAATCCTTGATGGATAGCGGATCCACGGCTTCGTTGCATGATCTCGCCAGCAGGGCGACGCACAAGGCCGGCGTGTAGGTCCGAGGGGCCTGCTCCTCGCGCAAGGTCTGCGCGAGGTGAATCCAGTACTCTGGAAGGTCGCTCGCCTCCGTGGCTTCAGCGAATGCTGCCCTCAGTACATAATCGGCTGTTCGCTTGTCGATTCGAATTCCCATTTTTACCCCACCCCCGGGAGGCGCTAGATCAGGGAAAGCTGTCCACTATAGGCTTGCTCTTCCGTATCGAGCATGGGTTCTACATGCCCCATCTGCTCCATGAGGGCACGAACGACAACCTTCCCTAGCTCCACTGGGACGGCATTGCCGATTTGCCTCTGCACTTCGCGTCGCCCGCCTGCGAATTTAAACTCGTCAGGGAAAGTCATGATGCGCTTCATCTCGGAAACGGTGAATCGGCGAGCGCGGGATTCGCCATTTCCGTTCTGGATGTTTTCCCAATGGAAGGGGCCTACCCAGGGGCCCGGCTGCGCTTGAAGTGTTGTGGAAGGACGGTCGGGTTCTGCGCGCAGGAGAAAAGTCCAGTACCGACTCCGCCACTTGAAGACATTGTGTCCATCGTAGCGGTCAGTGTGCCATAGGTAATTCTGTCCCGGCGGTACTTCGGCAGCCAGATCGGCGTACGTGCCTTCCACGATATCGCTCAGGTCGATTGGCTCTTTCGGTAGCCCTTGGAATGCTTGCCTTAGTCCGACGAATGGGATCTTCGAATGATCGACGACACGATCGCGTTCTGATTCGCCGGAATGCGTGGGTTGAGGAAAGCGGAATTCTTTTCCATCCCTGCGCCCTACGACAAAAACCCTTCGACGGAGCTGAGGGACGCCATGCTCTGCGGCAAGAAGGATCTTGTACGCAGGGTTGTAGCCTGCGTCTCGCAACCCCTCAATGAGGCGATCAAACTGAGCTTTATGTGTCTTGTAGGTGAGCCCTTGAACATTCTCTAGAATGAACGCTTCAGGCTTACTCTCACGAACCACCCGAACGTATTCGTCAAGCAGGGAGGCGTTTGGGTCGGCACTGTTCCGCTTCTCTTCAATCCAGAAGCCAGACTTGCTGAACGGTGTGCATGGAGGGCCGCCAATCAGCAGGGCGGCATCGCCACGCTGCAGTCCGCCTGCTTCCAAGATCTCTTGAGTTGGCATGGTCTGGATGTCTCCGCACAACGCCTTAGTGTGAGGAAAGTTTCGGGCGAGCGTTTGCAGAGCTGTCTCGTCGTAGTCCGTTGCCACGGCAACACGAAGTGGTGATCCGCTGCCATCATGGGTTAGTGGCGGCTCGGCGCAGCGCTCCACGGCGCAGTCCAAGCCACCCGCACCGGAGAAGAGACTGATCACAGGCAACTCGAGATTCACCGCGCCACAGTAGCGCAACCTTGTTGCGTGTCCCGAGGCTGTGGGGATGCTTGGAATGCATCAGCCAGGTGGGGCTTGGGCCATCCCTGGGCCGTGCGAATCTGACCAACGCTGACGGTCGGCACCCACAGGTGACCACCCCCACCCCGCTGTGACCTGGGCTACTGGAGTTGATCTGTGACACTGGGAGGGTTACGGCTGCGCCCGGAGAACTGAGCTGACGTGCGCTGATCCGGCTCACCGAGATCCACACCAGGTGAGTGTCTAACTGCGTGACAACACCGACGAACAACGGCGGACGAGCATGGACGTCAGCACAGGTGAGAGGCACACCAGCCCAAGGCCGTAGCCCTGCACAAGTTGCTTTGGGACGAAGAGGTCATCGCCCAAGGTCTCACCGCCGCGCTTCCGCCGACGCAACTTTCTCTGGTCGACGACATGGCAGCGTGGCTGAGGCCAGCGAGGGTGCAGCGAGACATACGCGCGCCTGATCGGGCGGCGCACCCGCCGTCGTGGCTGACTGTCGTCGGCTGAGGTTCGGATGGGTCACATCGAAGGTGCCCGCCGTCTGTCACGCGCTTCCGTGTGCGGCATCCCTACAGGCGAGCAGGCCGGGGTCGCGTACAGCAGTGAAGTACAGCAACCCCAGCAACCGACCATGACCGGCAGCCACCCTGAGAGACCGAATTCCCGCCTGTATGACCCTCGTTGACCGATCTCTACAAAGCTACGGATCAAATGAAGCTTCTATGTCCCGTCAACCCCCAACTCAGCCGCGGCGGCGTTGAGGTGGCGGTAGAGGCGTCGGGCGAGGTAGCGCTTGAGGCAGCGGCGG